>CAKZOK010000072.1 GCA_937136415.1 uncultured Cytophagales bacterium | reverse complement strand
TGATCTGGATAAATGCCAATGACAATGACTTTAAACCCTGGTTAGATAAATACAAATACGCAGATAGGTTTCCCGAACAGAGCCAAAATTGGTATCGCCAACAGGCAGAAATATTTTTGCAATTATTAGAAGATAAATTAGCCCAACAAGCATTTTTATGTGCAGATAGCCCAACCATGGCGGATTTTGCACTTTTTCCGTTTATTCGTCAGTTTGCGAATGTCGAACCCGTTTGGTTTAACGCTTTCCCCTCCCCCAATGTCGCTCGCGGGGTAGCTCTTTTAGTCAACAGTTCGCTATTTCAAGCCGTCATGCATAAGTACTCATTGTGGTTACCCGAAAGAAGTATGATGCAGCTCAAACAATCGCAACAACAAAATGTAAAAATCATACCTTTGTGTAAAAATGAAAAAATTATGAATATTTAATGATTTACTGACTATTATTCTGTTTAATTTTACAGTAAATGTAGCAGTTGTGCCATCTTCTGAGGTGTTTCCACTAATTGCACTAACAGCAAGGCTACCATCTGTTGGAGTACCACCACCACGGTTATAAGAAATTCCCATGTCAGAAGACCAAACACCACGTCCATGTGTACCAATAACGAGTTGTCCATCTCCTTCTTTTACAGTAAGACTAAATACAGCAACAGCAGGAAATTCGTTTACACGTTCCCAAGCTGCCCCATTGTCATACGAAGCTATAAGACCAATTTCAGTACCTACAAATAATGTATCTCCCCATACTACCATTGAGAATGGTACTACGTCTGGGAATCCTGTACGACTAACAACTCCTAAACCAAATCCAGAGATTTCTCTCCATGTTTGTCCTAAATCAGTTGTACGCCATACTTTACCTACTCCACCTTGTCCGAACAACATATATGCTGTATTAGGGTTTTCAGGGTCAGTAGCAAAACCAGACATTAATCCAATATCGATTGGATTAGGTAGTGCAGTAAATGTATCTCCACCATCTGTAGAAAGGAACATTGTACGGTCTTCTGCCATACCACCACCAGCCCAAACGATATTTGGGTCAGCCAAAGAAGGATATACAGAGGTTGCAGAAGAAGAGAAGTTCCAAAGGTCACTAGATATTGCTTTTCTATTCCAACGTTGTCCGAAATTTGTTGTTTTGTAAACACCATTATTACCTACTGCAAATACTGTTTCAGGAGCAACAATAGAATATCCTAAACGAGTAACAAAAGGAGCTGTTCCGTCATCACTTGTTTCGGTAATGCCATTATTAGAACGAGCAAAACTTGAACCACCATTAGTAGAACGATATACTGTATTGTATTGAGATGTAGTAAGGACTAAATCTGGATTAGTTGCGTGCCATACAGCTTCCATACCATCACCACCTGATGCTTCAGCATGGTCAGAAGAAGATGTAGGGTCAATAGGAGAAACCCATGAGCCATTATCTTGCATACCACCAACATATCTGTTTTCAGTAGGGTGTCTATCTACTTTATAGTATTGTGAAGTAACAATATTATTTGTAGATAAATTATCTACTTCAGTCCAAGTTCCACCATCATTGTTAGAGTAAGCTAATCCACCATCATTAACAGAAATCAAGCGATCGCCTGCATAAGCTAACATGTGATGGTCTGGGTGTAATTGGTCTAAATTGTTTCCAGTGTTACCATAAGCATTACTTACACGACTAATTGTACTGTTTTGATATGTTGCACCACCGTAGTTGAAACGAATTGTAGAAGTAGCATTTGTATCAAATGTTTGTCCTTCTGTTAAGAATGGCCAAACAAAATAAATTTGTTCAGCTTCGTGTCCTGCAGGTCTTGCAATCGTAGGGCTTGGAGTAGCAGCATCATAAGGAATAGCATGAACAAACATATATTCACGAGTATTCAATAAGTCTGGGTCGTTATCATCATCACGCTCTGTGAATGTAAACTCTCCATCATTTTGTTGGTCACGGAAAGAAAACATAAGTTGTTGGTCATTTTCTATATCCCAAACTTCAAAAGGAACATCTACATAATCTTGGTAAACATATTGGTCAGGAGCAACACCTGGTCCTGCACCACCACCACCAGCTACAAAACGGTGTGCTTTTTGAGTTTTTCCAGCACCAAATCTAATCTCTACAGCAACAGCTTTAGCAGGTGTATTTACTTCTAATTGCCCACCTAATAATGTAAAACCTGAAACATTAACAAATGTAAGGTAATCCATATTTTCCAAATCTGCACCTAAAAACTGACGAGGGCCTGTACGAGTATTTGCAGGATTGATTGTAGTTTTCCACAAATCAACACCACCCCAATATACTGTATTTTCATCTGTAGGACTTACTGTGATAGCATTATCATATCCACCTTGTCCACCCAAATAATCTTGAGTTTTCTGACGACCATTTTCTTCTATAATTCTCCAAGAAACACCTCTATCAAGAGATACAAGAAGACGAGATGCACCACCTTGTATATGTACTGAAGCATATACTATTGCAGGGTTTGTAGGAGAAATAGCTAATTCAGAACGTCCAACACCATTACCATCTGTATCTTCTACAGCAGCAATAGAAGTCATCTTAGTTGGATTCCAACTAAGACCAGCATCAGTAGAGCGAATCAATGTAGGGTTTCCTAATACAGAACCAACAGCATACATGTTGTTGAAGTTACCTGGTTCGGCAATTATTTGTTGAAGAAGTTGAGCATTGCTATATGTAATTGTCCAGTTGTTTCCTCCATCTGTTGAGCGCAAAACATACGATGTTCTGTTCTCTTCAGAGTCAATACCACTTGCTAAATAAGGATTGTATGAAGAAGTAACCAAAACTAAGTTAGGGTCACTAGGAGATACAATTACACGAGTACCATGTAAAAAATCAGTAGTACGAGGAATTGTAGAATCCAAACGATTCCAAGTATCTCCTCCATCAGTAGATTTGAAAACACCACCACCATTGATACCATTTCCACTAAAAGGAGTTTCTCCTGTGGTAGCATACATTGTAGTAGGGCTAGATTCACACTGCGCTAATGAAGTGATAGCTAAGTGAGCCATGTTTCCAGATTTGTCTTCCCAGTTATCTCCACCATCGGAAGTTTTCCAAATACCACCACCAGCAGTTCCGATAAACCAAGTATTGTTAGAAGCATCTCTAGCATCAACAAGAACAGAACGAGTACGTCCTGCGACATTACCAGGCCCACGCTCATCAAATGTAAACTCTTCTGTACGAGCTGTTGCAGTGTTGTTTATAGCTTTTTCTAATTCTAATTGAAGATATCCAGCTTTATAAGAAGGGTGTTTTTCCCCAGCTTTTGTACGAATATCATTCATATATTTGAAATAACCAGAGGCTTCCATTGTTTTGAAATATCCCTCTTTGTTATGTTTGGCTGCTTTTTGGTCAGCCATAGCTTTCGCTAATTCTTTTGCACTTATTTCTTGATTTTCAGACAAATCAACCGAACATGTAGTGTCAAGTTGAGAGTATCCAAAAATACCTGCGCTAAGTCCAAGAGCTGCTGCTCCGACTAAAAGGTACTTTTTATTCATCATTTATAAAAGGTTAAAATAAAATTGAGTTATTTAGGAATGATTACGAATTAAAGGTTACGACCTGCTAAGGCAATAAAGCTAATTCCGAATGTAATGCAATGATAATCAATGATTTGTTGTTTCGAAATGAGTCCTTTATTTCTGTTCCTTATTTGATTTTAGAATTAATTTTTAAATAAAAAATCATAATTATTGATTTTTTCCTAAATGTAAAGATAGCAGTCAAATTGTATTTTACCAAATAAATTAGCAACAATTAATGACTATATTTGAAAAATATTCTAATAATTGGTTCTTTATAAAAATAAAATACATTTTACATATTAATAGCGTTATTTCTCACAAATAATGAAATATGAAGTTTTTTTTAAATTAAAATTCATCATCTTCTGAAATATAATCATCGTACTCATCAAAATCAGTATCAAATTCATCAAAATTAGGGTCTAAATCTATATCTGAAAAATCATCTTCTAAATTAAATTGAGGAGTGTTATCTTGTTCGTCTTGATTTTGCATATTCCAAATTGTTGAACTATCAGAGTGTTGAGAAAAGAAAGAGGGAGCTTCAATAGAGCTAATGTTTTCTGGAGAGGTATAATTATTATTTGACATAAAATTGGGTGTTAGAAATAAAGTATTAATTTAATATCCCATAAAGTTAGTAGGGAATTTGGATACAAGATTATTAAACAAATTTCAATTTACAAAGAGGAAATCAAAACTTATGGAAACAAAATTCAAAATTTTATCTAATTTAATCAAATTATAATTTGATTCAAGAAAAATAAAAAATAGCAGAATTAATTTTGGAAACTTATACTTTAATTTTTGTATTTTGGCTGAAATATTCTTTTTTAAGTAAATGAGTAGAATTAAATATCACTAAAAATATCGTAATTTGTTTATATTTAATTATGTTCAAGGACTTGTTTATTATTATACTTTATAATTATTTTGATTTTTGAGCTTACCATTTTAGGAGCAAATGCAGCAATTCCTGCACACGGACGCTTTCCAACTTCTCAAGTTTTATGTATTAATCATAGATATTATATGATTGATTGTGGAGAGGGAGCGCAAATACAACTTTTTAGACACAAAATAAAGATAAATAAAATACACGCTATTTTTATTAGTCATCTTCACGGCGACCATTATTTTGGGCTTATGGGATTGCTTAATACAATGAATTTGCGTGGAAGAACTGAACCTCTTTATTTGCATGCTCCCAAAGGCTTGCAAGAAATAATTACTCTACAGCTCAAATATTCACACGCTGTTCTTAATTATTCACTTCATTTTATAGAAACAAATCAAGAAAAATCTGTGTTTTTATTTGAAGATGAAAAGGTAACAGTGCATACCATTCCTTTGTTACACAGGATTCCTTGTTGTGGTTTTTTGTTTAGAGAAAAGGCAAAAGATAAAAATTTAATTAAAGAAAAAATACCTATAGATTTGCCTATTGCTGGACGAATTGCACTCAAAAAGGGGGAAGATTTTGAACATAACAATCAAATATTGAAAAATGAAGACTATACACATTTGCCCAATAAAAGACGAAGTTATGCTTTTTGTTCGGATACAGTTTATTTGCCTTCTTCTGCTCTAATTGAAATTATTAAAGGGGTAGATTTGTTGTATCACGAGGCTACTTTTACGCATATACACGAAAAACGTGCTGCTCAAACCTTTCATTCGACGGGCAAACAAGCTGCTTTAATTGCACAAGAAGCAAGGGTCGCAAAACTTATTTTGGGGCATTTTTCTACTCGCTATTATGATTTGTCACCTCTATTGGAAGAAGCAAAAGAGGTTTTTCCTAATGCAGCTTTAGCCATTGAAGGCGAAACTTTTTCTGTAGAAGAATGAATAAAAAATAATGATTAAATATCATCATGCTTGTTTTGGCGTATTTGTTTATTTACAAACAAATCTAAAATTCTCCTCTAAAAATTATAAACTCTTAGTGTAGCTAAGTTGCTTTTATTATTATTTCATTTGGATTGAGTTGTACTTTTTATACAGATAATAAAAAAAAGTCATGGAATTTTAATTATTGTTTTTTATGAATTCATATAAATTTTTGCTCAGCTTAATAGACTCCTCTGATAAATCATTGGTTTTTGCAAAATGATGGCTTCAAAACGTTTTAAGCAGTTTTTTGGTAATCCAAAATAACTCTGTCAATAGTTTAAAAGGTTTTTTTTAAACTATTGGTAACCTTCTGAAAGGACATTCAAAGTTGAAAAATGAATATACTAAAAAAGCGCAGTAACCTGTATTCTTCCAATATGAACAGCAGGTGTTTCTTCCGATTTTCTGCCTTCATAAACAACACTAAGTTGTAAACCATTAAAAAGTTTTTGTTGCAAATTCAAATCCCACGTTATATTTTGTCCTGCTCGTAAAGCTTCCAAAAGTTCGTAACTGACAGGCGTATTATTTTCTCCTTCAAAATCAATATTCAAAATTCTCAATCGTGTATTAATAACCCTATCGCCAACTTTTGAATAACGTAACTCTGTTCTAAATTCATTTATTTGTGCATTTTCTTCTCCAAAAGTATTTTGTTTTTGCTCAAAACGGTAAGCCGTTGTTAGCCTAAAAGCTGTGCTAGGCTGCCAAGCAATTTCTGTTTGTGGACGCAAAAGAGTGAGATTGTAATTTCTGTTTTCCAAAAAATCGGAAGCATTGCTGCGTGTTCCTATCAAAAAACTAGACTTCGAAGCAATCGTTTTGGAAAGACTAAACCTAAAAACAGTTTCATATTCTTCTATATTTTTACTCTCAAAACCTCCTGCCAAAAGGTTTTTTTGATTGGTCAGAGTATAGCGAAATTCTCCTCCCCAACGTGGATTTGTTCGGTTCAAAAACAAAACATTTCGAAGCAAACTTTGCTCACTCAAAATGCTTTCTTTGTCTTTTTTACTAAATGGAATAAATCGTTTTGTAAAATTATTTTCAGTAGTCTTGACAGAATTTTGAACCGAAAAAACAACAGAAAAGAGTTGTAAGGTTTTTTTGATAAATTTTGCTTTTTTCCATTTTCTAGGAGGAGTAAGTGTTATTTTATAAATAAAATCAGTAGAAAATGCAGTTAAATACGTACTTGTTGGCGTAAAAATTTTGATAAAATTACGCTCATCTGGATTAATGGCTTCATAAAATTCGCCCAACTGCTGAACACCGTCTTCATTATCATCTCGCCATGTGTGCGTTCCTTGCGTTCCATCAACGCCGATAAATGTAAATTCTCGTGCAGGTTCTCGCCCTGTTACTGTCGAATAAGTGAGTTCTTGACGGATAGCACGTTCAAAAAAATCGCTTCGCCAATCGATGCGCCCCATTAGCGTTTCGGTATCGTCTATCTTTAAAGTATCCAAAAAATCTTTGTTATATTCCAATTTTCTGTAAGTAGAATTGAAAGTCAATTTCTGATTTGATTTTTCTCTCTCAAAATCCAAAGACATTTCTGCTTGTGCCGTTTGTGAGTTGGTATAAGATTGGATAATTCCATTTTTTGGTAAAAAATCTTCTCTCAAAGCATACTCAATTTTGTATTTTGCTTTCTTGCTGCTATCTCCTTGAAAAAGATAAAATTTGTGTTGCTCATAATTCATCAAAGACGAAGTAACCGAATCTTGTGCTTTAAAAACTTGTTTGTCGACAGAATAAGTATAGGCAGGAATAATATAATTATTTTTATATTTTATATCGGCGTTGTAGCGCACCCACGAAATATTTTGAGCATTTTGTAAAACATTAACTTGACTATTCGGAATAGCCGAAATGATAGAATTTTGAGAATTAGAATTTGTATTTAATTCTGAAAAAGAACTTGCATTATTATTCTGAAATTGTAATTTATTTTCTCCATCTAAATAAAAACCAGTTGTAGAAAGCTGAAATTTTCTTATTTTTTTATTAAAAATAATTTTGTGTTGTTGTCCGTTTACCGAGTTTTGTCTATTTCTATAAGTAAAATTATATTCAAATCTGTTGTTTGCATTCTGTTCAATAATTGCAAAGGCTTGTAAAATTTCATCTTTTCCCTTAGGAACACTTCCATAAAATGTAGGCAATGTCCAATCTCTATCAAACTCAATACTTCTAAAACGGTCGATGGATTCAAAATTCTGATTATCCAATTCATAATCAATTCCATAACTTAATTTGTAATTTTTTATAAATGATTTTTCTTTTGTGTGAATACCTACAAAAAAGGCGTTTCCTTTATCATCTTCGCTGTTTATGTCTGAAAAAATATTTTTGTCTCGTTTAGAAAAAGCTGCTTCTGCAAAAATACTTGTATGATTGTTTGGCGAAAAACGAACGCCAGTATTTGTGAGTTGCTTAGAGTTTGGCGCAGGAAGTTGCCTGATGGGTGCAAAATTTCCCTGATTTATTCCTACAAAAACATATTCTTTTCCGTTGGCTATTGCTTCTCCTAGATTATAATCGCCTTGATTTTGTCCTACTTCTGTAAAAGAAACAGTATAAAAAGTTTGATTTTCAATATCTTGTGTAGCTCTCTGAAAAATTGGATAAAAGAAATTATTAATCAATGTATCTTTTTTGATATATAAAATTTGATTGACAGAAAAACTCTCTACTTCTTCGGCACTTTCCACCACAGCAAGGGACAAACTATCTCCAATATTCTCTAAAAGTGTTTGTCTTTCCTGTGAAATATCAAAATTAATAGGTTGTTTTTCGTTATCACTTTCTGAATAATTTTCTATAAAAATATTCCAAGATGACTTTTTTAATTTTTTTGTACTATTCTTATTTTTTGAAGTAAAGTTTATACTTGCTCCCAAGTTGGAAATTGTCCGATTATAAAACTGATTTGTATATTCAAATTCGACACGCACCCTAGAAAATTGCGTAATCACAACATGAGGATTAAAAGTAATTTCGGCAGTATTATAATCGATAATGTAATCGTAATTGAAACCACGTTGCAAAAGCTGACCATCTAAAAATACCTTTTCCGAACCTGCTTGAATAATCACAAAACGCTCATTATTTGCGCCCACCAAGCGATAAGCACCCTGCACACCCTCCTGCACAGGTAATTGATAACTCTGAAACTGACCTTTTGCAGCAGCCAAACCGATTTTTTGTTGCGTCGAAAAAGTAGAATCTCTTTTGAAATTGGTTTGCAAAACTCCACCCAAAACATTTTTGTAGAATCGCATAAAATGAGGTTGATTTTTTCCAATTCCCTGACGCAAAACGACATTACCAGCCGTGAGAGAAGCATTTTTATGACGTAATTGTATCTGAATCCTATCAAATTGCTGAATTTGTTGTGTGTTTCCTTCGGGTTGAAAAGGTACATTTTGGTCGGAAATAATGGCAGTTAGTTCTATTTCGTCGGTTAGTTTGCCTTCTAATTGCAAATTTAGATTAGAATTTACAAACACATCTTGACGGTTTCCCACCGAAACACCACGAGTAATACTTCCTGCTTTTTGAAGATTTGAGCTAAAAAGTTCTTGTCTTTCTTCTGTAATTATATTGTTTTTTTCTGCTTTTCTATCTACTGTATCGATAAAATTTTGCATTGCAGCCTCTTCGTACTCTTCTTGTGAACGCTTAAAAGTCCAATTTTTTATTTTAAAAGGAATAGTTTGATAACTGATTTTGATAGAATCTAATTGAATGTTTTGTAATTCATTTGAAAGAGAATCAAACAAAATAATCTGTTTTTCAAAGTCGTAAGTTGCTTTTATTGCGTTTGTGTCGTTGGTGGAGACACCAACAACGGAGGAAAGGACTGGTCTTGTCTGTAAAACTTGAATGGAAATAGGAGGGAGAGAATCAATTTCTTTTGTCCAAAAGGCTGTGTAAGAAATGGAATTTTTATTTACTTTGAGCCATTTTGTTTTTTGAGAAAATGAATTTTCTATATTTAGAGAATCAGTTTTAGTGTCGTTTTTGTCAGTTTGAGCAAAAACGGTTTTGGTGGAAATAATGACTAGAAAAGAAAGTAATAAAAGTAGGAAACGCATTTTTCATTTTCTTGATAATGATAATTTCTATTTATTTTGTTGAGAAATAAAAGGGTGTATTTGAATAATATTATCCTGCCTACTAAATCCTTGATGATAATATTCTACATCTTTGGGTTTTCTTTTTGTAACAGCTCTATTTGTTATTTTTCTATCAAAAAGAATGTTTATAGCTTCAAAATCTTCTTTAAAATCAAAATGAATTTTCAAAATATTATTTATCAGACCAATAAAAATTTGACTATTTTTGAATTTGGCAGCTATATCAGACGTTTCGTTAGACTTTAACTCTATTGAAAAAATATAATTTTTATTTCTTATTCTGCAAAAAATAATGGCATCACAGGCTTTGTTCAAGTTTGTTATTTCGTTAAATAATTTTCCTAAAAATTTATTTTTTGGGTGGTCTAATTTGAAAGCCAAAAAACACTCATCAATTCCCTTTATCGTAACTGAACGAAGTTGTTTTGAATCTGTATTTTGTTCTTCTTCAATTTTGATTGATTTTTTTTCTTCATTAAAATCGATACGAACTTCTTGACAAACAAGAACTTGAAGAATCTTTTTTATGTCTTCCATTATTTAGATTTTAAATTTTCTTGTGCTATTTTTTCTTCTTCTTTCTCTGCTGCTATATTTTCATCAGACTCTAAAAAAGTATAATAAATATCATCTGAACGCTCATTAAGGTCTGTTATGACATCATTAATTGAATCTATTTCAATTCCACGTTTTAATAAAGGAACTGGAACAGCCGTATTTTTTCCCTTTTGAAAATAATATGCTCCTACCTGCTGATTTGTCAAAAGTTCATTTTTATTGTACTCATATTTTTGCATTAATTCTTCTTTTTCTCCAAACGAATTATTGAGCATTAATAAGTTATTTAGTTCTCTAATAATATAATCACTATGCGTACTCGCTACGACTTTAAAACCTTCATTGACAAGACGAGCCAAAAAACGAGCTACCAAAACTTGATTATCTGGGTGTAGATTTAATTCGGGTTCATCGATAATAATACAATCGTTTTTCTTAGCTGAATGACGTAAATAAAAAACAAGAGAAGCAAGCGATTTTACAAGTGAAGACGTTTGATAGATTTCTAAAACTACATTTTCTTCTTGTTTATTTTCATTCTTTTCATTTTTATAAAAATTAGGCTGATACTGTAAACCTCCATATTGTCCTACACTTATTTTTCCTTCTAAAATGCTTTTTTCAAGTTCAATCGCTAAAAACTCAAAATCACTTTTTTGTTTTGATAGATTTAATAAATCTTCTGCTATCAAGAGTTCGTCTGCTATTGGTTTTTGATAACGGTTTATATTTTCTTCTGCAAAGTTTAATAATTTTGTTCTGTCTTCTCCTTTTGTTTTGAGTATTTTATCAAAAAACTGATTTTTATTTAATGCCAATTCTTTACTGAAAATATTTATAGCTGCACGTTCGGAAGTGAATATTTTTATGCGTTTTTCGTCTCTAATTCCTATTTTACCCAATATCATCATATATATTATGGCTCTTACTGTTGAATTATTAACAATTTCTTCTTTTGTAAAATTCTTACTCTGCTTTTTATGGTCATATTTTAAATTCGATAAATCAAAGTTTACTAAACTTTTATCTTTGTCCTTTCTAGCTGTTAGTATAGTGTGATTACCTATCCACATTTTTAAATCTACTTTGGCTGTTAAGAAAACAGAGCGAAATTTTTTTATAGATGGAAGAGTTATTTTATACTCTATGTTTTTAAAATATTTTTCTTTACTTTCTACACCTTTTTTTGAGTCATTAATTTCATCTGTGAACAATTTTCTATTACTCTCATAAATACCAATTAAATCTATTTCTATGGATTCATTTAGTGTTTCTATAATATGTTTCGTTTCTATAAAAAGGTTGTTGTGTTCTTCAAAAAAAGGTTTTATTTCATCTCTCAAAAACTCATAAATCGCATAAGCCACATAAGTTTTTCCAGTATTATTGTGTCCACAAAGTAAAATAAGGTCTTTGCTAAGGTCTATTTCTGCTTCTTTTAGTGCGCCTAAATTTTTTATGGTTAGTTTCATTGCTTTATTTTTTTTATTGATTTTCTTGTTCCTTTTCGCTCTAAAGAGCAATGCTATATGTTAAATTTTTTGAGGTATTAATTCTATATTTTTTGCATTATTAATGATGATTTATACTACAAAAATACTTGAAATAATCAACAACAAGAAAATACTAAGCTAGAATTTCGTATAAATTGTACTGATTTTAGTTGTGATAACAGAAAAAAAAGAGGTAATTATAGTGGAATTGGTAATTTTTTATGCAAAAAAAATATCAATAGTGAAGAGCAAAGAAAAGCCTCTTCGCAATAAAATAACAAAGAGGCAAAACTTAATAACTCAAAAATATATAAAGAATCAGTCTAAGAGGATATTAATTTAATAGTATTGGGGCTTAATCTTCAATAGATTTTTTATGCTAAAGTGTAAGTCATTTTTACAAAACTCCCTTTGTAGAAGGCAATTCTGACGACCCTGTATGTGTTTTTGCCATCTTCAATGCTTTTGCAAAAGCTTTAAAAATTGCTTCTATTTTGTGGTGTTCGTTTGCTCCATCTATGGGTTCGGCTTTGATATTGATATTTGATTTTGAAGTGTCACTAAGTGATTTGAAAAAGTGCATAAACATTTCAGTTGGCATATCTCCAATTTTTTCTCTCTTAAAATCAGCCTCCCAAACCAACCAAGGTCGTCCACCAAAATCAAGAGCTACTTGTGCCAAAACCTCGTCCATTGGCAAACAAAAACCATAACGCTCAATACCTCGTTTGTTTCCAAATGCCTTCAAAAGTGCTTCTCCAAGTGCTAAAGCTGTATCTTCGATGGTGTGATGCTCATCTATGTGCAAATCTCCCTTTGTCAGAATTTTTAAATCTACCTCTCCATGTCTTGCAATTTGTTCGAGCATGTGGTCAAAAAAAGCAAGCCCTGTATTAATATTTGCTTTTCCTGTTCCATCTAAATTTATTTCAATATCAATATCAGTTTCCTTAGTCGTGCGCTTTACTTTCCCTATTCTAGTGCCAAATTTTGATTGAGGAGTAGAAAGAAAATCTTTTATGGCTGTCCAGTCATCACTCACAAAAGCACAAATAGAAGCAAGTTCGGGGTTTTCCAAACTAATTTTTTTGTCATTTTCTGCAATCAAAATTCCTTTACAACCTAAATTTTTGGCAAGTTGAATATCACTAAATCTATCTCCAAGCACAAAAGAATTTTGAATGTCAAAGTTAGGGTTGTTTAAGTAATGTTTTACTAATCCTATTTCAGGTTTGCGATTAGGCGATTTTTGATGAGGAAAAGTTTTATCAATTAAAATTTCATCAAAAATGATTCCTTCATTTTCTAAAATATTGAGCATTTTGTTGTGTGCAGGGTGGAAGGTATGCTCTGGAAAACTTGTCGTTCCGAGTCCATCTTGATTGGTTACCATTACCAACTCGTATTCTTTGCTGTTTGCAAGTTGGTATAAATTTCTCAAAACGGCAGGCAGAAATTCTAATTTTTCTAATGAATCTATTTGTTCGTCGGCTGGTTCTTTTATGATTGTGCCGTCACGGTCGATGAATAATATTTTTTTCATGATAAGGTAGCGCACTCTTTAGAGTGAAAAGGTATTATAAATTTTAATTTAAAAATCAAGTTTTTGCAAAAATCGTAAAAATTTTAGTAAACCTAAAAAAATCTTTTCTCATTCTAAAGAATGAGCTACATAAATACATTCTCATGCTAAAGCGTAAGCTACAGGAATATATCAACCTTCAACTTATCCAAACAATTTTCCAAAAGTTTTTTATTTGTTTTTTGTAAAATAGGGTGTACAAAATTAGGCGCAATTTCGACCAAAGGAACAAGCGTAAACCGACGTTGGTGTAAAAATGGGTGTGGAATTTTCAAGTTTTTTGTTTCTTTATCTATATTTTCTTCTTCTTCCAATATTTCATTTTCATAATAGAGAATATCAATATCTATTGTTCTTGCATACCATTTTTGATAGCGTTTTCTACCTAGTTTTTTTTCTATATCTTCTATTTGAAGTAGTATTTTTTGTGGCGATAAAAGAGAAGAAATTTTGATAACTTGATTAAGAAAATTAGGCTGATTTTCTACACCCCAAGCTGCTGTTTGATAAATACTAGATTGTTTTTTTATTTCTCCAATCTGTAAAGAAATAAATTTTTTTGCTTCTGAAATATTCTTTTCTCTATCTCCTAGATTTCCACCTAATAAGAGAAAAATAGTTTTTTGTGTCATTCTTGATTTTTGTAAACTGAATATAAAATTGTGTATTGAGTTCTTCAGAACTAAATAAAATGCTTCCTGAGAGGCGTGAATTTTGTATAAATTAGGCTTCTAAAGAAACGAATACACAAAGACAGATGCAGGTTTTTTTATGAACATGCCTTGATATAAAATAGAAATGAGAACAACCTTTTTTGTAGGTTATTCTCATTTTGATAAAATTAAATTGGTCTATTTTTTATTGAACAATGAAGTAATATGTTATTTGATTTTCTTGCTGGAATGTATCTCTAGCGTAGATATTCAATATATAACGAGTGCCTTCACGAGCATTTTCTCTCGTTTTTAATAAGCCTCTTGTAAGTTGCTGGGTGATATTAATAATCAAAACTCCTTCCAAGTCATTTTGGTTTAAATCAGTAACAATAATTTCTTCGTCACCTTCTTCTGCCCATGTAATTTTGAAGTTATCTAAGGCTACATCTTCAACTATTTTTGTTTCGGTACGGATAGACGAACCTGCTGGAATTGGTGTTGGAACTCTAGAATTGGTACTAAAAGTAGTTGGGTTGTTATCAATATAGTTGAGTCCGAGGTCTATATCAGGAGGATTATTACGAGTAATCAGAATGTCAGATATAAAAGCAACAGATTGATTTGCCGATGTATCTGTTGCCACAACACTAATTTTGTAACGATTGTCTATTCTGTTATTTGATGGAATCGGAACAGCAATGTCGCCAAAAGCATTTGCCAAATTAAAATTATTTCCTTCTATTTTTTCTTCTAAAATAATAGTTTCAGTATTTCCTTCTATAAAATAAATAAACAAACTATCAAGAGCATCATTATCTGTAATTTGTCCATCGATAATAAATAATTCTTGTCCTTGTATTACTTCTATTTCGTTTTGTTCGTTTATATTTTGGTCAAGATTAGTAATAATTGAATTTACTATTGGGCGAGTATCATCACAATCAATCAAAAAAGAAAGAGTTGCACTACTAGAGTTTTGTTTGTCATCTGTTACCTTAAATGTCAGATTTATTGTTGTTCCGTTGGGTACATCGCTAGGAATTTGAATTAAACCTTCGAAAATAGAAGCCAAATCTATTGATTGAACACCTCCCAAATCAAAACTAATAATAGGAGAATTGGGATAATCAAACTGCGCTGATATTGTACTCAAAGCAATATTATCACTGGCTGTTCCTGTAATCGGAATAGTGCTTGACCTACATGCTTGATAACTATTGGCTGCCAAATCAATTACTTTTATTGATACATCAATATCTAAATCCAAATCTAGTTCAATATCCACCAAATCAGGGTCAGAAACATCGCCATTTACTATAAAATTCTTTTTAATTGTTTGTTCTTTTCCACTGATGTCAGTAACTGATAAAGTAAATTCATATTGTCCTAAAGCAGCATCAAGAGGTATTTCTATCACTTCGTATTGTTCTAACTTTAATAATTTTGCTTTTATACTATCACTATTTATTATTTTGGTAGAATTGAGGCTGCTAGTTTCGCTTCCAATTTTATTTATGTCAATTTTTACTATATCTAGTCCAAAATTATCAAACAAAACAACATCTAAAAAAATTGTATCTGTAATATTATATTGTTCATTGAGTGAAAATTCTCCAATCGTAGGGTCTATAAGGTCTTCAATCGGAACACACCTAGAAAAGCCAATCACTACACCTAAAAAGAATAGAAATAAGAAAAAATATTTTTTAGAAAGATTTTTGTAGAATAAAAAATTCATATTTTTTTATAAAATTAGTAAGCTGATTTTAATATAGTTTATTGATAGACAGAAATGAAATAATGATGTATAATATTTCTTTAGATGAGTTTCAAAGGTACAGTTTTCTAATCATTTTATAGAGTAACGTTTCTTTTTTTACTAAAAATACAAACAATAAAGAGTTTTTTCAAGAAAATAAGACTTATTTTTGAGATTCTTTCGTTAAATTGATTTTAGAATTTTACCGACTAAAGTAATTAGTCATTTTACCAATTCAAAAAAAGATTTATGCTTTTTAAAAAAATTATAACTGCTTTTGTCAAACAAACAAATACCAATGATGGAATTAATATACGATTTGGGAGGTATTCTGATGCCCACAAAACATTAGAAAAATATGATTCGTGGACAAGGTCGACAACGTTTTTTGAAGAAAAAAATTACTTGCAGGCATACTTAGAATTTTTTAATTATTTATTAGATGATGATGAAAGTAATTTGAGTTATGATGTCATACAGACTAATAAAGATGATTTTAAAATAGAGTTTACGCTGCAACAAGGCTCAAAAATAGTGCGTGGATTTGCCAATTCTGAAGAGTTTGTAGGAGAAGTAAAGCTAGTCAAAACAAAAAATAATTTGCATATTGCTTTAGGAAGACGATTAATGGAAATGAATTATACGCTTTTGTATAGTGGCTTTTCTTTGGATAAAGATGGTGTTATTTGGATTCGTTTTACTACCAATACAGTCGATAGTTTTGCAGGAAAACTTTATAATGGACTTAGAGAAATTGCGACTCGTTCGGATGCTCAAGATGATTTATTATTGAATGAATTTACCAATCTGTTGGAGGCTATTGACGACAAACATATTGAGTTTTTGCCGAAAAAACAGCAAGAAGTAAAACTACATTTTTTAAAAAAGTGGATAAAAGAAACAGTAGAACAAATTCAAAAACTCAATCCTCAACAGCTTGCATCTGCAATTTCATATATGCTCCTGACACTTTTGTACCGAATAGATTATTTATTGACTCCAGAAGGCACAATGACAGCTATGCTAGAAGATATTCATAAAGTAATTTTTTATGACCAAAATAGACAGCCCATTGAGCGAAATAGTTATGCAATCAATCAATTTGAAAAAATAATAGCTCTTTCGGATGAAGAATTATTGCCCAATTTTTATGAAACAAAATCTACTTTTGGCATTGCAAAACCTGCATATCAACAAGAAATGAAAGAGGTAGTCGAAAAGCAAATACAAGCTGCTTTTTGGTTTGATAAAAATAATCAAGAAGAGTTTACACCTTTTGTATTCGAATATATTGCAGGATATTCTTTGTTTAATTATGGATTATCACGCCCTACAAAGGAGTTTTTACATCTTTATTTTCAGATTTTGTACCCCGATTTCTTCGAAGCTCTAGGTGCAAAACATACATTTTCAGAAAAAAATGGTAAAGAAATTAAATTACAAAAAAATCTAATCACAAAAAGAATTGCTTTTATTTTAGAAACATGGGAAGAAATGTATCCCAATTTGTATGAAAAAAAAACCAAACTTTCTTATAAAGAATTTATAAATTTTTCTTCTGATTATTTTTCGTTTGTAAAAGAATTAAAAATAAATAATTAGTACAATAGCTTAGAGTACTGGACATGAGTTAAAAAATTGTTGGTGTCGCTACGCTAAAACACTTTTTCCCTGTTCTGTGACTACATCTTTTCCCTGTTCTGTGGCTCACAGAACAGCAAATACATCTTTTCCCTGTTCTGTGACTCACAGAACAGCAAATACATCTAGTGTCCAGTACTCTAACAATAGCTATTCTTGTTTTCTATAAAAATTATGAAAAAAAATCAACTTTCCTTACCCAATACTTTATCGCCTTTCAAGCCGATTTTGATAGATTATTACACATCAGAACAACGAACAAATTCCAAAACTCCTATTATTGTTTTTTTACATGGTTTCAAAGGTTTTAAAGATTGGGGGGCATTTAATCACATGGCTCAATACTGGACAAAAAAAGGATTTTTGGTTTTCAAGATTAATTTTTCTCATAACGGAACAACTATCAAAAACCCTCTTGAATTTGAAGATTTAGAAGCCTTTGGAGCAAATACAATCACAAAAGAACTCTCTGATATAGCAACACTTATCAATTTTATTTGCAACAAAAAATCAATCTTACCCAAAAGAAATATAGAAGATATTCGCCTTGTAGGGCATAGTAGGGGAGGAAGTACGGCAATTATTTATGCTGCCAAAGATAAAAGAATCAAAAAAATAATTACACTTTCGGCTGTTAGTGATTTGGAAAAACGATATTTTAATCAGAAAAATCAGAAAGAATGGCAAGAAAAAGATGTCGTAATTATTGAAAATGGACGCACAAACCAAAAAATGCCTTTGTATGAATCATTTTATAAGGATTTCAAAAAAAATCCTGCAAATTATTCAGTCAAAGAAGCAACACAAAAACTCAATCAAACAAAAACCCCACAACTAATCATTCATGGAGCAAAAGATATTGCCGTAACAACACAAGATGCCCAAGATATTTTGGAGTGGAGTGATTCGAATGCAGAATTGATTTTGATAGAAGATGCAAATCATACATACAATACCAAACACCCCAATCTTATTAGTAATATTGAAAATCTACCCAAACCATTTTTAGAAATGTTGGGTTTGGTAGCTGCATTTGAATAAAAATAAGGTTAAAAAATGTTAAAGCATATATAGATAAAAAAAATAGTCAATTTGAAAATTGTATAATACAGTTTTTAAATTGACTTTTTTTTATTTTAGAGATTTTTATTCAAGAAAGCAAACAGAAAAAAAATAAAAAAAAATAAAAAAGTCATAATTTTAGCAATAGAGATTCTTTTTCTAAGCTAAGAAAATTACTCTCAAAATCTTGATTTTCAAAATAAATGATTAGCGACGCAGTTTTTTAAAGAATTTTTTTAATAACTCTTCACATTCTTGCGCCAAAATTTGATTTTCTATTTTTATTTTTTTTGGAAATAAATTTGAATGACTAAGAACAGAAAAACCTCTTTGTAAATCATTTGCACCATAATAAATTTCTGAAATTTGTGACCATGCCAATGCGCCAGCACACATTACACAAGGTTCGAGAGTTACATAGAGTTTACAACCTGTCAGGTACTTAAAATTTAGTGTATTGGCAGCCGAGCTAATAGCAATCAGTTCGGCGTGAGCTGTAATATCTTGTAATTTTTCTGTCATATTATGCGCTCTAGCAATGATTTTTTGATTATGTACAATGACAGCTCCCACAGGGATTTCGCCAGCCTCAAAACTTTTTTGGGCTTCTTTTAGAGCCTCTTTCATAAAGAAAGTATGAGAAAAAGGAGTTAAAAAATTATCCATTTTTATTTTTAAATTACGTATGTATTATTTTTGTGTAAATTGATTGTTTTTTAACAAAAAAACTTGTTCTTAAATTGATTTTTTTATAAAAATTAATCGTCAAATTTGATTCATTCGTCGAAAATATTCATTTGTTTACCGATGTAAACTTGCTGTTAGTATGAATTGGCATTATTAATGATAGTCATTTTTTTAATCATTCTAAAAAAAAATACTGTGTAACTTTCATTTCTAATAAAACGTTGTTATATTTGTCTATATCAATCAATTATTACAGACACGGTACACTTCGTACTTCTTTTTAAAGCAATACCCACCATTAAGCCACGTTAAGAAGATGCAAACTAAAAGTAATTTAACTAAAGAAAAAAAATCTGCTATACATTCTAAAGCTACCAAAAAAAGCACAAAGAGAAAAAACATTCCTCTTGATGTAGAAAATTTGATGCAATCAAGTGATAGCCAGCTTATTACGCTTTACAAATCAGGCAGCCAAAATGCTTTTGCTGTTTTATTGAATCGTCATAAAAATAGAATTTTTACTATTTTGATTACGATTGTAAAGGATACCTATATTGCTGAAGATTTGATGCAAGAAGCCTTTATAAAGGTAGTAGATACAATTCGTTTGGGCAAATATAATGAAGAAGGAAAATTTTTACCTTGGCTTTCTCGTATTGCTCATAATTTAGCCATAGATTATTTTAGAAAGCAAAAACGCTATCCAACCATTACCGTAGAAGACGGTAGTACGGTTTTTAATACAATAGAATTTACTCAAAAATCTTCTGAAGAAGCTCATATAGAGCAAGAAATTTGTGAAAATTTGAAAAAACATGTACGTCAGTTGCCAGATGCTCAACGAGAAGTATTGATTATGCGTCAGTATTTTAATATGAGTTTTCAAGAAATTGCAGATGCAACACATGTAAGTATAAATACTGCACTTGGAAGAATGCGTTATGCTCTTATCAATCTTAGAAAACTTATGGACGCAAGTGAAGAGATGAATAATCAAATCAACAAACTTGCTCACTAACTTGTGAGTTGAGTCACCAAAACTAAGTGATTGAAAGAATTGAATACGAGCTATCAGAACAACTCAAAAATATAAGTTATTCTATCTATATAAGCGAAAAAGTGTATGAAAAATTCAATCCTATTTCAATTCAATTCAATAGTTGGTTCGGTATCAACACCATCAAAAAATAAAGATACTGATTTTCAGAATCTTCAAAATATGGTTGTCCGTTATGTATATCAAGAAACATCTTCAATAGAAAATTCAAGAGTAGAAAAATTACTTCAATCCAATGAAAAATTAAATCAGTTTTTCTATGAAATAGTAAATCTAAAAAAACAAATGGACGACTGCCAAACAAGCCAAAAACCATCAAATCAAATAGTAGATAAAATATTGAACTATTCTAAAAATTAGAATTACCTTTCTATAAAATAAAACTCAAAACCTTTGCTTAGTGGGTAGGCAAGGGTTTTTTTTATGGAAAAGAATAGTAAAAATATTTATCGGTCGTACATTGTTATTTTTGTGTTCCTAATTTTATTAGTAGCAAAAAAATGATTAAATTAGCATACTCTCAAAGCACTAAATATTTTATTACCATTAAGTATAATCATCATGAATCAATTAAACTTGTTGTCTTCTTTTTTTCTTAAAACAATATTTAAAATACACTCAAACAAACTAAAAGTTGTTTTAATAGTAGGATTAATAATAAGCTATGGAACTGCACTTCAAGCACAAACATTGCCTCCAACGATTACTTATCAAGGGAAATTAGTGCAAGAAGGACTACCATTTTCGGGTTCTACAACAATGATTTTCGAACTGGTTAATCCTCTTACAAATACTGTTGATTGGACAGAAACACAAACTATAAACGTTCAAGACGGTTTGTACTCTGTTGTTTTGGGAACTCAAAACCCATTTGCTACTAATTTTTTCTCTCAAAATCCATCTTTAGGTTTGAGAGTGAGTGTAAATGGAAATGCACTTACATCAATTACGGTCTTGCAGGCAGTACCTTATGCACATTCGGCAAATTCAGTTTCAGATAATTCTATTACTTCTCTCAAAATCATAAATGGAACTATCCAAACCATAGATTTGGCAAGTGGTGGACAAAACAAAATGCTAGTTACTGATGCAAATGGGCAAGTTGTGTGGGTGGACAGAGCATCTGCGACACTTACAGGCACAGCAGGAGGAGATTTGGAAGGCACTTACCCAAACCCTACTATTGCTGATGCTGTAATTACACCCACTAATATTTCACAAGCTGCTTCTCCTAATAATCAAGTCATAGTTTCTGATGGAAGTATAGGTGTTGTGGAGTGGAGAGATATAAGTACAATCGTGGCAGAAACAGACCCAACTGTCAATATGACAAATACAAATGCTGTACCTCGTTGGAACGGAACTGAATTAATTGATAGTTCGATTACAGATGATGGAAGTAATGTTGATATTGTTCTTACAGGAGATTTACAAATAAGAGCTGATGGTGATGTATTTATAGAATCTACTAGTAGTGTTGTGCAAATAGGTTCTTCACTTTCCTTAGACCAAGATTTAATTGTAGCTAATAATGCAACAATAGGTAATGACCTTGAGGTAAGTGGAGTTTTTGACTTTAATACAAATCCTTTTGATGAAGTAATCACACAAAGCGAAGTATTAAGTTTTTCTCCTTCAGATGCCCAAATCATGACAGGTGTAGCTATTACAGATTATGTAGCTTCACAGCTTAGTGGTGTTTCTTCTTATACAGCAGGAGCAGGAATTGATATTAGTACAAATACGATTTCTGTTTTGCCAATTAATGGGCTAGAAATAATAACAGACGCAGGAACAGATAAAATAGGATTAGGTGGAAGTTTGTTGCAAAATACACTTATTGATGGAGCTGCTTTTGATTTTAGATTAGCTAACACTGATTTGATAGCCTTCGTATCAAACGATAATATAAACATTGATGCTGATAACTTTTTAGAAATAAGTGCTTTAAATATTGGTGTGGAAATAGAAGATGAAATGATAATTACCCTTGAAGATGCAGATGCAAATAATGCAGCTTTCATTATTGAAGATGCTAGTGCTAATCAGATATTGAGTTTGGATAGAGGTTCAGAAGGAGTAAATGATTTCTCTCTTGATATGAAGACTGTTGTTATTTCTGGTGCTATAGCTCAAGGAGGCGATATAAACCTAAAGGCACAAAATTTTGATGATGGTAATTTATTCGAAGCAGCTACATTTTTGCTTGAAGGTGGTTCTGGAGATGCTAACAGAGGAGGAAATGCTGTTCTGAATGGAGGAAATGCACCAACAGGTACTAAAGGGGCTGTCTTTCTTCAAAAAGATGGTGGAAATATAGAAGTAGGGGATAACACTTCCCTAGATTCAAGATTAGCATTAAATGGTTGGTTGGAGCTACCTAGTTTACCAACATTACCAGCCCCAACTACTAATACTTTATACAACAGTGGTGGTAATTTATTTTGGGGAGGTATTCAACTGAATAGTGCAGCCAGTAGTTATACATTTCAAGATGGATTAACTGAAAGTACAGGAATAGTAAGTTTAGGGGGTACACTTACCAATAATGTTACTATTGATGGAAATACAAATGATTTTTCTATTATAAATACAGATAATTTCTTTATTAAAGATGCAGCCAGTGAATTATTCTCTATCAAAAAGACAAATACAGACAAGTTTGATTTGAATATAAATTTAGGAATAAATAATACAGGTATAATGCCTAATGGAGGTTCTATAAATATGAAAGCACAAGATTTTAGAACAGATGTGCAAGGAGCTGAATTGTTACTTGAAGGAGGAGATGGAGATTCTCCAAGTAGAGGGGGTGATGTAATTATAAAAGGAGGAGAAGGATTAGCATTAAATTCTAATGGTGGAGATATACAAATAAAAGGAGGAGTAGCATCAGCATCAGGCTCTAATGGTGGAGATATAGATTTAGCTGCAGGTAATGGTTTTACAAATGGAGGAAATATTACGATTGAAGCAGGAACAGGTGCTACAAATGGCAATGTAAACATTCAACCCAACACAGGAAATGTATATATAGGAGCTAATGTAGGAAATGGAAAACTAAATGTTAGAGCAGAAGATAATGGAAATGCAACTGCAAATAATGCCCTATCTGTAACAGGGTTAGATGAATCTTCTGGTTCGACAAGCCTAGAGGCTACATCAGTAGAAAAAGCCAAAGCTGCTTTTTTTGTGAGAACTGGTAATAGTGCAACTACAAATCCAGTAGTGCTTATCAATGAAAATAATGACCTTGCAACTGAAAATACAGTACGTATAAATGGTGGAGAACAAAATGCTTCTGCACTTTCTATAAACTCAACAAGTATAACAGGTGCGCAAAGAATACTGACATTACAAGAGAATACCATAGATAGATTCTTTGTAGAAAATAATGGAAATACAAATATTAGTGGAGATTTGAATGTCGCAGGAACAACAACAAATAATGCCTTTCCGAGTGATATTCGATATAAAGAAAATATAACTACACTCAACAATTCTCTTTCTAGCATATTATCTCTTCGTGGAACGCAATATTATTGGAAAAATAAAGAAATGAGAGGAGAACGTTTACAGTTTGGAGTAATTGCTCAAGAGGTTGAAGAAATATTCCCAACACTTGTCCGTACAGATGATAAAGGCTTTAAATCAGTATATTATACCGATTTAATTCCTGTTTTGATAGAAGCTACAAAAGAACAACAAACTATCATAGACAATCAAAAAGAGGAACTAAAGACACAAAAAACAGAACTTGAAAATCTCAAAAATCAGATTTCAGAATTGAAAGAAATTGTGGCTAGTCTTCAAGAAAACAAAAATTCTAATTCGGCTTTAGCTCAAAAAGTAGAAGCCTTGGAAAAACAATTATTAGCTTTGGTTGATACTTTATCAGACAAAACCGAAAACATAACAAAAACAGCTTCTCTAAAAGAAGAAGAATAAATCTAGTTTATATTTTTACAAAAAAAAATACACAAAAAAAAATATTTATCATCACTCTTATAAACCATGTTACAGCTCCGTCCTTCTTGTGAAAATTGTGATAAATCATTGCCCAATGAAAGTAATGAGGCAATGATTTGTGCCTACGAATGCACATTTTGTATAGATTGTGTACAAAAAATTCTATTCAATGTTTGTCCAAATTGTGGAGGTGGATTCGAAAAAAGACCAACACGCCCCAAACAATATATCACAAAACACCCTATGCAAATCACAAAAACCGTCAAACCAGTACAAATGTCGGAGTTTTTGCCTCTTCGTCAAAAAAATAAAGATACTCCACCAAGAGAAAGATAGAAGGTAGTTTCTATTTCAAAAAAAATAATTATTTTTTGCTTTTACTTTCTCTTGTGTATTCATATCATAATTATTTTCGTTTTATATCCAAACTCAATTATACCAAACTATCATTAATTCGCTATAAACATTTTTTATAAAAATATGGATTTAAAAAATAAAAGACACTTGCCTTTTGGTTTTACATTATTATTTATCATTTTTTCATTTCTTTATCAACAAAATATTTTAGCACAAAATCCTTGTTTTGATGTATCTAATATAAAAGGTTGTGCGCCCTTGACAGTCAGTGTTACAGATTGTTCGCAAGCAGACCCAAATTTAGTCTTTTATCGTTTTGGTGGTGCGCCAGTGCAGCGTGAAACAATTTTTACATTTCAAGAGGCAGGTATTTATTCTATTTCTCAACTCATAAATACAGGAGGAACAGGAGGTGATTCGGTCAGAAGAGAAAATATTATTGAAGTTTTTGAGCCAAAAACTGTCGATTTTACACTCCTTCGTTGCGCCGACAATAAAGTAAAAGTACAGATAAATGAAGAATATTATGACTCTTACAAAATTGATTTTGGTGATAATCAATCAATTATCATAGGAGCTAATCAGTCGGCAGAGCATACTTATAATTCTTCAACCAATTTTACCATAACAGTAAGAGGGCTTTTTCAGGGAGGTGCTGAAAACTGTACGCCAAGTAGCCAAATAATACAGCCTGTGGGCGCACTCTTGCCTGCTCAAATAACTCGTTTTGAGTTTTTTGAAAATGGAAATGCAAAAATAGATTATACATTACAAACAGATTTGCCTCACAAATTAGAAATAAAAAGAGGAAATAGCTTTGAAAAAATAGATAGTATTCCATCAACGTCCACAAGTTTTATAATTCAAGATGCTTTGCCTAATGCTCTATATCGAATTTCGGTAGAAGATATTTGTTCGAACCAAATAGAGAGTTCAGAACTTTTTTATGTTTCTGATATTATTTTGAGAGGGGAAGAAAATTATATTGATATAGCTTGGAATACAGCAGCAGGAATTGATGATGCCGAATTTGTAAAATACAATCTTTTCAAAGATGGAAATGAAATTTATGATACAACTAATGTTGTTATTAATGGTATTTCTGACGAAGCTGTGGTTTGTAAGGTTACATATTGTTATCAACTAGAAACTCAATTTGCCTCGGGTTTAAAAATTATTAGCCCAAAACGTTGTATTTTGGCTGCATCGACTACATTACCACCTCCTGTTTTTGATGTTTATGCTAGTTTTACTCCCACTGGGCAGGTTATTTTTTCGTGGTCTTATCCTGTTGGCTTGTTGGGAGCAGTCATTACAGGAGCTAAAATTACACGAAAAAACGAACAAGGAATTGAGAAAAAATATACGATAAATTCAGCCGATTCATCGTTTGAAGATAGAGCTGTTAATATAAATGAAGTGCCTTATTGTTATTCTATTTCTTATACAAATGCCTGTGATTTGACTTCTCAAGCAAGCCCTTTTATTTGTCCAATTATATTAAAAATGGAAGGAAATACAAGCGAAAAACAAGGAAGTCTTTATTTTGATTGGACAGCTTTCCAAGGAGAACCAACCAGTAATTATACCTTCGAACAAACCGACTCAATAGGAAAAGAACCTTTCAATACACAAACTGTTTCTAGTACAGGAACTTATACAATAGATATTGAAAACCAAGAACATCAGACCAGTTATATCAGAATACGTGCAAATTTGGGCGACTCGGTTACTTATTCTAATCCAATTCGTATTGATTTGAAATCTTTTATTAATTTTGCAAATGCTTTTACGCCCAATGGAGATAATCTAAATGATACTTATGGAGTGGATAGCAAATTTATAACTGAATTTGAAATGATGATTTTTAATAAATGGGGGGAAGGAATTTTTCAAACAAATGATATAAATCAGCGTTGGGACGGAAGATATAAAAATGGGTTTGCGCCTT
The DNA here is from genome assembly GCA_937136415.1 of uncultured Cytophagales bacterium. Taxonomy (GTDB): domain Bacteria; phylum Bacteroidota; class Bacteroidia; order Cytophagales; family Bernardetiaceae; genus Bernardetia. The sequence continues at coordinate 38,195 of CAKZOK010000072.1, read as the reverse complement.
CTGGAGAATATACACTCAAAATAGTAGCTACTGACCAACGAAATAGAAAATATATTCTTACCGAAATGATAAAATTGATGAGGTAAAAATAAATTAATGTATTTAGTTTCTCAGAACTGAACAAAATGCTTCTTGAGAGGCGTAATATTTGTATAAACGACGCTTCTAAGGAAGTGTAAAAGTTCGATTCTGAGGAAACGAACACACAAAAATAGATGCAGGTTTTTTATGAAGATGACCTGTTATTTTTTACTAACGAAAAATATAATGTCAAAAAATACATATTCTCTTTTATCCAAACCTCAATTTAGTTTAATTTTATTTATTCTCTTTGTTTTTTTTCCAAAAAATATAATTGCCCAACAGGCAGATTTTACACTTGAAAGTACAAAAGGGTGTGTGCCTTTTACAGTAGTTGCAAATGATAATTCTGGTGCTGATGCAAGCAGAATTACCTACAAATTTGGAGATGAACCTGTCCAACAAAGTGGAACTTTTACATTCAATATGCCCGGTATTTATTCGGTTACACAGTTTATTAGTGGAGGAGGTTCTGTAAAAAAAACAAATATTATACAAGTCCTTTCTCGTGAACCTGTTGATTTTCAAATTATTCGTTGTGTAGGTAGAAGAGCTAAAGTAAATATTCAAGATTTTTATTATGATGCTTATAAGATTGATTTTGGAGATAATACATTTGCCCAAACAGAGGACAATGGTTCGGTAGAGCATACTTATTCAACCGAAAATGAATATTTAATTACCGTAAGAGGGCTTTTTGATGATGATTCTGAAAATTGTATAGCCACCGAAAGAGCAATAAAACCTGTCGGACAACTCGTGCCAGCATCTATAAATCGTTTAGAAGGGTTTCCAGACGGAACGGCACAAATAGACTATACACTCAACACAAGTTTGCCTCATAAACTAGAAATAATGACATCAAATGGCTTTGAAAATATTGCCACTCTTCCCGAAAATACGACGACTTCTTTGGTTAATAATATCTCAACAGATGGTCTGTATCGTATTTCGGTAAAAGATGAATGTCAAAGCGAAACTCAAATTTCATCTTTAGCTTACCTGCCAAGCATAACAGCTCAAACTCAAAATAATTATATTGATATAAATTGGGAACAAAGTAAAGAACTAGCCACCACAAATTTTGTAAAATATACCATTTTGAGAAATGGAGAACCTGTCTATCAAACCAATGATATTTCGACTACTTACTTCAAAGATGAAGCTGTTGCTTGTCAGGTTACTTATTGTTATCAAGTAGAAATTGAATATGCTTCGGGGCTAAAATTGGTGAGTGTAGAAAAATGCGCTTTAGCACAATCAAACCTCCCTCCTCCTCCTGTGTCAGATGTGTATGTAGCTTTTAGTCCTACAAATCAAGTTATTTTGAAATGGAATTATCCTAATGGAATAGAAGCAGATTCTATCAATCAATTAAATTTTATTCGAAATGATAAAGAAGGAAATGAAAGAAAATATAATTTAGAAGCTTCCTCAACAGAGTTTGAAGATAAAGAAGTAAACATTAATTTATCGCCCTATTGTTATGCTATTTCATATATAAGCTCTTGCAAACTTAACTCTGAATTTAGTGGATTTATTTGCCCTATTTTATTAAATTATGAAGGAAATCCGATTGAAAAACAAGGAATTATTACCCTAAATTGGACGGCTTTGCAGGGAGTCGAAACATCAAATTATGTCTTAGAACAAACAGATACATTAAATAAAGAACCATTTTCTACTCAAAATATTTCAAGTACAGGTATTTACTCCATAAATATTCAAGAGCAAGAAAAACAAACCATTTATGTTAGAGTTGTTGCTGATTTGGCAGATACTATTACATATTCGAATACTGTTCGTATTGATTTTCGTTCTTTTATCAATTTCCCTAATGTTTTTACACCCAATGGCGATAATCTAAATGATACCTATGGAGTGCAAAGTAGGTTTATAACAGAGTTCGAAATGATGATTTTTAATAAATGGGGAGAAACTGTTTTCCAAACCAATGATATAAATCAGCGTTGGGACGGAAGGTATAAAAATGGTTTTGCGCCTTCTGGAGAATATACACTCAAAATAGTCGCTACTGACCAACGAAAACGAAAACATATTTTTACCGAAATGATAAAATTGATGAGATAGTTCTTTGTTTTATAATTTTTTTTGTGTAATTTTTAACTACGAAATTTTGGTGGTGTTACATAAAATATGATTTTTTTAAAGTGTTTTAGAATAGCAAAATTATACAACTAAAAACTACCCACAACGCCGTTGTTGGTGTTTTAGCGAAGCGACACCAACAACCAAATAACTATCATACTTTTTACAACACCACTGGAAATTTATTATTTCTCTTTATTCTTCTTAAATTATGAAACAAAAAAATGTAGTTATTCTTGGTGGTGGAGAAAGTGGACTAGGAGCAGCTCGCCTAGCAGCCGAAAAAGGGTATAATGTTTTTCTTTCGGATAAAAATAAACTCTCTGATAAAAATCGATATGAACTAGAGCATTACAAAATTTTTTATGAGGAAGGAAAGCATACCGAATCTATTATTTTGGGAGCAGATTTGATTATCAAAAGCCCCGGTATTCCTGAAAATATACCAATTATGGAGGCTATTAAATTACAACACATTGAAGTAATTTCTGAAATTGAATTTGCTTCTCGTTTTGTATTTGGAAAAATAATAGCTATTACAGGAACAAATGGCAAAACCACAACGGCACTTTTGACGCATCATTTACTCAAAAATGCAGGTTTAAATGTTTGTTTGGCTGGAAATATAGGAAAAAGTTTTGCTCGTGAGGCGATAGAAGACAAATATGATTATTATGTGATTGAGGTAAGTAGTTTTCAATTAGATAATATTGATGAGTTTTGTCCTTATGTAGCTATTTTGCTCAACATTACGCCAGACCATTTGGATAGATATGAGTATCAGATGGAAAATTATGTCCAATCAAAATTCAAAATAAATGAAAATCAGAGTAATAAAGATTTTTTTATTTATAATGAAGAAGATATTGAATCGCTCAAATATATTCGTTTTCATCGCCTTGCTGGAAGAATGTTGCCTATCAATATTTCAAAACAAAAAGAATATTTATCTTTAAATAATAAAATAAGAATTTCGGCTACTCCTGCCCAAATATTAGATATTCCTATTTCAGATTTGCCATTAAAAGGCACACATAATTTTCTCAATATTGTTTCGGCAGGAATGGCAGCTCAAATTATAGGTCTTTCAGACAGACAAATTACAGATGGTTTGAAGTCTTTTGTAAATGCTCCTCATAGGTTAGAAAAAATTAAAACTATAAAAGGAATTACATTTATAAATGATTCGAAGGCGACCAATATTGATGCTGTTTCTTATGCACTTCAAAGTTTTGATAAGCCTTTAATTTGGATTGTAGGAGGGGTTGATAAAGGAAATGAATACCAAATTATTGAAGAATCGGTCAAAAAAAATGTTCGTGCTATTGTTTGCTTAGGAAAGGATAATAAAAAACTAACTACTTTTTTTAAAGGAAAAGTAAGCGAAATTAGAGAAACACAGACAATGAAAAAGGCTATCGAAATAGCATTTGTATTAGCAGAAAATGAAGATATAGTTTTGCTTTCTCCTGCCTGTGCAAGTTTTGATTTATTCAAAAACTATGAAGATAGAGGCGACCAGTTTCGTCGTTATGTACAAGAATTAGCTTTAAATATAAAACAACAACCTGCATAAGTAGCTGACACTTTCCAACCGTCAGAATATATTTTATCGACAGCTTGGAAACTGTCGGTTACATAATACAAAATGAAAGTATCTATAAAAAACAAACCAAACTTAAACCAAAAAAAAGAAAAAAAACAGACTGCTCTGTCTGACCGTTTTTCTATGAATTGGATTGTAAGCCGTCAATATGATGGCTTCTTTTTTATAGGAAGTTGTATTTTTACACTTGGATTTTTAGGTGTTTTTCTGTGGGCAGAAACACTTAATCTAGCTCCTCATGGTGATTCTGTCATTCTCACTTATTTTGTTTTTACAGCAATTTTTGACCACCCACATATTTTTCAGACCTTTTCAAGAACTCATGCAGATAAAGAAGAGTTTGAAGAGCGAAAAAATATGCACACATGGGGATTAGCTGCTTTTATAGTAGCTGGCTTTGTTCTTACATTTATGGGATTTGAGAAAGAATTGATTGTCTTTGCTGCTTTTTTTGGAAGTTGGCATATTATCCGTCAGCATTCTGGTTTTTTGAAAGCCTATAAAGGAATTAATAAAGATTTTGATAAAATTGATGATTATTTGGATACAGGTCTTTTTTATTCTGGTATGTTTGCTTGTTTTTTTAGAGATTATTCAGACATAAAAAGCCCTGTTGTGATTTACAAAGAACTGACGGCTAATTTTCCTTATCTTCCTCCACAGATTACAGAAATAATTTGGAGTATTTTTATATTTTTTTTAATTGCTTTTTCTTTGCGACAAGTGTGGAGGTTTTACAAAAAGAAACCGATTAATATTCCTAAAATCATATTTTTGGTAGCTGCACTTTCTACGCATTATTTTGTGTTTTTCTTGACTGCTTTACCCTTTTTAGTAGCAGAATCTTTAGAAACGGTCTATCATAATATTCAGTATCAAGGTTTTGTGATGCACTACCAACGAAAACGTTTTTCACATATCAAACATGTAGTTTTAAAATGGTTTGCAGTTGCTATGATTTATGGCTTAGTCGTCGGAACGATAGAAATAATAGGTTTAATGACTAATGGCTGGGCAAAATGGCTTTTTGTTCCCTTTACAATGGTTGTAATTTATCACTACTACATCGACGGACTGATATGGAAATTTGGCAAAAATCCCGAACTTCGAAAACTTCTTTTTGATAAAGATGCTGTTGTTTCTTCTGATTTAGATGAAAATAATAATAAATAATTGCTTAAAAATTAAGTGTTAAAAATAAGATTAGATAAACTTTTATTCAAAATAAAGAAGTACCTTTGTATCTATAAATCCCCTCTATTATTATTCATTTTATTTAAAACAGAATTATTCAGTGTTATAAACTTCCATTTCAATCCCCAAAATGGCAATTTATAACTTTCATAATTCGCAATTTAATTTCTTTGATGACAAAATCATATTCTAATCTTCGCAGCCTGCTCTTTGTATGTGCTGTTTTTTTGTTGAGTAGTTTGTACTCTTTTTCGGTTTTTGGGCAGTGTAATCCTGCTGTTATTACACCAAGTAGAATTGTAGGAAATGATGTATTTGAAGATATTACAAATTTGAATTTTGATAGAAATTTTACTACAAGAATACAGACAAATCCAGATTTTAGCTTAAATATTAACAACAATATTTTTCTTACTGGATATATTAGACCTATTTCAATAGATTTTTATCATCTAAATAATCGAAAAACATATTGTTTTGATGTAATAAACTCTTACGACCCAAACGGCAAACAAGTCTATCCACAAGGAATTTGTGATGAAAAGTTTACAAAACGTTCAGATTTACCTTTGACTTATACAATTCGTTTTCAAAATACAGGAAATGCTCCTGCTTTGAATGTAAATATCGTAGATTCATTGAGTAATTTGTTGGATAGAAATTCTTTGCGAGTTGTGGGAAGTAGTCATGCAATGGTCGTAGATACAACAGCAGGAAACAATGTTATTAATTTCAAATTTGATAATATTAATTTACCTGATAGTACTTCTAGTCCAGAATTAAGCCAAGGTTATGTTATTTTTGAGCTTGATGAAATTGCAGCACATACAGATACTTCAAGAATTGAAAATAGGTCATTTATTTATTTTGATACCAATGCACCAATTATCACAAATACAGTCAAAAATACAATTTTGGATGTTGTGCCTTTGTGTGACCCTGCTGGAGGTGGTTCAAATCCTCCGATTGCAGATTGTACATTACCAACTAATTTGAGGACAGAAATTCTGACTTCTACAAGAGTAAAATTATTGTGGAATACGCCAACAAATACAAATGCAATTAATTATGAAGTTTTGAGAAATGGACAATTATTAGCAACTATTCCAGCTTCAAATTTATCTTTTGTAGATTCAACACTTATTGGAAATACACAATACAATTATTCTATAAAAGCAATTTGTGGAAATAGTGTAGCGACTTCAAATTCTGTTCAAGTTCGTACTCTTCCCTCTACTCCAACTTTATTTTCCTTAGAAGCAGCCTGTAAAGGACAAACAGGAAATTTTGCAGTGCGAAGCAATGGCGCAACGTATAGAATTTATGATTCTGAAAATGGAACTACGCCACTTTTCGAAACAAATAATGCAAGTATCGAAACACCTGTTTTGAATGACACAACAGCATTCTATGTTTCTGTTGTCATTAATGGACAAGAAAGTGAAAGGCTAGAAGTAATTGTTCCTATCAAAGAAGTTTTTGATGCGATTGTAGAACAAGGAGCTTTATTTGAAAGTTGTGCAACTGATTTTACACTTTCTGCTCAAAATGTAGAAGGCGCAACTTACACGTGGTTTAGAGAAAATATTCAAGTAGGGACAGAACGTACATTAACTACAACTTTTGAAGCTCGTTATAAAGTTAGAGTAATTAAAAATGGTTGTTTTGATGATTCTGAATTTACAACCACTCGTTTTGTAGATGCACCAACGGCACAAATAGAACAAGGAAATTCAATTACTTTTTGTCAGAATGGAATGCTAAATGCACAAAATACAAGCACAAATGTAACTTATCAATGGATTTTGAATGGAAATAGTCTAGGAAATGGAACTTCTTTTTCAGTTTCGCAATCTGGAACTTATACACTCAAATCTAGTTTGCCATCGTGTTCAGATAGCACAAGTATTGTTGTTACGATTGCCAATCCTCCAACAAATGTAAGCCTTACAGCAGAGCAAACAGCTATTTGCCCAGATGGAGAAACGCTACTTTCTGTTACTGCAAATGCAGGATTTACTTACAAATGGTTTAGAAATAATACAGAAATTTCGAATACTTCGGCAAGTTTTGTGGCTTCTGAAATTGGAACGTATAAAGTTGAAATTACGACACAAGAAGGCTGTCAAGTAGAAACTAATGACCTTATGGTTACTCGTCTGCAAGTCAATCAAGCCTTTTTAAGAATAAATACAGAAAATGGACGAGATAAAACTATTGATATTGCTGCTCAAGATGCGATTGATTCAGTGGCTTGGTTTAAAGATGGTGTTCATATTGCTGCTTTTGCAAATCAAAATTTGATTACACCAACCGAAACAGGAAACTATAAAGCAAAAATTTTCTATGAAACAGGTTGTGTCTTCGAAACAGTAGAAAAAATATTTACCATCGGTGGTATAACTGGAATTGAAGAAGAATCTGCAAAGATTTTTACGATTTATCCAAATCCAAATAATGGTACTTTCAATCTAGAATTTGCTACAACGACAAATCAAAAAACAATACTTACGCTAGTAGATGGGTTGGGGAGAATGATTCATAGGCAAGAAATTTCGATGAATCAAAAAACTGTGTCTATTACACTTCCAAAAATAAGTGCAGGAGTATATGTTGTTCAAGTTGTTTCGGAGGGCAAAATTTATACAAAACAACTTATCATTCAATAATATAATTTCCAAAAAAATATACTCATTCTAAAGAATGAGCTACATAATAAAAAAAGCCTTTACATTTCTGTAAAGGCTTTTTTTATAAAATCAAAAATCAAAAATAATTATTTGAATTTTACATTATTTCCAATATTTGCTTTATTTTCTTCATCAAGCAAATCCATAAAAGGAACTTTCATTGTAAGTGTTTTCTTGTCTTCTGAAACATCTGTATTTGTTTTATTAGAATAAGATTTTACTTTGTTGGGGACATGAAGAACATAAGTGTAATTTGCATTCCCAAAAAACATTTGCATCATTTGTTTCATTTGTGCTTTTTCTTCTTCGGTTTTTTCGACATCATCATCTCCTTTTTTGCCTCCCATAAGCTCAGACATATCCATTCCACTGCCTCCCATAGCAAACACATTTGCTCTACTAAATTGCCCCTTTTTGAAAGAATATTGTTTTTGCATCATCTTTACTTCTCCGTTTTCATCTTTATCTTGCATGGCATTTAAAGCCTCATTTAGAGCATTTACATCATCAAAATCATACATTACTGAAAACTTCATTCCCTCTGATGAAGATGCTGTTTTGATATTCGAAATACCTTGTACCTTAGATAATCTTGCTTTGGTTTCTTCCAAAGTAGAGTCCATTTTGTTCATTCCTTTGTTTGCATTTTTGGCTGAATCACTTTGCATATTCAATGCCATTTGTATCATAGGATTATTTCCTAAATCAACAGTTTGGATAAAAGAACCTGAACCATCTTTATTGATAGTAACTTCCTCTTTAAAATCAAAACAACTGCTAAGGCAAAAAGCTAAAAAAGCCACAAGAGATAAACTGTAAAATCGTTTAATAGTATTCATTGATATTGGTAAAATAATGGTGAAATTGATTAAAATAACTAACACGTAAAAGTCCATTTAACGAACAAATATACTTTATGTTTCACAATGTATATGCCATTTACTATTTTGAAATAAAAAAGACTTTTTTAGGGCAGGAATAAAAAGACACACTCAAATTTAGATTATATTTGTAAAATAGAATCAATTATTGAATAAAAGCTGAAAAATAATCAATTATGCCCAAAAAACCAGAAGAAATTTTAAGAGATTTAAGTGCTGGAAAGTTTTCTCCTTTTTATTTTTTGATGGGAGAAGAATCTTTTTATATAGACAAAATTTCAGACTATATCGAACAAAATGCCTTAGAAAAATCAGAAAAAAGTTTTAATCAAACAGTTTTGTATGGCAAAGATATTCAGATGAAAGATATTATTGCACAAGCCAAACAATTTCCTGTCATGGCGATGCGCCAGGTAGTCATTGTTAAAGAAGCACAAGAAATTAGTGATTTTGGAAGGGAAGCTGCCAAAACACAACTTCAAACTTATGTTCAAAAAGCTGTTCCTACGACTGTTTTGGTGTTTTTATACAAACACAAAAAATTGGCTCTCAATACCAAACTTGCCAAAGCAATAGACAAACATGCTATTTTGGTAGAATCAAAACCTCTCTATGAAAATCAAGTGCCTGCTTGGATTGGAAATTATTTACAACAAAAAAAATACAGAATTACACCAGATGCGACAGCTTGGCTTATCGAAAATGTAGGGATAGAACTCTCAAGGCTGGCAAATGAAATAGATAAATTATTGCTCAATTTTGGTAAGGCAGAAACAGGAGCGCAGCCTTCACAGATTACGACCGAATTAGTAAAAAAATATATCGGAACAACAAAAGAATATAATGTATTTGATTTGCAAAGAGCTATTGCACAAAAAAATAGTCTAAAAACACATAAGATAATCAATACTTTTGCAGCCAATCCAAAAGATAACCCTGTGATTCCGATTGTTTCATCGCTTTTTGGATATTTTTGCAAACTTATTTTGATACATAAAAATAAAGGAAAAAGTAATAATGAACTGGCAGGAATTTTGAAAGTAAGTCCATTTTTTGTTAAAGATTATTCGGCTGCTGCTCGTAATTACAATATCCCAAAAATCCTTTTTGTTTTGCATGCTCTTCGTATTGCCGATGCTCAATCAAAGGGAATTAATAGCAGTGCAAAAGAGGGCGAAATTTTGAGAGAATTGGCTGTTCGAATTTTAGGATAAAATAAAAATTGGATTTTAATCTTAAAAAATAAGATGTTTTTTTGTTAAATCTTTTTTTTACTTGTTATTTTAATGAATTATGACTGAAAAAAAAACATTTTTTGTAATAGGCAAGTTGAAAAATTGCATATTATTCTATTTATTCTACTTTGTAGAATGAATCTTAGAACATGTCAATTTTATTCAAAAATATTCATAATCTTACTTTATTCTTACCCAAATGTTTGAAAAAGAACAAAGAGTTGCAGAGCAGGCTCAACTAATTCTAAATAAAAATCTAAATGCTGAAGAATGGAAGACAGCCTATGCACATCTTGCGTTAGATTATGCAGATTTGTTGGCTGATATGAAATTTTTGACCAAAATTAGTGATAGATTACACAACAAATTATCACTCATAAACGAACAAGTAATTAAGCATTCGAAAGAATTGGAAGATGCCAAAAAACTAATTTCCATTCAAAATAAAAAACTCAAAACAAAAGTAAACGAACGTACTTCAGATGTCAGAAATGCCTATTCACAGTTACTTGCGACACATTCAGAACTAGACCAATTTGTATATAGAGCTTCGCATGATTTGAAAGGACCTATTGTGCGTCTGTTGGGCTTGTGTCAAGTAGCAAATATTGAAGTAAAAGATATAATAGCTAGAGAATATTTAGAAAGAATAGGACAAACCTCTTCTGAAATGAATAATATTTTAGAAAACTTACTTTATATAAATATACTCAAAAATGAAATTGCTGAACCTTCTACATTTAGTATAGTATTAGAAATTGAACAAGTATATAAAAATCTAAATTTTCTTTCTAATTATTCCAAAACAAATTTTAATATAGAGTCTGAAGTAGGGCAATTTAATTTTTATACAGATATAGATATTTTCAAAACAATTATAAAAAACTTGTTAGAATTTGCTATAAAACATATAGATATAAAAGAAAATAAACAATCTTATATACAAATGCAAATATTTCAAAAATTAAAAGATGTAGAAATTATTATTAGTTATGATGGAATCGAAATCCCAACATCTAATTATCATCTTATTTTTAATTTATTTCATAAAATAGCTAACCTTTCAGAATCTACTGGAACAGAGCTTTATACCACACAATTAGCTGCATATAAGTTACATGGCTCTGTAATTTTATTAGAATCAACAAGCGAAAAAACAACATTTAGCCTGCACTTACCTTTTTTTGATAAAAAAATGGCAGTAAAATAATTTTTAATAAACCAATTTTTATCAATTATGGAATTAAACTTACAGCGTTTAGAGATTCAACTCAAAAAATGTTATCCATATATCAAAAATTGGGGCAGAAAACAAAATAATATTTGGGATAAACAAACTAATTTTATTTACAAAGTAAGGCATTTTGGGCAATTAGAAAGCCATCTAAAAAATAATTTTCAAGAAGTGCCAAACTTTGAAGAACTGCGTATCTATGCACTCAATCGCTGGTATAATTTCTGGTCAGCAAAGGGCATCGAAACTATTTTTTGTTCTTACCCAAATGTAAAACCTCACACCGACCCTTTTCATCAATACATAGATTTTTGGATTGATGAAATTCCATTTGACCACAAAACAAGTGTTTTTCCCAAAAAATACAATCAAGATATAGAGTTTGCCAAACAAAATCCTATTGATTTGTTAAGATGGTTGTATGAAAATCAATCAAAACAAAGACGCTTTCATTTACAAAATCGCTTGTTTTTAATTTTGCATGAAAAAGAAGGAAATCATCAAAAAATTAAATCCAAAATTGATTTTATTCAACCTATTATTCAAAATTATTTAAAGAATTTTTCGTTATCGACGCTCAAAAAACTAGAATTTGAAACAGATAAAGGAATCAAAACAGCTTATTGTGATTGTATTTTTATTGAAATGTGATGTTGAATTTTAAAAATTCTTAATCTAGTTGTATTTTTTTATTTTTCTGTAATGACAGAAATAAAGTCAGATAAAAAGCATGAAAAAGTTTGCTTTTAAACATGTTAATAGAACTTTTGCCTAAAAATCTTGTAGCTTCTGTAATAGCAAAACAACTCGTAAGAAGTGCAGCATCAGTAGGTGCAAATTATAGAGGCACTCACAGAGCTAGATTAAATCTCTAAAAAAATAGTGATAAAGAATTTATAGCAAAAATGAGAATCGTATTAGAAGAACCTAACAAACTAACAGCAATATTTGTAAGTACTTTAAAAACAATTCATGCAGGATTAAGTAAAACAAAATAAGAAATCGGAAGTAAATACTTCATACTTCTGACTTTATTTTTACCTTCCACCACGACCACCAGTTGTTCCTCTACGATTTTGGTTTGTAAGTGTGGCATAATAGCGAGCCGAAACAGACAAATCTCTAAAATCTCCGATGGGATAAGTTACGCTATCCCACGCTCCACCACGAACAATAAAACCTTTTACAATATCAAAAGATAGAAAATCAGCATTTCCATTTTCATCTAATAAACCATTTCCTATTTGATTTTTTTGAAAAGAAAGTGAGTTTGGATTATTAATTTTTACAGCATACTCCCACACATTTCCACTAAGCTCCATTACCCCCCAAAAACTTGCTCCTGCTTGTAATCTTAATTCAAAATCTGAATTAGAAAAATTTTTATTTTTTGCACCAAAACCATTTCTCAAAACTCCATCTAATTGATTAATTTCTATTCCAGAATTATAAGGTGCAAGTCCTGCCGAATCAATACGATTTGCTATTTCTATAACTGTTTCTGTTTCTGTTCCATCATTTTGAGTTGTATTGGCATCAATTATATAAGGAGTTCCCCAAGCAAACTCTCCTTTTATGGGATTTGTTATTCCTCTTGCAGCCTTTTCAAATTCTAGTTCTGTAATGGGGCGTAAGGCTGACCAATCCAAAAAAGCATTTATATCTTCTGCATTCAAAAAATTACAGGCTCTATACTTTCCTTCTTTAGCTTCATAAATGGCTGGAATATCCAAATTATCATTTGTTTCTTTTTTTCCTTTTTCTTTTATAAAAATAGAATTTCTTAAAAGAGAATTTGAAGAAATAGCCAAAGCAGGTGTATTTGTGTCGCTTTCTGGAGAATTTGCTGTTCTGTTAGATTGCTGTTTGAAAGTCAAAGTATTGAGAAAATCTGTGTATTGATTTTGATTAATTTCATATTTCATAATCCAAAAGCTATCATATCCTTTGGGAAAAGTGGCAGGAATAGATGCGTTTGGAAATTCTTCTTTTTCATTATTGCCATACAAATTGCCTTCATTTGTTCCGACCAAAATTTCATTTTCAGAATTTATCAAAAATGGTTTTACAGTTGTACTATCATTATTTTGAGAGCTTTGATACAATCCATTTTGAGATTGAACACCATCACCAACAAAAAAACTACCCTCATCTATCCAAACCATTTCTATTGCGTGAAAAGCAATATCATAAATGCCAAATTGATTTTTGATTTCATTAGGTAATTTGATAGAAATAGAAGTTTGAGATATTCCATTTTTTTCTTGTTTGATGATAGAACGCAGAAAAAAACCACCTTCATCACCAACCGTTTCTAATTCAGTGTCTGACACTTGATTTGTATTCTGATTTATAAAAATATTATCTTCTGATAAATAAATATGTTTCCAAGTGTAATCATTTGTTCGTATCTTTAAAAAACACCAAACACCATCTCTAAAAACAAAATTCTTTTTTTGAGATGGAAATTGACTTTCTGAAGCAACTGTAAGTTCTTTGTTGAAAAACCAACTGTTTTCCCATTTTATCGTACATTCTAAAAAGTTATTTTCTGTAATAACTAAATTTTCTATTTTTACATTATTAGCAAAACTATTTGTAGAAGTCTGGAGTAGAAAAAAACTACTCATTAAAAATAAAAAAATAGGCTTGAATTGTTTCATTTGATTTTTGTTTGATATGTTAAAAAAAATATTTCTATTATGAAAAAAGTATTTATTTCTAATTTTTTATTGAACTTATTTGTTTTGTGTTTTATGTATTTTTTTGTACAAATTTCTTCTAGCTTTTCTCAAGGTTGTAGTGATGCAGGTTTTTGTACAATGGGAGCAATGCGCCCTGACCAGCCATTTAGCAAAAAGCTCAATATTCGCCTTCGTTCTATTAGTTTGACACAATACATCGGGCTTACAAAATTTGATGACCAAATAATTTCTTATATAGCAGAAGCAAATGTTGCAATTTCTGATAGGTGGCAAGCACAAATCAAACTTCCTTATACTTTTGTACAAGGTCCTTTAGCTAATACACAAGGAATTGGAGATATTTCTTTGAGCCTAACCAGAATGCTAATTCAGAAAACAGAATGGCAATTAAATGCTACATTGGGCGCAAAAATACCTACAAATGATGCAAATTTCAAAAATAATACAGATTTGGCTTTGCCCATGTATTATCAAACCAGTCTGGGAACGTATGATGTAATTGCTGGAATTTCATTTATTAATAAAAAATTCTTATTTGCAGCAGGCATTCAACACCCTTTCAATCAAATTGACAATGGTTTTAAGTGGGGAGCATGGAAAGAACACCCACTTACAGAAATTGCAAATGAATATCCTGTGTCACAGTTTTTGGATAGGGGAACTGATGTTATGTTGCGAGCAGAATACAACCTTCGTTTTTCAAAGTGGGCTGTAAATATCGGAGTTTTACCTATTTTTCGTCTTAGAGCAGATGAAATTACAAGCCCAAAAACAGGTGAAAGAGTAGAAATAAAAGATAGTAAGGGAGCTGCTGTAAGTGGACTTATTGGAGGAACATATAATTTTTCAGTACGTTCAAGTTTGAAACTTCTTTTAGGTAAACAACTAGAGAAACGCTATACTAACCCTGATGGACTTTCAAGAGAATATGTAAATACAATTACTTATCAATATAGATTTTGATTAAAAAAAGAATACCAAAAAATATTATTTGAAATTCTTTTTAAGAAAATTGTTCTATCAAAAAATGATACAATGTTCTTACACCTGTTCCTGTTGCATTTTTTCCTCTATAACTAGATGGTTTGCTAAGATAAGCTGGAGCTGCAATATCTAAATGAATCCAATCAAAATCTACAAAATGTTGTAAAAATTTGGCTGCTGTAATTGCACCTGCAACATTACCACCAACATTTTTTATATCTGCAACATCAGATTGTAGATATTCATCGTATTCGTTCCATAATGGAAATTCTACTAAACGTTCGTAAGTTTCACGTCCACTTTTTTGTAAATTTCTTTTTATTGTTTCATTGGCATTTCCCATAAAAACAGTACCTTCTTCTCCTATTGCACGAACGGCATTTCCTGTAAGGGTTGCTAAGTCAATCACTAATTTTGGATTTAATCCTTTTGCATAATCTAAGGCATCAGCCATTATTATTCTTCCTTCTCCATCTGTATTTGTGATTTCTACGGTTGTGCCACTTCGCATCGTGATTACGTCCCCTGGAACTAAACCTTTATTGCTAATTGAGTTGTCAGTAATTGGCAAAAGTCCGACAATATGCAATGGAATATTATTTTTAGCTATTGCATAAATAAGCCCAATTACGCTTGCACAACCTCCCATGTCAGATTTCATAATTTCTAAAGCTGGCGTAGAAGTTTTGATGTTTGCGCCTCCAATATCAAAAGTAACACCTTTTCCGACCAAAACGATAGGCGCATCATTGGTTGCATCTTTGGGAGAGTAAGTTAGTTTTGCAAAAATAGCATCTTCGTCACTTGCCTGTGAAATACCCAAAAGCCCTCCCATTTTTTCATTTTGTATGCGTTCTTTATTCCAGATTTGGGTTTCAAAGCCTGCTTCTTTTCCTAATTCTTGTATTTTTTTGCCAAAAATAGAAGGTTTTTTAAAATTTGGAGGAGTATTTACTAAATCTCTAGTTAGCCACACAGAATCACAAAGTGTTGTTAGTCTTTCTAATTCTTCTTGTTCGATTGTTTCTTTTTCATTTGAAAAAACAACTTCTACTTGTAAGGTTTCTCTAAAATACTTTTCTGAATTTCCTTTTTTCTCATAACTATAACTTCCCAAATTTAATCCTTCCAAAAAACAAAGAAGACTTTCTTTACTCAAAATTGCATCTGCAAAAACCTGTAATTTATTGACAGAATGTTTTTTGATAAGTGTAGCCACTGTGTTTCCTTGATTACGCATTTTTTCTTTATACACATAATTTTCTTGTGAAGGTGCTAGGTAAGGAACAGCAAAAATCACTTGATTATCTAAAAAAACAGATGTTGGATTTTGTTCTTTTTCAAAATAATTAATTAAAGAAGAAACAGGGAAATTATCAGAAAAAGTAGAAGGGAGGTTGTCAAAATTTTCGCCAAGCAAATAAATACAAGGAATAGACTCTGAAAGATGCTCACGAACAGTAAAGAAAATTTGCATAAGAAAGAAAGAAAAATGTATGTTGTTTTAAAAAACAGCAAACAAAAGATTGAGTAATTAAGAAAGTAGTAATTTAAGGAGTAGATATTTTTTGTACTCGTTTTTGGTGTCTTCCTCCTTCAAATTCTGTTTTTAGAAAGGTTTCGACCATTTTTTGTGCTAACTCTTGGCTAACAAAACGAGCAGGAATACAAATTATGTTTGCATTGTTGTGTTGGCGAGCCAAAGCAGCAAGTTCTTCATTCCAACAAATTGCAGCACGAATTTTGGCATGTTTGTTTGCACTCATCGCAATTCCATTTCCACTTCCACAAATCAAAATGCCTATTTCTGTTTCGTTATTGGTTACAGAGTTTGCTAATGGGTGTGCAAAATCTGGGTAATCTACTGAAGATGAGTTGTTTGTGCCAAAATTTGTTATTTCATGACCCAAATTTTGTAAATAATTTTGTAAAAACTCTTTATATTCTGTTCCTGCGTGGTCGTTTGCTATTGAAATTTTCATAGAAAAGTATAAATTTTTTCTAAAAGAAATGAATAAATATAATTTTTTCGAAAAGTACGAATTTTTAAACGAATAGGAACTATTTAAAGTTGTATTTTTCTACTTTTTCGTTAAATCAATCTGATTTTGATATGAATTAAAAATTAAAAACTATTTATTTGAAATTTTATTTAAACCATAAAATCATTTTGAGGTTATAAGAAATAGAATGAATAAAACGCATATTTTTTATATAGATACAAAACGATAATTTAATGAACGCATTTCACATCTTAATTCTTATTATTGCTATTTTAGTGGGAGATTTTTTATTAGAAAATTTTTTAGAGTGGCTCAACTCCCAAAAACAACCAGCTCATTTGCCTAATGAGTTTAGTGATATTTATACAGAGGAAGAGTATCAAAAATCAAAATTATATAAGAAGACAAATTCAACTTTTTCTTTGATTAGCAATTCTATTAGTTTTGTTCTTACTCTTATTTTCTTATTTACGGGAGCTTTTGGCTATTTGAGTGATGCTTTGGGAGTTTATTTTCAAAGTTCTATTTGGCATGCGCTTGCTTTTTTTGGTGTGGTTACGATAGCTTCTTCTTTGCTAGGCTTGCCTTTTTCTTTGTATCAAACTTTTGTTATTGAGGAAAAATTTGGTTTTAACAAAACGACAAAGAAATTATTTTTTACAGATAAAATAAAAGGACTTTTGCTTGGTACGGTGGTAGGAGGGCTTATTGGTTATGTTTTATTGTATCTTGTATTAGAAATTGGTCAAAATTTTTGGATTTATTTTTGGATAATTATAACTATTTTTTCTATTGGAATGCAGTTTTTTTATGCTTCTCTAATTATGCCTCTTTTCAATAAACTGACTCCTTTAGAAGACGGACAGCTTAGAGAATCGATTGAAGAATATGCAGGGAGTGTTTATTTTCCTCTTCAAAATATTTTTATAATTGATGGTTCGAAGCGTTCGACAAAAGCAAATGCTTTTTTTATGGGGTTTGGAAAACAGAAAAAAGTTGTTTTTTATGATACTATTTTAGAAAAACACACAACAGAAGAATTAGTAGCTATTTTTGCTCACGAAGTAGGGCATTATAAGAAAAATCATATTCCTCAAACAATGGTAATGTCTATTATCCAAACAGGATTAACACTTTTTATTTTGGCTCAGATTATTTTTAATAAAGAAATTTCGTTGGCTTTAGGAGCAAATGAATGGCAAATTCATTTGAATATGATTGCTTTTGGATTTCTTTATTCGCCTATTTCTACGGTTACGAGTGTTTTATTTAATATTTTTTCTCGTAAGAATGAATATGAAGCTGATGATTATGCAAAGCAAACTTATGGAAGCAAACCACTTGCAAAAGCTCTCAAAAAACTTTCGGCTGATTCGCTTTCCAATCTTACACCACACCCTTGGTATGTATTTTTTAATTATTCTCACCCTCCTCTTGGTGAGCGTTTGAAGGCAATGGAAGAGGAGTGAAAAAAGGTTTTATAAATTTTTTATTTTTAATTAATTTTTTATGAGAAAAATAATATTAATTTTTCTTTTTTTCTTATGTATTTCTAGCTTGTTGCAAGCTCAAAAGCTCAATAATCAGACTTTCAAAACAAAAGAAGATTACTTCGAACATCAAATTCAGGTAGAAAAAGGCTTGAAAAATTGGTTTGATTATAATCCTTTGGAGAAAGATAATACTACCATTCAACTTCGAAACATTTTACAAGTTTATTTAATGGACTGGTTGAGGGGCGCACCTCAGATTAGTTTGATTATTGATGGAAAAATAGAAGAAAAAATTATTTTGGATAAAAAATTTGATTATACTCAAGATTTATTTTTGGCAATGATTTTTTCGAAAACAACTTATCTATTAGAAAATAAAGAAGCCAAAAGCACTGATTTTGATACTAATTTGGCTGGGGTAAAAGGAATGTTGATTATTTATAAAAAAATAAAAAAACAGGCTAAAAACAAACGAAAGTACAGAACAGAGGCTATGGAAAAATATTTAGAATGGGAAAAAAATGGAACATTAGAAGAAAATGTCAAGGAAATTATAAATGATAAGTGAACTTAGGTTCTACTAGATATTTTCTAAATTTGGGAAAGCTAGGAGGTAGAATATTTTAGAGTACTGGACACTAGATGTATTTGCTGTTCTGTGAGTCACAGAACAGGGAAAAAGATATTTTCTAAATTTGGGAAAGCTAGGAGGTAGAATATTTAGTACTATTGTTTTATTATTTTTTCTTTTACTACTAGAAAAAACCCTCGTTGAGGCGTTGGCTTCAATGAGGGTTTCGTATTTGAGCTTTCTCAACGATATTGAAAAAGCTAGTTGATGGTTGCAAAATAAAAATATTTAGTTTAATTATTTTGTTTTTACACCTTGATACATAGTCTTGCGAAGTTCTTTGATAGATTCATCTGTGATGTATTCATCATAAGTCATCATTCTGTCGATAAGTCCGTTTGGTGTAATTTCAATAATACGATTAGCAACCGTTTCGGTAAATTCGTGGTCATGAGAAGTAAAAAGGACACTTCCTTTAAAACTTTTTAAGCCATTATTAAATGCTGTAATTGATTCCAAATCTAGGTGATTTGTAGGTTCGTCTAATACCAAGGCATTTCCACGTTGAAGCATCATTCTTGAAAGCATACAACGTACTTTTTCTCCTCCAGAAAGGACATTTGAAGATTTTAGAGCTTCTTCGCCAGAAAAGAGCATTCTTCCCAAAAAACCACGAACAAAAGTTTCATCTCTTTCTTCTTCTGTTTTTGTGTATTGACGCAGCCAATCTACAAGGTTCAAATCATCGGTAAAAAATTCGTGATTTTCATTTGGTAAGTAAGTAGGTGTAATAGTTACTCCCCATTTGAGTGTTCCTTCATCGGCTTTTTGTTCGCCCATCAAGACTTGAAAAAATTGAGTAACAGCCAAACTATTTTTTGATAAAACAGCTACTTTATCTCCTTTATTTATTGATAAATTAATATCGTGGAATAATCTTTCTCCATCTGTGGAGGTTTTGGATAATCTTTCTACTTCTAAAATAATATCTCCAGCTTCTCTTTCTTGGTCAAAGATAATGGCAGGATATTTACGTGTTGAGGGCTGAATATCTTCAATATTGAGTTTGTCCAACATTTTTTTACGGCTTGTTGCTTGTTTTGATTTGGCAACATTGGCAGAAAAGCGAGCAATAAATTCTTGTAATTCTTTCTTTTTATCTTCTGCTTTTTTGTTTCTGTCATTTCTCTGACGAAGTGCAAGCTGACTTGATTCGTACCAAAATGTATAATTACCTGTGTGCATTTGTATTTTTCCAAAATCAATATCCACGACATGGGTACAAACGGTATCCAAAAAGTGTCTATCGTGAGAAACTACAATAACTGTATTTTTAAAATTAGCCAAAAAATCTTCTAACCACATTACGGTTTCGATATCCAAATCATTGGTAGGCTCATCAAGTAAGAGTACATCTGGATTTCCGAAGAGAGCTTGAGCCAAGAGTACACGTACTTTTTCTGTTCCTTCTAGTTCTTTTACTAATTTATAATGTTTGTCTTCACTAATTCCTAGTCCACTCAAAAGGTTTGCAGCATCACTTTCGGCATTCCAACCATCCATTTCTGCAAATTTTGCTTCTAGTTCGGCAGCTTTATTTCCATCTTCTTCTGAAAAATCAGGTTTTTGATAAATTGCATCTTTTTCTTGCATAATATCCCAGAGAGGACGGTGTCCCATCAAAACAGTATGCAGTACAGGAATTTCGTCATATTCAAAATGATTTTGTTTCAAAACAGCCATACGTGCGTCTGTCTGCATAGAATAATTGCCACGAGTGGGGTCAATTTCTCCAGATATGATTTTTAAGAAAGTTGATTTTCCTGCACCATTTGCACCAATGACACCATAACAGTTGCCATTTGTAAATTTTAAATTTACTTCATCAAATAAAACACGCTTACCAAATTGTAAGCCCAAATTTGAAACATCTAACATAGAGGAAATTTATGATTGTATAAAAAATGTTTTGATTGTTGTTGAATAAAACATTTTTTGCTAGTAATTCGATTGATTTAAACTATTGAATATGAATAACTTATCACTGAAAATAAACTATTTTTCATGTCATGCTGCTAGACATTTTACTCTTCTGACCTCTCCCAGCGTCTCCGAAAGAGGAGTTAAAATGAAGAGTATAGGTTTTTTCAAAGTCCGACCTCCTTTGGAGAGGAATTGCTTGCAATTAGGATTTTGTTGTTTAGGGAGGGGGTAAAAAGTCAAAGTTATTAAAACTAATTCTTTAAGATTAGAAAATGTCTAGTAGTGTTACTACTTTTTTTCAAAGCACAAAGGTACAAAATTATTTTGGTTTTGTGAAAAAAAGTAAATATTTGGATAGGGCAACCGTACCAAAATAATTAAGTATTGATTAGAAGCTAGAAAAAAAATATTGCATTAAAAAGTTAAATTATTATTCAAAGTAAAAACCTTTGTTTAAAAGAAATGAGGTGTCAAAAATTTTGTCCAGTTACTTAGTAGATGATTAGCAAGTAGTTTGTATGATTGCTATGATAATTATAATTTAAAATAATTTTTAATAAACTAGGAAAAAAAGGCAAAAAAATAAGTCAGCAATAAATTTGCTGACTTATCTCAATCAATCCTATCCTAAAAACTAAGCATCTTTTTAAGAAATTTTGAAACAAAAACTATTTTCTAAAAAAAGTCCTTTTTTGATTTACATCTTATAAAGTTCTTTTTTCTTAAATTAGTTTCAATTTACACTCTCTTAGAATTTCTCAGAGTTTTTATAATTAAGCCAAAGTATTCAAATCAAATTTGCTTTGTTTGTCTTAATCGTTACGCTAATATACGACAAGAATTGATACAAGATTTGTTTCTTCGATATACGCAAATAATGGGTCGGCAAAGGGCTGTATTCAATCGATAAAAAATAAAGTAAGAAGTAAGAGGTAGTTCATTATTCATTCATTCTCAGCTCTACCATTTCAATAAATTTAGCAATCGTTTTTTGGATTCCTTCATTAATCTGGCTAATAGTTGCTTCCATCATATAACAAGGCGAAGAAACAATATTATTTACATCATCAAAAACAAGCTCATTTACAGAACAATTTATTGGGTTTACTCCTACTTTTTTCATTTCTTCATTAATATCAGCAATTTGATAGGGTGATTTTTCTTTAGTCGTTCCGATTGTTAAATTTGCTTGTATTTTGCTTCCCTCCAAGGCTTTTGCAATAGTTGTGGGCGACATACAGACGGCTGCAATCGGTTTATGTTCCTTTATTATTTCATTAATTAATCGCTTGACTTCTTGATTAATTTTGCCTTTTGCACCTTCAAAAGCCCATTTTGTAAAATTTTTGGCAACTCCAAATCCTCCTGGCATAACCAATCCGTCCATATCATTTGCACTTATTTCTGATATATCTTTAATATTTCCTCTAGCAATTCGGGCTGCTTCTATAAGGATATTTCGCTTTTCATTCATTTGCTCTCCTGTCAGATGATTAATGACGTGATGCTGCTCACTATTGGGAGCAATACAAAAATATTCAGCACCAGCTTGCTCTAAAGCTAATAACATCAAAACAGTTTCTTGAATTTCTGCACCATCATAAACACCTGAACCTGATAATAATACTCCTATTTTCATAATTAATAGTTTTTTGGTTTGAGATAATTCTTGTGTTTCAAAAGTAGAAAAATTAAATCATTTTTTTAGGGAAAAAGTATATTTTTTTTTAGATTGTCCATTCATATAATAGACTTTCTAGTTTTTTTAGACTAAAAACAATTTCAATGCACAGGCTCAAGAGTCTGTTATACATAAATTATACACAACCATGAGAATCAAAACTTTAGAAGATTACACAAGAGCATACCAAAAGAGTGTAGAAACCCCCAAACGTTTTTGGGAAGATGTAGCCAAAACTTTTTCATGGCATAAGAAATGGGACAATGTTTTGGAATATGACTTTGAAGATTATTCTGTAAAATGGTTTGAAGGAGCAAAATTTAATATTACAGAAAACTGTTTGGATAGGCACTTGCTCACACAAGGCAATAAAGTAGCTTTAATATGGGAGCCAAATAGCCCAGAGGAAGATGAAATAGAATTTACTTACAAACAATTACATGAAAAAGTCTGTCAGTTTGCAAATGTTTTGAAAGATAATGGTGTAAAAAAAGGCGATAGAGTAGTTTTGTATATGCCAATGATTCCAGAGTTAGCGATTGGTGTTTTGGCTTGCGCTCGTATTGGAGCTGTTCATTCAGTAGTTTTTGCAGGGTTTTCGGCTGCTGCTTTAAGAGATAGAATAAATGATGCAGAAGCAAAAATAGTATTAAGTTCGGACGGAAATTTTAGAGGAAATAGAGTTTTTGATGTAAAAAATGTAGTAGATGAGGCTTTAGAAAAATGTCCATCTATTGAAAAGCAAATTGTTTTGAAACGCACCAATTCAGAGGTTACGATGAAAGAGGGCAGAGATATTTGGTGGAATGAAGCAGCAGATAAAGCCGACCCATTTTGTCCTGCAACAATTATTGATGCCGAAGACCCATTATTTATTCTTTATACCTCAGGCTCAACAGGCAAACCAAAAGGAGTAGTGCATCATGCTGGTGGCTATATGGTTTATACAAAATACAGCTTTGAAAATGTTTTTCAACTTCAAGATGATGATATTTATTGGTGTACGGCTGATATTGGTTGGATTACAGGACATTCGTATATTGTTTATGCGCCTCTTTTGGCAGGCTCAACAACTATGATGTTTGAAGGAACACCCACTTTTCCTGATGCAGGACGTTTTTGGGAAATTGTAGATAAATATAAAGTATCTATTTTTTATACTGCTCCAACAGCTATTCGTGCTTTGCAAGCAAAAGGACTTGAGTTTGTAGAAAAATATGATTTATCTTCGTTGCGTGTTTTGGGAACAGTAGGTGAACCCATCAATGAGGAAGCATGGAATTGGTATCATCAATATATAGGAAAGGGAAATTGTCCTATTGTAGATACATGGTGGCAAACCGAAACAGCAGGCATCATGATTTCAAATTTAGCTGGAGTTACTCCCAATAAAGCTACTTTTGCAACCCTTCCATTACCAGGGATTCAGCCTGTTTTGTTAGATGCAGAAGGAAATGAAATTGAAGGAAATAATGTTGAGGGAAATTTATGTATAAAATATCCATGGCCTAGTATTTTACGCACCATCTATAACGACCATGAGCGTTGTAAGAATACTTATTTTTCTGCTTATAAAGGCTATTATTTTACTGGAGATGGGTGTAAAAGAAATCATGATGGTTTGTACAGAATATTGGGACGAGTAGATGATGTAATTAATGTTTCTGGACACAGAATGGGAACAGCAGAAGTAGAAGATGCCATCAATCAGCATCAAAATGTGATTGAATCGGCAGTTGTGGGGTATCCTCATGACATAAAAGGGCAAGGAATTTATGCCTTTGTAATTTGTAGTTCAGTTGCTAATAAATCAGAACATGAGCTAAGAGACGAAATTCTACAAACTGTTTCTAAAGAAATTGGTGCGATTGCCAAACCCGAAAAAATCCAAATTGTTTCTGGGCTTCCCAAAACTCGTTCAGGTAAGATTATGCGAAGAATATTGAGAAAGGTTGCAGAGGGAGATATTTCTAATCTAGGAGATACTTCTACACTTCTTGACCCTTCAGTTGTTGATGAAATCAAAAATGGCGCAGGGCTTTAAAAGTGAGAGCTAATTCATAAATCAACAAAAAAGCAACCTTCATAAAAGGTTGCTTTTTTTATTCCAACAATTAAAAAAGTAATTAGAATTACTGATTTAAAAACTAGATGAAAAAAAATACTTTTAGGTTGCTTCAAATGATTTAGAAATTAGAAGAAGATTTAGTATATTGTAAGTCATTGTGTTCTGTTGCCCCCCTTACTTCAAACTCAGTTAATATAATGTATTTTTATCCCTTGTATAATTATATTTTTTCATGTAAAAAACCCTTATTTTTTCAAGCTAAAAATATACTTTAAATACATTTATCAAACAATAATATTGTACTGATTTATGATAATAGATGGAATATAATGAATTAAATCCCAAATATATATAAAAAACCAAATGATTTTTTGTCTTCCCACCCCTTATAAAACAGGTAAATTATTTTTACTTCTGTTTTTGTGCTGCTTACAAATTACTGCCTTTGCTCAAAAAATTACTTTAAAAACTGAAAAAGGGATTTCTAATTTAGGAAATACTCTTTCTTATTATATAGAAGATGAAAATAAAGCATTTACAATAGAAGAGATTTCAAGTGATATTTTTAATACAAAATGGATTAAAAACTCTTCTGAACATCTCAATTTAGGTTATAATTCCAATACCATTTGGTTGAAAATTGAAGTAGAAAATGAAACAGAAATTCAAGATTGGAATCTTAACCTAGACATAACCTTCACTGACAGCATTACTTTTTACCAAAAAAACATCACAAATAATTCAGTTTGGAAGGTTACAAAAACAGGTTGGCACTATCCTTATTTTTCTCGCCCCAATCTTGCCTCTAATAGCTTTGTTTTTCCCTTATATTTTACTCAAAGTCATAAAAATATATCTTATCTGCGTGTAGTTTCTAGTAATCCTATTCTTTTTCCTCTTTCAATAACAACTCAAAAAAGCACTATTCAATCAAGTCAAAACAAACATATTGGATATGGAATTTATTTTGGAATTTTATTAGTAATTTGTTTGTATAATTTGATAATTTATATTATTGTTAAAGATGTAAGTTATTTGTATTATGTAATTTCTATATTTTTTACTCTTATTATATTTGGTGGCACAAGTGGTTATTTATTTAAGTATATTTACCCTAATTATCCTAGTGTAAATATATATTTAATTCGTATTGCAATGGTAGGGATTATTTATGCAACAGGTCTATTTGCTCTCCATTTTTTAAAAATTAAAAAGTATAGTATATTATTTTATAGATATTTTTTATTGATTTTTATATTAGCTTTTTTTGCTTTAATATTAGATTTTACGTTTTACAAGTCAGCCATTAATAATATGGTTAAATTACACTCTTTTTCTTTATTATTGGTGGGTATTTATTGTTGGATAAAAGGAAATAAATTTGCCTATATTTATACTTTTGCTTGGTTAGGATATATAACAGGAGGTTTAATGATTACACTTCGAAATAGTGGCTCTTTACCTATCAATTTTTTGACAAACCATGGGGCAGAAATAGGCTCGGCATTAGAAGTTGTTTTGCTTTCTATTGCAGTTGCAGAACGTTATAGAATCATAAAAAAAGAGAAAGAAATATCAACTAAAAAAGCATTAGAATTAGAACAGAGAACCACACAACAATTAGAAGAAAAAGTAAAGCAGCGTACTATAAAACTCAATGAAAGCAATCAAGAGCTATCAATAAATATTAAAACAGTCAAAGAACAAAAAACGGAAATTGAGCTAAAAAACAAAGATATTACAGCAAGTATAAATTATGCCAAACGTATTCAAGATGCTATTTTACCTTCACAAGATACCATTCAAGCAGCTTTTTCAGATTCTTTTACACTTTATTTACCCAAAGATGTAGTAAGTGGTGATTTTTACTTTTTTTTTGAGAATCAAAAATATACTTTTTTGGTTGTTGCAGATTGTACTGGACATGGAGTCCCAGGTTCTTTGATGGCAATGATAGGAACAAATCTTCTAAGAGAGGCTATTATCGAAAAACAAATAGTTTTACCTTCAAAGATTTTAATGAGTTTACACAAAGAAATTGTCAAAACACTAAAACAAGAAGAAACAGGAAGTCGTGATGGAATGGATATTTCACTCTGCGTAATCGATAAATTAAAGAATCAAATTATTTTTTCAGGAGCTAAAAACACACTAATAAGTATAAAAGATGAGGAGTTGAAAGAATATAAAGGAAGTAGATTTAGTATTGGAGGTTCTATCAAAACGGAAGGAATCAATTTTGAAGACACAATAATAAAAATTGATAATAAAACTTCTTATTATATGTATTCCGATGGTTATCAAGACCAATTTGGAGGAGAAAAAAATAAAAAATTTATGCGTAAAAGATTAAAAGTATTATTGCAAAAAAATCATAAATTACCATTTCAAGAACAAAAACAAATTTTAGAAACAACTCTTTTCGACTGGCAAAAAACAGCAAATATTTCTCAAATTGATGATATTCTTATCATTGGATTTAAAATATAAAAAAAGCTATATAATTTAATATATAGCTTTTTTTTTGTGGAGCTGGTGGGAGTCGAACCCACGTCCAGATACGGCGTTCGTCGTGGCTTCTACATGTTTAGTTATCCTATTAATTGTCGGGAAAGAACTAGGCGATAACGTCCAAGGTTTTTCCTTATCAACTGAATTTTTGTCGCAGATGCCGTTGCACTCATCATTGCTTAGTTCTAACGGGGGTTGATGTCTATGTGTTTACGTGGTAAACGGAGGTTAGTGTCGGTAGAACAAAGACACTAAGCAAAGACAATGGTTACTTAACTCCTAGAGTTAGGCAGCCATGGCGTAATTAGATTCGCCGATTGTTGTTTTGAGAAAATCGATATAAGGCTAGTTTTCTCAATAGCCTACATGCTTATACACGCAAAGACTCGTCCTGTCGAAACCAGTCAGCCCCATGTATTTAATTTGCAAATCAATTTTCCTTTTGAAAATCAACTGGCTTGCAAATATACGATTACAACTAGAAAGAACAAAGAAAAGTTCAAAATAAAATAGATTATAGAATCCCAAAGTAAAAACTGCTTTTTTATCCTTATTTTCTTAACTTCCCTCATTTTTATCAATCATACTTTTATAGAGTTTGTCTTCTATATCTTTGAGTTCGTTTCTCACTTTTCCAATTACAGTCAAGAGCTGTTTTCTTTCCTTTATTTTTTCGTCCCATTCTGGCATAGCCAAAAAATTCTTTAATTTTTCTTCATTAAAAAATATAGCACAAAGATGTAAGAATGTCATTTTATTCTGAATTTTTGAATCTTCAACTATTTCAGATGTAGAATTTCTAAGCAAATCATTTACTCGCATTCCCAAAAAATCAAACTCATAGTCTAATTTTTTATCTATTTTTTTTGCTAACTCTTGACGTTTTTTCTCTAGCTTTTTCTGCTTGCTTTTTTTCATTATAATTTAAAAATTAAAAGAGTGACAAAGTACTATCAAATTTATGAAGACTTACCCTCAACTACATTATTGCTTAATAAGTTCGTTTAATCTAGTATAAATAAATAAGAAATTAAAATTTACTTATATTTTTTTTATACATTTGACTACAAAATTAATCAAAAAATCAGCCAAAAACTATGATTTCTATTAATCAATCTCCCTCCAAACTCAAATGGATTGTTATTCTTTTTGCTTCATTTATTGGTTTGACTTCTCTTTATTACACCAATCAGTTAGTTGATAGCTTGGCAGAACGTGAGCAAGAACAGATTGATTTGGTTGCAAAAGCTCAAGAATTAGTTGTACAGGTAGAAGATAGCTTGATGCTAAATTTTTTGGTAACAAATATTTTGCAGGGAAATCAATCTATTCCCATGATTATTGCTGACGAAGAAGGCAATCCAAACGAATCAAGAAATATTGAATTTAAAAAAAATGCTTCTCAACAACAAAAAGATGAAACATTAAGAGAACATCTAATTTCGATGAAAGAAGAACACCCTCCCATTGAAGTAAAAATTTCAGAAGAATGGAAATACTATATTTATTACGAAAACTCTACACTACTTACACAACTCAAATATTTTCCTTATGCTCAACTTTCTCTCATTGCTGCATTTTTGATTTTTGCTTATTTCTTGTTTAGCTCCTCTCGCCGTGCCGAACAAAATAGAGTTTGGGTAGGGCTTGCCAAAGAAACGGCACATCAATTAGGCACTCCACTTTCGGCACTTATGGCTTGGGTAGAATATTTTAGAGCTGACCAAAGCGTCGAAGAAGATATTTTGCAAGAAATAGAAAAAGATATTGCAAGACTGACAATGATAACTGGGCGTTTTTCAAGCATTGGTTCTGTACCTGATTTGAGTTCTGAAAATGTGTTGGAGGTTACAGAAGGAGTGACAGAATATCTCAAAAAAAGAATTTCTACAAAAGTAAAATTGACTATCAGAGCAAACAAAAATGCTAAATTATATGCTCAAATAAATAAACCATTATTTGAATGGGTCATCGAAAATATTTGTAAAAATGCTGTTGATGCAATGATTGAAACAGGTGGAAAGGGAAGCATTACACTCTTTTTCTCTTCAAACAGAAATCAAAAACAACTTATTTTAGACATTACAGATACAGGAAAAGGGATTCCTCCAAGACAAATCAAAACTGTTTTTAGACCTGGGTTTACCACCAAAAAACGAGGCTGGGGATTAGGGCTTACTCTAGCAAGAAGAATTATAGAACAATATCACAACGGAAAAATAAGTGTTTTGAAGTCAGAAGTTGGAAAAGGAACTACATTTAGAATTGTATTAAAGACAAGTGAATAATTATTGTATGTAATTTTGGTGTAATTATTGAGCTTAATTAGATTCAAATTAACCAAATTCTTATCATTAATTTTTTAATACAATGAATATTACTTCAAAATCACTACTCTTAGTAGGAGTTTTTTTTACACTATTATTCTCTTTTAGCGCATTCAAAAACAATCCTGTTATTTCAGAAAAATCTATTTCAAGAACCTTAGAAAAACCTAGAACTATCACCCTAGAAAAACTTCCTAGTACAGTAGAAGAGTTTTTGGAAATGAGAAATAAAATCAGCAAAACACCAGAAGGAGGCGCAACTACAATGATTGTTGCCTTAATATTATATAGTCAAAATCCAAAATTGGGCTTGCCTTGCCTTACCATTGCTGTCGATAAATCAAGAGTTTCAAAAACGACTAAAAATGATGGCTATAAAGGATATATCGTTTCAAGAAATGATTTGAATTTAATTAAATCTCAAATAAAACGCTCGCCTTATGTTCCTTTTTCGTACATACAAGGAACAAAAGTAGAGAATGGTTACAAAATTCCATCAGGAAAATTAGTATTTAATTTTTCAACAAATGCTTATAGTGGAAAAGAAAAAGATGGATTGATAAAACTTTTTATACCTTCTTCGGGTGCAAGTTCTGCTCGTCCTATCAAAGTACATCAAAACGATAGAGGAATTTGGAAAGCTAAGGAATGGAGTAGTCTTATTGTCGGAATCCGTGCGCCAAAGGTAGCAGATGATGATGATTTATAGAATTTTTATTCTCTTATAAATAAAAAAAAGGAATTTGAATAATTATTATTCAAATTCCTTTTTTTTGTATTTTGTAACTCCTATTTTTAGTTTATTTTTCTCCTTTGGGTTTTGAGTATCCCCGAATGGCAAGAGGAATCCAACCCAAAACAGGAATAAAATAGGAAATAGTAATCAAATTTTTGAAAAGTAAAGGTAAAAAATCTCTTCTACGCATACGTAATTTAAACTTTCCTTTCCTGCCTTCTTGGTCATATTTTCTATATTTTCTATCAAATTCTCCAAAAAGCAAAGGCCAGCCAATAGGTGTCAAGTAAGGAAAGAAACGAATTTTGCTTCCTCGTTTTTCTTTTCCTTTGTTGGTAGCTCTCAAATCTTTCCAATTAAATGGTTTTTTACCATATTTTTCTACCGAATCATCAAGTAATTTTTGAAATTCATCTCTTACATAATCTCTAATTTTGACTATATCTTCTTGTGTTGCTTCTTCGGCTGGTTTGCCCAAAAGCTCTAATGGATTTATTCGTTTGCCTTTTACATAAGTCATTTTTGCAGGAAAACCAGTATAAAAAAGCCACGGAAAAACAGGAACAAGTGCCGTAATGATACCCACAGGCAAAAATGGAATCCCTATTTTATTAACCAATTTATTGACCCAAGGAATACTATAAGTATGAGGATTGATATATTCGCCATTGACACTCGCAAAAGGAATAATATCAGTTTTGTATTTGAGAGCCATTCTGATAAAAGAAGTAGAAAAACGTTGCGCTTCATATTTTCGATTAAAACCTTTCCCAATTCCCGGAACTCCCTCAGGATAAATCATAACATTATAATCATTACAATTCATCATCGTTTCAAAGTTGATAGTTGTTGCATCAATCCCTCCTACTTTTCGCCACAAATTATATGCACCAAATGGATTCATGAGCGCAGACTGTGAAAGCATAGGAGCAACCAAAGGGCGAATTGCTTTATTTTGAAATCCAAATTGTCTAAATATTTCTGCTAAAAATACCATTCCGTCCCAAGGAAAAGCCATTCCAGAATGATTACTATAATAAATCAATGGTCTTTCTGGATTATTTCTTTCCTCTAATTCATCAAAACCTACAAAAACAGGGCGATAATAATAATCTGACATGGGCGCAATCACATGTTCAATTAATGCTTCTGTATATTTTTGGTCAAAATGTTTATAATATACTTCAAAGTTCTTTTGCACCTCTTTTGGTAAATCTCTTTTTTGAGCAAGCTCTAAAGAATGTAACCATGCATTAGATACTTCTTCAGGAGTATTTTTAGGAATAGTAAGTGCAGTATTCGTACTCATAGATGATTTATAATTTCTGTATTAATAGATAATAGAAAAATAAAAAAAGTAAATAGAAAAGACTATTTTCAAATTATTTCACAAAATAGGTTTATTTTATAAAAAAAACAACAGACATAATTTAAAAGTATTTTTAATTTCATTAAACTTTCTTCCCTAATTTTGATACAACTGCTGCATTAGTGTCAATCAAATAGATAGAAATATCTAAAAATTCCTTTGTATATTTGTTCAATATTCTTTGTCTTTTTTAGGTTTCTAAAGTAACTATTTCTATCTTTTTTTATTGAAATCATTTAAGAATTAGTCTTGTCAGTGTTATAATTTTACTTCTCATGTTTATAAAAAAATTGGTTCTGTTTATTTTAT
The DNA here is from genome assembly GCA_937136415.1 of uncultured Cytophagales bacterium. Classification (GTDB taxonomy): domain Bacteria; phylum Bacteroidota; class Bacteroidia; order Cytophagales; family Bernardetiaceae; genus Bernardetia. The sequence goes on along the minus strand of CAKZOK010000072.1, from coordinate 6,425 downwards.
TTTTTTCTATTTTCTCCTGTTCTTCTCCATACAAAAACTGGCAAAAACAAGTTAATAAAAATACCAAAAACCACCTTTCTAAAAAACCAAATCTGCCCACGCCTCCCAATACCGTTTGGATAAATGACAATTTATTTATGGACAAAACAGAAATTGTCAATCTTAGTTATTTAGAATATTTACATTATATCAATGAAGATTCTTCTTACAATTATTATCAAAATCAAATACCTACAAATGGCGTTTGGATGGATAAAGAAGTTCCTTTTTCAGATTCTGTAAAACTTTCTCTTTCTTTGGGTTATCTTGAATATGAAAATTATCGTTTTTTGCCTGTCGTAGGAGTTTCTTATCAACAAGCTACTAATTATTGTAAATGGAGAGGTAAGATTGCAACACAAAATTTTGTTAGTACAAGAGATAAAAAATATCGCTTTGAGTATCGTTTGCCTACCGAAAAAGAGTGGGAAAAAGCAGCTTTATCTTTCATTGATACACTAAATCAAGATAATACAAAATATGGTTTTGATACTTCTATTATTTCACTTTCAGTCTTTAATTTGAGTGAAAAATTAAATAAATCAAAAAATGATTCTACACCAATTCCACCTATTTTTTATGCCTATGCCGAACCTACAAACCTTCTAGGACTTCATCATACCATCGGAAATGTAGCCGAAATGATAGCCGAAGAGGGGATTTCAAAGGGTGGTTCGTGGTTGCATGTTCCTCTTCAAAGTACAATAAATGAAAGAATCCGTTACAAATATCCTACTTCGTGGCTGGGTTTTAGATGTATTTGTGAAGTTACAGAAATTGAAAATTAAACTAAAATAAATAACCTTTTAATGCTACAAATATAATGTTGCCCTACAACTAAAATCCACTTTTAAAAAAAGTAGCGTACAGTAACGAAGTATAAGAACCCTCTAAGAAAAATATAATAAATTCATAAAAAATTATGCACGCATAACAAATTTATGTATCTTTGTTAAGTAGCTTATTATTTTGAATAACGTCAAATAAGGCTATAAAACAACCAAAACACACATACCAAAATACACAATGAATAAAACAAATAACTCATCAATAGATAATTCCTTAATAGATAAAAAAAAAAGACGTTCTGTTGATTTTGCTATTAAAGCATCTTGGTTATCGATTGCCAAAATGTATAATATGATAGGAACAGAACACGGAATTACACATTCCACAGGATTTGTTTTATTAAATATTGACCAAGAAAAAGGCTCTCCTGCTACCAAAATAGCCCCTCTTATGGGAATGGAAGCACGCTCCTTGACACGTATTTTGAAGTCAATGGAAGAAGAAGGGCTGATTGTTCGCCAAAGTGATACAGAAGACCGTAGAAAAGTAATGATTTGCTTGACAGATGAAGGAAAATTAAGAAGAGAAGCAGCCAGACAATCTGTAAAAACATTCAACAAACAGATTTTTGATAAACTTTCCCCAGAAAAAATGGAAAATTTCTTTGAAGTAATAGAACATATAAACAGAACGGCTGAAAGAAACCTCTCACAAAAAAATGATTTTATTCAAGATGTACGCACAAAAGTAGAAGAAGCCCAAAAAAACAACGTTCAAAAATAAAACTATTCATTAAACCCTAAGAGTCTTCATAACTTTTAGGGTTTTTTGTTGTAAAAAAAACTAAAATAATTATGCACGCATACTATTTTTTGTAAATTTTTCTTATCTTTGGTTTATAATAAGTTATGCAGAATATTATTTTAAAAAAAATGAATTTCTATTCAATAAATAATTGTATAATTTACTTAGGAATAAAAATTAAACAAATTACTATTTTTAAGTTTTAAATTTACTGATAATCAGTAGTTTGTATTTTTAATTTTTCAATTTGTAATTATTCCTCATTGATTTTATATTAACTCAAAAACTATATATTTTATGACTCAAGTTGCTCAAGCTCCTGCTGCCAAAAGCACACAAACTAAATCAGAACGCCATATTCGTAAGGTGGCGATTTTAGGCTCTGGTGTAATGGGTTCTCGTATTGCTGCCCATTTTGCTAATATCGGTTGTGAAGTTGTCTTATTAGACATTGTTCCTTTAGATGCTCCCAAAGATGAAAAGCAAGAAAAAAGCCTTCTTTGGAGAAATAGTATTGTAAACAAATTCTTGAAAGAAGCTACTAAATCTAAGCCTGCTCCTTTTTATAGCAAAAGTTTTGCAAGCCGTATCAAAACAGGAAACCTAACAGATAATCTTGATTGGATTGCAGATTGCGATTTGATTTTGGAAGCTGTTATTGAAAGACTTGACATCAAACAACAACTCTTCGAAAGAGTAGAAAAATATCGTAGAGAAGATGCAATTATTGCTTCAAATACTTCTGGTATTCCGATGCACATGCTCATCGAAGGCAGAACAGAAGGCTTTAAAGAGCATTTTTGTGGAATGCACTTTTTCAATCCTCCACGTTATATGCGCCTTTTGGAAATTATTCCTTGTAAAGACACAAAACAAGAAATTGTAGATTTCCTTTTAGAATACGGCGACCGTTTTTTAGGTAAAGAAACTGTTCTTTGTAAAGATACTCCTGCATTTATTGCCAATCGTGTTGGTGTTTTTGCAATTATGTCTGGGCTTCATGCCGTTGAAAAATATGGTTTGACAGTTGGCGAAGTAGATAGACTTACAGGACCAATTATCGGACGTGCAAAATCGGCTACTTTCCGTACACTTGATGTTGTCGGATTAGATACAACAATAAAAGTAGCAAATGGTGTAGCTCAAAATGTACCAAACGATGAGCGCAAAGAAATGTTCGAATTGCCAAACATTGTAAAAGAACTTGACAAGCGTAAATGGTACGGCGACAAAACAAAACAAGGTTATTTCAAGAAAACAAAAGACGAAAATGGCAAACGCCTAATTCTTGAATTAGACTTGAATGATTATGAGTATAAGCCTACCGAAAAACCAAAAATTCCAGTTTTTGGAAAAGCAAAAGATGAAGATGATTTGAGCAAACGCTTTGCTATTTTCTTGAATGATGATTCTAAATATGGCGAATTTTTCCGTACTACATTTTATGATGTATTCGCTTATGTTTCTCATCGTATTCCAGAAATTGCAGACCACGTTTATCAAATTGATGACGCTGTTTCTGCTGGTTTTGGTTGGGAAATGGGGCCTTTCGCTACTTGGGACGCACTCGGTGTGAAAGAAACAATCTCTAAAATGGAAGAGGCTGGCTACAAAGTTGCTGATTGGGTAAAAAATGTAGATTCATTCTTCAAAACAGAAAACGGTCAGAGAAAATATTATGATATTGAATCAAAATCATATAAAGTAGTTCCAGGAACTGAAGAATTTATTGTTTTAGATGCTATTCGTCCGACAAATAAAGTATGGAATAATGATGGTGCAACTATTTTTGATTTGGGTGATGGTGTTCTTGGTCTAGAATTTCATACCAAAATGAATGCTATTGGTAGTGAAATCATTGAAGGAATAAATACAGCAATTACTTTAGCAGAAAAAAGCTATACAAGTTTGGTAATCGGAAATGATGCGCCAAACTTCTCGGCAGGTGCAAACCTTGCAATGCTGTATATGTATTCTTTAGAGCAAGAATTTGATGAAGTAGAAATGATGATTGCGCAGTTCCAAAATACAATGATGCGTGTCAAATATTCTGCAATTCCTGTAGTTTCGGCAACATCTGGGCTTGTTTTGGGTGGTGGTTGTGAGCTTTGTTTGCATTCTGACCACGTTCAAGCACACGCAGAAACCTATATGGGTCTTGTAGAAGTTGGTGTCGGTCTAATTCCTGCTGGTGGTGGAACGAAAGAAATGATTCGTCGTACTGCAAATACATTTACAACAGGCGACCCAAGAGTAAACCGTTTGCAAGATGTATTCTTGAATATCGCAACAGCAAAAGTGGCTACTTCTGCACAAGAAGCATTAGAAATGGGATTTTTGCGTGGACACGATGATTATACATTAAACCGTTCTCGTTTGTTGGCAGATGCCAAACGCAAAGCGATGGAAATGGTAGCCTCTGGTTATACACAGCCTGTTCAACAATTAGATATTGCAGTAGAAGGGCGCACAGCTCTTGCAACATTTACGGCTGGTGCAGTTGGAATGCTTTACGGACATTATGCCTCTGAACACGACATCAAAATTGCTAAAAAACTAGCGTATGTTATTGCTGGTGGCGATTTGTCGGGTCCTGCAAAAGTTTCAGAGCAGTATCTTTTAGATTTGGAAAGAGAAGCGTTTTTATCTCTTTCTGGTGAGCAAAAAACACTAGATAGAATAAATAGCATTTTATTCAAAGGCAAACCGTTGAGAAATTAATATAAAATTAATCCTAGCGCAAGATTCTATCTTGTGCTGGTTCTTTTGCAAGCATATGCTTGCTAAAAAAGAGCGTCCAAGCAGATGCTTGAGCGAGAAATAATTTTAAAGCATTTTATAAAAAAATTAAATAACATAGGTTGCTAGTTTGAGATAAACTGGTTACTGGTAACTAATTACTGGTAACTGCAAAAATTGGTAACTGATAATTGATAACTGAAATGAATACAGCATATATAGTAACAGGCTTTCGCTCTGCCGTAGGAAAAGCTAAAAAAGGTGGTTTCAAAAACTACCGTTCAGATGATTTGGCAGCCGATGTAATTAAGCATCTTGTAAAATCTGTTCCAAATCTTGACCCAACACGCATTGACGACCTTATCGTTGGTAATGCAATTCCAGAAGGTGAGCAAGGAATGCAAATGGGACGTATTGTTTCTCTTCTTTCTTTGCCTCTAAATGTTCCCGGAATGGTTCTGAATCGCTATTGTGGTTCGGGTTTGGAAGCTATCGGATTGGCTTCGGCACGTATCCAAGCAGGAACGGCAGATTGTATTATTGCTGGAGGAACTGAATCTATGTCGGCTCTTCCAATGATGGGCTACAAACCTGCTCTTAACTGGAATATCGTAAGCGAACACCCAGAATACATGCTTTCTATGGGACTTACAGCAGAAGAAATTGTACGTGATTACAAAATTACTCGTCAAGACCAAGATGAGTTTGCAGTAAAATCGCATCAAAAAGCATTGAAAGCTATCGAAGAAGGAAAATTTAAAAGTCAGATTGTTCCTGTTGAGATAGAAGAAAATTATTACGAAGACGGACAAAAGAAAACTCGCAAATTTACAGTAGATACAGACGAAGGACCTCGTGCAGGAACTTCTATGGAAGGTTTGCAGCGTTTGCGCCCTGCTTTTGCAAGTGATGGAACGGTTACGGCTGGCAACTCTTCTCAAACTTCGGACGGTGCAGCTTTTGTACTTGTTATGTCTGAAAAAATGGTAGAGGAATTAGGTTTGAAACCTCGCCTCAAAATGTTGGCTTATACTTCTGCTGGTGTCGACCCTCGTATTATGGGGATTGGTCCTGTGGCTGCTGTGCCAAAAGCATTGAAACAAGCCAACCTAAATTTGGAAGATATTGATATTATCGAACTCAATGAAGCCTTTGCAGCACAATCTTTAGCCGTAATTCGTGATTTGAAATTAGATGAAGAAAAAGTAAATCCGAATGGTGGAGCAATCGCACTCGGACACCCTCTAGGTTGTACTGGCGCAAAACTTACTATTCAGCTTATGCACGAAATGGAAGCGCAAGACAAAAAATACGGAATGGTTACTGCCTGTATTGGTGGTGGACAAGGTATCGCAGGTATTTTTGAGCGTGTGAATTAGTAAATACTAACCGTCAACGAGGTCTAAAACCGTCGTTGAGGATTATATAAAAGCTCAAAGGCAAAATTGTCTTTGAGCTTTTTTGCTTTTTAGAATAAGAGTAGGCAAAATAACTTATTCCTCATTGTCTTTTTTTATCAAATTAAATGGATAAGGCACAACAGTATATTGTCCGTAACGCACAAATTTTATATCTAAAAGTTTGAAGAAAGTATCTTTTTCAAACTCTCCGTCTAATTCTATTATTTTTCGGACTTGATATGATTTATTTTGTGTGTATCCTTTATAGCCATCTATGTTAGCTACGAAGTACTGCATATTTTCTTTGTCGAACCAAATGCCTTCTGCAGTTTTAAAAATTCCTGATTTTATTCCTTTTATTTTGATATTGCCACTTTGGTTTAAAGCATTTACTAGTTTTGTTTCATTTTTTATTTAAAAACAGGGCAAATAAAAAAGAATAAAAATGTTACATTTGGTGGTGTTTTTTCGAATAGAAATGGAAAAACCGAAAAAATGATGTAACTAATTATTGCGTATGCTTTCTTTTGATAATACTGAAGTTGCCTTTTCGGGCAAATCAAATTCTGAGTTGAAATGGGCTCACAAGCTGTTTAAGTTAATTGGGAATAACCAATTAATAAAATTTGGGAAATGGGCAACTAATATAGCATT
>CAKZOK010000071.1 GCA_937136415.1 uncultured Cytophagales bacterium | reverse complement strand
CAGCGTACCCTTTGTAGATTTTAATCAAAATGAAGGCATTTAGGAGCTACAGAGTAGCGTAACCTTGAAATTAGACACATTTAGAATACCAACAACAAGGTTACACTACGATGTAGCTAAATTTCAAAAGACACGAAAACTGTATGAGAAAATAACCAAATTTTGAACAGCCTAGTTCAAGCGTCGACGCTTGAACCAGTTATTAAAATAAAACGTATGAAAAAAATAATCTTTCAATTTAGCTTTATACTTGCTTTACTGTTTTTGAGTAATAGCACGTTTGCTCAAAATTTTCTATACAAAAGAGAAATAAAAGGCATTAAGAAGAGCAAACAAACAGAATGGTATAAGATAAATTTGCCTATCGAAATTATAGAAAAAACCAATACTAATTTTTCAGATATTCGAATTTTTGGTGTTTCAGATTCAGATACATTAGAAACCCCTTTTTTAGTAAAAAAAATAACTCAAAAATTTCAAAATGAAGAAGTTGATTTTGAAATTATTAATTCTTCTAAAAAAGAAAATGCCTATTTTTTTACTTTAGAAAAACAAGAAAAAAATAATGAGGAATCAATAAATCTAATACAATTAGATTTTGAAAACACCAATTTTGATTGGAGAATAAAACTAGAGGGAAGTCAAGACCAAAATGAATGGTTTGAGGTTTTGAGTGATTATCGTATTATTTCTATTCAAAATGAATTTACAAATTATAATTTTACAAAATTAGCTTTTGCAAATTCAAAATATAAATATTACAGAATAAAACTTACAAATAAATCTGAAAATAAATTTAAAAGTAATATTCCCAAATTAAATGCTGCAACTGTTTTCTTACAAAAAACAACAACAGGAAATTTTGAAGAAATAAAAATCACTTCTCAAAACATAAAAGTTGATAAAGAGAAAAAACAAACTATTATTGATATAAAATTAGCTCATTCTGTTCCCATTGATTTTCTTTCTTTGGGGGTAAAAAATGATTTTGATTATTATAGAAATATTCAATTTAAGTACTTGCTAGACAGTGTGATAACTCAAAAAGGAGTAGTCTATAATTTTGTAACACTTCATACAAATACACTTTCATCAATAGAAAAACAAAACGGAGTTTCAAGTTTTTTGATAGATTCGGATACAAAATCTGACCATTATCAAATCATAATTGATAACCAAGACAATCAGCCTTTGGATATTGAGCAAGTGAAAATAAAGACATATCAAAATCAGCTTTTTGTTAGGGTAAGCCCAAATGAAAAGACGATGAATTATTTTTTGATGTATGGAAATCAAAATTTACAGAAACCTAATTATGATATTGTTCGTTTTGAAAATACCATTTCTACTGATTTGCCTTCATTAGAATTGGAAGCGCAACAAAAAATTCCACAAAAAGAAGTAGAAAAAATAAAACCTCTTTTCGAAAATTCGCTTTGGTTGTGGCTTCTGATGGGAGCAATTATTTTAGTTTTGACAGTCTTTACTTTCAAAATGATGAAAAAACAGTAACTAGTCCTCAACGATGGTAAAGCCTCGTTGAGGGTTGAAAATCAAATTATGGAAAAAACATTAAATAAAATCACTAATTCATCAGTTATTACTTTCGATTTGGAAGATTTGTATCCAAAAGGCGAACGAGTTATATATGATTTGAAAATCAATCTTTTTCAAGAACTTATTTTGAAAGAAAAAGATTTTAGAGAGTTTGTCAAACAATATGATTGGAAACAATATGAAGGCAAATTTGTAAATATAATCTGTTCGGTTGATGCTATCGTTCCGATGTGGGCATTTATGGTTGTGCTTTCGAATATTCAACCATTTGCTAGAAAAGTAATCATAGGAACGAGCCAAGAATTAGAAAGTGAATTGTATAGAGAGCTTTTTAATGCTTTTGATTGGCAGCAATTTGATGCCCAAAAAGTGGTTATTAAAGGGTGTAGCAAAATTCAGATTCCAAATTTTGTTTATGGAGAAGTTACTTCTAGGCTTGCTCCCATTGCAAAATTGATTATGTTTGGAGAGGCGTGTAGCAGTGTTCCTGTTTATAAAAAACCTAAAAACTAACATTTAATTACGAATTACGAATTAAAAATTACGACATTTCAAATTATAAAATTTATATATCGATAAAATTTACTTCTTATTTCGTAAACCATATTTTTTATTTATTCAATTTATTTTTTAATTATGACACATTTCAAAGGCAAAGTAGTTTATCAAGATTTAGAAGGTGGTTTTTGGGGAATTATTGCCGACGATGGCACAGAATACAAACCCGAAAATCTAGCATCTGAATTTCAAAAAGAAGGATTAAAAGTAGAAGTAAAAGCAGAAGAAGCAATGGGATTTGGAATATTTATGTGGGGAACTGGAATCACAATCAAAGAGTGCAAAAAGATATAGCAATTAATTACGAATTAAAAATTACTACTGTAATACATTAATTATCTAATTTTTATCTTTAGAAAAAATAATCCTATAATTTTTTTTTTAAAAAGGTGTATAGGATTATTTTTATTAATTATACTCTCAAAGCTCTTTTATAAAGCCCAATCGTATTTTCAAGTCCCAAATAAAGTGCATCACAAACAAGCGCATGACCAATAGAAACTTCTTCTAAATAAGGCAAATGTTTGGCTAAATAATTCAAATTATTCAAATCCAAATCGTGTCCTGCATTGATTCCCAATCCTAATTGGTGTGCAAATTTGGCACATTCAACATAATTAAGAATTGCTTTTTCAGGATTTTCTTCAAAATTATTTGCATAACTTTCGGTATAAAACTCTATTCGGTCAGCTCCTGTATTAGCAGCAGCTTCAATATATTGCTCTATTGGGTCAATAAAAATAGAAACACGAATCCCCAAAGCCTTCAAATCTGTAATTATTTCTTTCAAATAATCTTGATGCTTGATAGTATCCCAACCTGCATTTGAAGTCAAAACACCATCAGAATCAGGAACTAAGGTAGCCTGTGTGGGCTTAATTTCTTTTACAATTTCTAAAAAACGCCCTTTTTGTGGATTCCCTTCAATATTAAATTCTGTTTGTACAATTTTGGATAATTCGAAGGCATCATCGTACCGAATATGACGCTCATCTGGGCGTGGGTGTATCGTAATTCCTTGCGCCCCAAAACGCTCACAATCTTGAGCTACCTTTATCAAATCAGGATTATTACCTCCTCGTGCATTACGCAGTGTTGCAAATTTATTGATATTTACACTTAATTTTGTTTGTATCATTTTTTGATGATTTTTATAGTTGATTGATTGAAAACAGTTCCTAATTATGAATTAAATAGTTAATTTTTGTTCCTTATATTGCAAAATTACAAATTATTCAAATATTTAATTGAAGTTATTTGAGAGTAGAGAAGTTGTTTTTTAAAAAAGTAAAACCAATTCTTTAATTTTGAAAAATGTCTAGTAGCATGTTTTTTTATTTAATTTATTTTTTTCTGAAAAAAAATTATGGAATTTCTAGTCATTCTACATCTGATTAATAAAACATAGTCAAATAACTCATTTTTTTATAAAATTTTCTTAATTTACTTATTATTAATACATCAATTATGCAACTTAAATTTTTTCGTATGTGGCACTTACTAGCAGGCGCAGCACTTACAGCAGGGGTGGTTACTCTTTGGAGTTTTCGCTCAAAAAATGGAGATGACTGGCTCAAAAAACTAACTGAAATAAACACTTCTTTTCAAGAAAAATATTCTTCCGAAAGAGTCTATTTACATCTTGACAAACCTTTTTACAAACCTTCTGAAACGATTTGGTTTCAGGCATATATTCAAGACGAAGCTACTCTAAAGCCTTCGAAACGTAGTGGCATTCTGCACGTCGAATTTATAGACCCAAAAGGAAATACAGCCAAAAAAATTCAACTTATCTTAGACCAAGGAACAGCATCAGGCGAGTTTGATTTAGGAGAAGATGCAGCAGGAGGGCTTTATAAAATAAAAGCCTACACAAAATGGCAAGAAAATTTTGTAGCAGAAGATGATAAAAATCAAGAAGGCAGTCCTCTTGTTTTCGAAAAAGAAATAACAGTTCAGAAAGTAGTCTTGCCTCGTCTAAAAATGAAATTAGATTTTCAGAAAGATGCCTATGGTGCAGCAGATGTAGTAAAAGCAGATTTAGATTTGCAGAGCCTTACCAATGAAGCCATTGCAAATAAAGATATTGATTTTGTAGTGAGCTTAAAAGGCAATGTTATTTCAAAATCAAAAGCCAAAACAGATAGCGAAGGAAAAACAACCATTTCTTTTGAGCTTCCTAAAAAACTAGACACAGCCGATGGGCTTCTCAATGTTTTGCTTTCTCATAATGGGCAAACAGAGTCTATTTCTCGTTCTATTCCACTTGCAAACACTGTTTTTGATTTGCAATTCTTTCCAGAAGGAGGCGATATTTTAACAAACACAAAATCAAATATAGCTTTTTGGTGTAAAGATGAATTTGGAAAACCTGCCGATATTCAAGGAATTGTTCTAAATGAAAAAGGAAAAGAAGTAGGTAGCTTTTCATCATTTCATAAAGGAATGGGAAGTTTTGAGTTTGAGGCAAAAGAAAATGAAATTTATACAGCCAAAATTACAAGTCCGAAAGGCGTAAAAACAACCTACAAATTACCTAAAACTGTTGAGGTAGGTTACGGATTGAAGTTGGACTTTCCAGTTTCAAGCAAAAGAAATAAAGCAAAAAAGAAAAAGATTTATAACACTTCAAATCTAAAATTTTCTGTTTATTCTCCTTTAATGGAAGAAATATTTTTAGTAGGAAAAATGCGTGGAGAAATTATTTTCACTAAAAAAATGTCTGTAAAAAAAGGGAAAAATTCAATCAATATTCCGACCAATGAAATGCCGATTGGAGTAGCTAATTTTACGCTTTTTGATTCCAAAAAAATAGAAAGAGCCGAGCGTTTGGTTTTCCTAAATACAGACAAACAACTCAATGTTTCGATAAAATCAAACAAAGAAAAATATCAACCTCGTGAAAAAGTTACACTAGATATCAAGGTTACAGACCATAGAGGAATACCAATGCCAGCAAATTTGTCGCTTTCTGTTGTTGATGACAAACTTCTTTCTTTTGCCGATGACAAGTCTAGTCATATTTTGTCGCATCTTTTGTTAGAAGCTGACTTAAAAGGAGAAGTAAAAGAACCTCGTTTTTACTTTGATAAAAATGAACAAAAAGCTGCACAGGCTAGAGATTTGTTGATGCTTACACATGGTTGGAGAAAGTTTACGTGGGAGCAAGTTCAGAAATCATCTATTACTCTGAAGTATAATGCTGAAAAGGCAATTATTGCAGGAACTGTAAATGATGAAAACGGCAAACCAGCCAAAAATGTAAAAGTAGAAATACAAGGAAAAGATATTTCTACTAAAACAGATAAAAATGGTTATTTTGAGTTTAAAAATTACAAACTCTATGAGCCACTTACGATTGTAGCAAAAGATAATGATAAAAAAGCAACTCAATATATTGTAGCTTATTCTCAATCTTATTCTTTGAATTTGTATGATTATAGCAAAATACAAAGAAAAGAACGTATGTTTGGTGCATTTGACGGAGCAGCAGCAGAGCCAAATATGGTTTTAGAAATGAATCAAGAAGAGATATTATTAGATGATGAAACACCTGAAAAACCCATAATGGCTTTTCAAGAAAAAGAAAAAGGAGCTAAATTGGAAGTTAATAAAAAAGAAGAAGCAGAAGCAAAAGAAGAACCAATGCAAGAAATTGCAGTAGGTGGATTGTTAGCTAATGGTGTTTTCAATGCAGATATACTTGAAGACAAAAAAGATGAAAAGCCTAATTTGCCAGTCGTTACCTATCATCGTGCTAGGGTTTTTCCTAAAGTTGATTATTCTAAAAAAGAAGAAACACAAACCGTTTCGAGAACCGATTTTAGAAGTACTATTTTTTGGAGTGGAAATATAAAAGTAGATGCAAAAGGAAAATCACAAGTAACCTTTTATATGTCCGATGAAATTACGGCTTTTCGTGCTATTTGTGAAGGCGTTGCAACAGATGGGAGTATTGGAAGAACAGAAGATGTATTTTATACACAATTACCATTTAGTTTAGATACAAAATTGCCTTTGTTTATGTCGATGGGAGATAAAATTTCTATTCCTTTGATGTTACAAAACAATACCAATAAGGCATTGAGTGGAACGGTTTCGGCAGATTATCCCTCTTCTTGGATTCCTGTTTCGGAAAGCAAATGGAAAAATAGAATCACATTAAAACCCAATGAAACAAGAGTGGTCAATATGAATTTCTTGATTGAAAATGAAGCTGGAAAAGGTAAGTTTATTGTGCAGTTTGTAGGGCAAAATGGAACTCAAGACCGTTTCGAACAAGAAGTAGAGGTGTTTTCAAAAGGTTTTCCTGCTGCCATTGCACTCTCTGGAGAAAGCCAAGACAAAACCTATTCTTTCGAAATTACAAATCCTGTAATGGGAACAAGCAAGGCTACTTTTACAGCTTTTCCTTCTGTTTTGGACGACCTTTTGGCTGGTATTGAATCTATTTTGAGAGAACCGTATGGGTGTTTTGAGCAAACATCATCTTCTACTTATCCAAACCTTTTAGTAATGGATTATCTTTCTATTCAAAAAGACCTCAACGAAAAGCAACAAGCTGCTTTGAAGAAAGCAACAGCACTTACAGAAAAAGGCTACAAACGTTTGGTTTCTTTCGAAACAAAAGACAAAGGATATGAGTGGTTTGGTTCGAATCCTGCTCATGAAGCCTTGACAGCCTATGGTTTGATGGAATTTAAAGATATGCAAAATGTTACTGGGAATTTAGTTGATGCACAAATGATGAAACGCACAACAAATTGGCTGATGAGCAGAAAAGATGGAAAAGGGGGCTTTAAGCGCAATCCGAGGGCATTGGATAGTTTTGGAAGAGCAGATGAGGATATTTCGAATGCTTACATTACTTACTCGCTTTCAGAGGCTGGTTTTAAGGATATTAAAGAGGAAGCCGAAGCAGCTTACAAGAATGCAACTAAATCAAACGACCCTTATTTGATTGGTTTGGTAGTAAATATTTTACAAAATTTGAATGATAAGCGTTCCGAAAAATTGTTAGAAACTCTTATTTCTCTTCAAAAAGAAACAGGAGCTTGGGAAGGCATAAAACATTCTATCACTCGTTCAACAGGACAAGGGCTGACAGCCGAAACGACTTCTTTAGCTTTACTTGCTCTTATGAAATCAGACAAAAAACGAGCTAATATTTTGCAAAATGGCGTAAAATATTTAGTGGGTTCTCGTTCGCCGTATGGTGGTTTTGGAAATACACAAAGTACTGTTTTGGCTCTCAAATCACTTACAACCTATGCAAAATATGCACAAAGAATGCCTGAAAGTGGCGATATTGAAATCTATGTAAATGGCAAAAAAATAACAACTGCACATTACAAAGAAGGAGAGCAAAATGCTATTGAAATAGAAAACTTAGGTAAGCATTTGAAGGCTGGAAAAAATACCGTTCGCATCAAGTATGTAGGCGTAAAAGAGCCATTGCCTTATACATTTTCGGCAGAATGGTTTACAGATTTGCCAAAAAGCAGCGAAAAATGTGATGTCAAATTAGAAACTTCATTGGCAGAAAATAAAGTGAAAATAGGCGAAACAGTTCGCTTGACAACTACTTTAGAAAACACCACAAAGGAAGGTTTGCCAATGACAATAGCCATTGTAGGACTACCAGGAGGGCTTTCAGCACAGCCTTGGCAACTCAAAGAACTCATAGAAAAAAATAAAGTTGATTTTTATGAAATTCGTGAGCATAGTGTTGTATTTTATTATCGTCAGATGACTCCAAATGAGAAAAAAATAATTCATCTTGATTTGAAGGCAGATTTGGCAGGAGAATATGAAGGAGCAGCGTCTTCGGCTTATCTTTATTACACTTCCGAATTTAAAGACTGGAAAAAAGGCATTTCAGTTATTAGTCAGCAATAATTAATTGCTAGTTATTTTAATGCAAAACGGCTATTCATTTTTTGATGAATAGCCGTTTTTATTATAAAATTATTTTCCTTCGTTGATTGTTTTCCAATAGTCAAAATCTATTTTTTCACAATCCCACAAATGTTCTCTTTTAAATTTTACACCGATTGTTGGCGCGCCTCCATTTTTAGCTGAAATCATTTTCTGAATAATTCTTTCACGTTCGGTAGCCAATTCTTGACGAAGTTGTTCATCATTTTTTCTATCAAAATAAAGAATCCCATCAATAAATGTTTTTTCAGCTTTTGCATATACCGATAATGGATTTGTAGACCACAAAACAACATCAGCATCTTTTCCTACTTTTATACTCCCTGTTTGCTTATCAATACCCAACATTTTGGCAGGATTAAGCGTAACAAATTTCCACGCTTGCTCTTCCGAAACTCCTCCATATTTTACTGTTTTGGCAGCTTCTTGATTTAATCTTCTACCCATTTCGGCATCATCAGAGTTGATTGAAGTCAAAACTCCTGCTTGATTCATAAGTGCAGCATTGTATGGAATGGCATCTTTTACTTCATATTTGTATGCCCACCAATCCGAAAAAGTAGAGCCAGCAACGCCATGTTTTGCCATTTCTGGAGCAACTTTATATCCTTCCAAAATATGTGTAAAAACATTTACTTTGAAACCAAATTTTTCGGCAACACGCATGGTAGCCAAAATTTCGGAAGCAATATATGAATGACAAGAAATAAGACGTTTGCCATTAATTATTTCTAAAAGAGTTTCTAATTGCAAATCTATTCTTGTGGTTTTTGGGTTTGCTTTTTTGGCTGCTTCATATTCTTTTGCTCTTGTAAATGCGTCTGTCAAGAATTGTTCTACTCCCATTCTTGATTGAGGAAAACGTCCATATTCTGCCCAGTTTGAGTGTTTTACATTTTCTCCTAAAGCAAATTTGATTCTTTCTGGTGCGCCCTTAATTTTCATTTCTTCGGCTGTTTTTCCCCAGCGAAGTTTTATTATAGCCGACTGCCCACCAATCGGATTTGCAGAGCCGTGCAACTGTTGTAAAGCTACCACACCACCAGCCAAATGACGGTAAATATTTACATCTTCTGGATTGATTACATCTCCAATTCTTACCTCTGAACTGTTTGCATAAACTCCTTCATTGACTCCTCCCGAAATGGCAATATGCGAATGCTCATCAATAATTCCACTTGTTAGATGTTTTCCAGTTCCGTCTATGGTTGTTGCTTCATTTGGGGCAGAAAGGTTTTTTCCTATTTTATTAATTTTTCCATTTAAAAGAATTACGTCTGTATTTTTCAAAATTCCACCTTCTTCATTTGTCCAAACAGTTGCATTTTTTATCAAAATAGTTTCTGATTTTGGTTGTTTTTTGAAAGAATAAGGCGCAAATGGAAATAGTGCTTCAAAGGCTTTCAAAGTAGAGTCTGCTTTGGGAGCATCTCCAATATTTTGATTTATTTTCATCTTTGAATTCGAATTTTTTGCATTCCAAGTAACCCATTTTCCACCCGAAGTACGTGTAGAACCTGACCAAAATTTGCCTTCTGAATCATACCAACCCGTCAGACGAGTAGCTTCTTTTTGATTTTGAGGAGAAAATTGAAGTGCAAAAATACCTTTTTGATATGTTGCTTTTGCTTTTAGCGTATCTTTACCATCAATAACTTTATAAGTCAAATTATCTTCTTGTCCAGAAACATCTAATTTGTATAATTTTGCTTTTCCATTTTCTTCCAAAGTCAAATCATAAATTCCTGCATAAGAAGAATTAGGATAAGCAATAATTTCATTTTTTTGTCCTTTTATCCAATTTTGATAAATTTTGGTTTTTGATAAAAATAAATCACCAGATGTAATAATAAAATTAGCAACTGCTCCTTTTTTCAAAATGCCTAAATTATTCCCTTCTCCAATTAGATTGGCTGGCGTATGGGTAAGAGCTTTTAGAGCTGTTGTTTTGGAAAGCCCTGCTGCTACTGCTTTTCGAAGATGCTTCAAAAATTTGGATTTGTCTTTTAATCCATCAGTTGTAAAAGCAAAATTAACACCTGCTTTCTCAAGAATGGCTGCATTCGAAGCTGCATATTCCCAGTGTTTGAGAGCCGTAAAAGAAATAAATTGAGCATCTAAAGGGTCATTTACATCAAAAGCCTTTGGGAAATTAAGAGGAATAATAAAAGAAGCATTTGTGCTTTTTATTAAATCAATAGCTTGATATTCATCACCATTTCCTTTAAAAATATATTGTTTGCCAAACTCATCACCTAATTTGTCGGCACGAATGGCATTCATTTTATCATTTACTTCAAAAATTTGAGGAAGATTTTGTAGGGTATTCCAAGCCGAAAGAGTGAGGTTTTTGTCTCTCATTTCATTTGAGACTGTTGCATACCATTTTCCATCAAGATAAGTTTGGCGCAAAAGAGCCATCGAACCCATCAAAGAAGTAGGGTAAGACTGCGAAGACGACCCTTTATTAAATGAAAGCCCTGCTGCTACATTGGTTTTATAGAGCTGTTGGTGTGCCGTTCCATTTCCCAAAAAAACAAGGGCAGAAGTTCCTCTCACAATTCCATCTTGCTGATTAGAAAGCAGTGTTCCGAAGCCTAATTTTCTCAAATTTTCAGCTTCTTTTTTTATTGATTTGCCTTTTGGGTTAAAAATTTCACTTGCTTTATGATGCGCTTTTACAGCTTCATTATTTCCAAAAGAATATGAAGTTTTTGGATTGAGTTGAAGTTGCCACCACGCTCCACTTTTATTTTTTTTGATAGCAGGCATTCCGTAATTAGAATACAAATCAATAAAAGAAGGATATATAATTTTTCCTTTTAAATCTTGTGTTATTGCACCTTTAGGAATGGTAATATTTTTTCCTACTTCCAAAATTTTGCCCTCTTTTATAATTAAAGTAGCATCAGAAATTTTGGTTTGATAATCTGTATAAATAGTTGCATTGGTAAAAGCATAGACTGTATTTCGTTGGTCTGTAATGCCATTTGTATAAAATGTTTGCTGTGCGATTATTTCTTGAGAAGAAAAAATAGAAGCAAACAAAACAAAAAATACTATAAAAAGCTGGTTTTTAGATTTTTGCATAAAAAGTAGAATGAGATTGATAAAGTTTTTATTAAATAGTATCACTGTTGTTTTTGCACGAAGCATTTTGTTTGCTCACAAATGAATTTATGTTTTTAAGGAAGTGAACACACATGAAAAACTAACCATGCATAACCTTTATTATTTTTAATAAAATTACTAATAAATTTATAAAAGGCAATTTATGGAAAGGGATTGTCTTTTGTTCTTAAAAAATCCTAAATCCAATTTTTTAATAAAAAATAATTTAGTTTAAAAATTTCCATCAAAGTTTTTACCTTTGCAATCTAATTTAGATTTATTGTTTCAAATTCATAAATTTTAAATAATTCTTCAACCTTTATACTACCAGTTTTAGCACTTTTAGTTAAATCGTTTCTTACCAAATCTACAATCATTACATTTTCGGCACGTTCTTTAATATCGTTTTGCAATTCAAGTTTAAGTTTTTCGTTTTCCTCTTTATCTGTAGACTTTTTTATAGTTCCTTTTATTGGTTGAGAAATTAATTTATTGCCATCTTTTTTTAAAAAACGTTCAGGACTAAAACAAGAAATTTCAAAGCTTTTAAATTTTAAATAAGCACTAAAAGGCGACTTAGTTTTTGCATTTATTCTCTGAAATACATCTATGCTTTTTAACTCAATATTTTCTTTAAAATACTCAACGCAATAGTTTAGTTCATAAATATCTCCAGCAATAATATGTTCTTGAATTTGTTTTACTTTTGCTATGTATTCTTGCTTAGAAACATTTAAGTCTAAATAAATGTTTGCTTTTTTAGTATTTAAAATTTCAATATTATTAATGCTATCAAAAATATGAAAAGCCTCAGGGTAGTTTCTGTTAATGCTTAACGAATCACCTTGTATTTTTAATAAATATCTAGGCTCAAAAAAGTAGAGAAGAGGTGTTTTTAGCTTGTCTTTATTTTCAGAAATAAGATCTTCAATTTCGTTTTTTAAATCGTATGCAAAGTAACCAAAAACGTTTTTTTCTTTTTTGAATTTATTTAAACTTTCAAAATTAGAATCCTCCAATATAGATAAAGCATCGGCAGCTAAAGTCCACTCAAAAGAATTGTATTGATAATTGGAATCAAAATTACTATCAAGTACACAAAAAGTATCGAATTTATTTGCCCAAATTAAAGCCTTTTGCTTAAAAGCATTAATATCCTTAATCTTGAAGCTTGTATTTTCTGAAATTCTAATCACTTTTCTGCAATAATTTTCTAAAAAATAATATATCTAAGCCTATAAAAATAATATTAAACCCTAAAATAATAGAGTTTCAAAATAAATACTTTCTCTATTAATATAAGTTTCTGGACTGAAATTTGGATTGTTTTTAATCATTTACCAAGTGTTCAAACCATAAATTATAGAGAACTAAAATAAGTATAAATTAAACAATAAGAATGAAGACAAAAGATGCAGTGTATCGAGCTTTTTTATATTCCGTCATTCCGTCATTTATTTTACTTCAAAATTAGTTCCTTTCTTCCCGGACCAGTTGAAACCATTGAAATTGGAGTTTCTAAATATGCTTCTAAATATGTAACATAATTACTTAATTTTTCTGGAATATCTTTGTATTCGGTAATTCCTTCAAGACTTTGTTTCCAACCAGGGTGAGAAGTATAATTCACTTTCAATTCGTCTGTCATTTCAAATGGCACTTGCTTTGTTTCTTTGCCATTTACGGTGTAAGAAGAACCAGATTCTATTTCGTCAAAATCATTTAAAACATCTGCTTTAGTTAATGCTATTTGTGTAACGCCATTTATTATACAAGCAAATTTAAGTGCAACTAAATCTATCCAACCGCAGCCTCTTTCTCTACCTGTAGTAGCTCCAAATTCGTGTCCAATTACTCTTAGTTTTTCACCTATTTCGTTGTATTGCCCTGTTGGAAATGGACCTGCGCCTACACGTGTACAATATGCTTTAGAAATACCAATAACGTCTTTTATTTGATTTGGTCCTATTCCTAAACCTTTACAAGCAGCAGCAGTAATAGTATTTGATGAAGTAACAAATGGATAAGTTCCAAAATCTACATCAAGCATCGATCCTTGAGCACCTTCTGCAAGTATTCTGTGTCCTTTTTTTATGTGTTCGTTTAAAAAATATGGAGAAGAAACCACTTTTAACGCTTTGATTCTTTCTATACTTTTAAACCAATTTTTTTCTTCTGCTTCAATGTCAAATTCAAAATCATAAAGTCTCAAAAGGTCTAAATGTTTCTCTTTTAACTTAGTGTATTTTTCTAAAAAATCTGAAGAGTGAATATCGCCAACTCTTAAACCATTTCTACCAGTTTTGTCCATATATGTTGGACCAATTCCTCTTAAAGTTGAACCAATTTTAGCTTTTCCTTTTGCTGCTTCAGATGCGGCATCTAAAACTTTGTGCGTAGGAAGTATTAAATGTCCTCTTTCTGCCAAAAGTAAATTATCTGCATAACTTACATTCCATTTATCTAATTTATCTAATTCTTCACATAGCGTAGTTGGGTTTATCACTACACCATTTCCTATGAGGTTTATTTTGTTTTTATGCAAAATACCAGAAGGAATAGTATGCAAAACTATTTTTTCACCATTTACTACTAAAGTGTGTCCAGCGTTTGGCCCGCCCTGAAAACGAGCAATAATTTCATAATTAGGTGCAAGAAAATCAACAATCTTTCCTTTTCCTTCGTCTCCCCATTGAAGACCTATTAGTACATCTACGTTCATTAGTTATTATTAGTGTTTAATTTATTTTTTGCCGATTCTACTGTTCCACATTGTGGAATTATAGCACTTAGTTTGGTAATTTCTAACAACTGAATCAATTGTTTAGGTGAATTTACTAAACACATTTCTCCATTGTTTTTTCGTGCCTTTGTCATTGTATTTATTAAAATAGATAAACCAGTACTGTTTAAATACTGCATTTCTTCTAAATCAAAAATAAAATGAACAATATTGTCTCCAATACATTTTTCTACAATTTCAGAAATAGGTTTTGCATCATTTTCGCCTAGAAGATTTCCTTTAATTTCTAAAACTCCAATTTTTCCATCAATGTTAATGTTTAACTCCATAATTATTCTGTATTATTTTTTTTAGATTGGCAGGCTTTGCAGTAACCAAATAAATTAAGAGAATGATGCGTTATTTCAAACTCTAATAAACCAGCCATTAAATTTTTTATTTGTTGTACTCTTGGATCGCAAAACTCTACAACCTTTCCACATTTAGCACAAATTAAATGGTCGTGTTGTTTGTAGCCATAAGATTTTTCGTACTGTGCAGATTTGCTATCAAAAGTATGTTTTCTTATTAAATCGCAAGAAGTTAGTAATTCTAATGTATTGTAAACAGTAGCTCTACTAATGTTAAACTTCTT
The DNA here is from genome assembly GCA_937136415.1 of uncultured Cytophagales bacterium. Lineage (GTDB taxonomy): Bacteria > Bacteroidota > Bacteroidia > Cytophagales > Bernardetiaceae > Bernardetia. The sequence goes on along the minus strand of CAKZOK010000071.1, from coordinate 9,440 downwards.
ATTTTTTATAGATAAATAAAGTGTTTCAGCTTCAAAATGATCTGTTCTTTCATATATAGACTCCAGAATAGCATAGCGCTCAGGGGTTTTCCTTAAACCATTTTTGGAAAGGTGGGTCGTAAAAATATCTTTTACTTCCTCTAGTATTTCGCTTGTTGAACTCACCGAGCAAAGGTAACTATTATTAGTAAAGTTTATATTGAATTATTGTAGTAGAAAAAGTGTTTGTTGATTAATTGTTCATAGAATTATTTTTTTGCTGAGTTAAACCCTTTTCAGATCTAATCAATCCCTTTTTTCTTTTTCTTTTTATTTGAGTTTTATTAATCAAATCTTGTTCTCTCCACATTATTTTATTTCCTAAAGTTCCCTGAAATCTTTCAGCAAAATTTTCTATTTCGTTTAATGGAATAAAATTTTCTATATAAAATTCTGAAACATCTACATTTGGCAATTCGGTATCCATTCCTTCTAGTTCTGGATATACAATTGGCAACATACCTACATCAATTCTATATTTTATTCTAAAGTTGTTTAAACTAAAATTTTGAAAAGGATCTGTAGCTAATGCAATTTTTTTAAAACCCATTTCTTGAGCCTTAATATATGAATAGTATAAGTTTTCTGTACTATGTAAAGCATCTTCTTCTGTAAAAGTATTTTTTGCTGGTACACCCATTGCTATTGCTGTTTTTTGCATCACTTTACTTTCTATATATGGCGAGTGTACTGCCGAACCAGAGTACATTATGTTTTTAGTTTTTCCTTCTTCAAATAATTTTTGTGCCCAAAGAAGTCTCATTTGTATTATTTTGCTATAATTTTCTTCTTCATGAGGAAAACCAGGAACTATAATAATATCATACGGTGCTAGTTCAGCATATTTTTTGTTTAGCTTTTTTGGAGATTCATAGTAAATGGAACATCTTGTAAAAAAAACAGCTACAATAATAAGTATCAATAAATTTATAAAAGCTTTCATTTTGTTTAATGTTTTAATTTAAAGTTTAAACATAAATATAATTTTCTGACTAAACAAGTAAATGTGTGAATATTCTTTAAAATTCATTATTTACCAAACGGGCGTTTGGTAAATAATATTTTATTGATTAACTTTGCCTAAATTTAAAAAACATAATTTATGAAAATATTAGTTCCAATTAGTATAGTTCCAGATACAACTTCAAAAGTTGCATTTACAGATGGAGATACTAAATATGATAAAAACAATGTAACTTTCATTTTAAACCCTACAGATGAATGGTATGCTTTGGTAAGAGCAGTAGAGCTTGTAGAAGCCAATGGCGGATCTGTAACAGTAATAAATGTAGGAGAAGCAGCAAATGACCAGTTTATAAGAAAAGCACTTGCAATAGGTGCAAATAATGCAGTAAGAATAGATGCAGAAGCTAAAGATGCATTTTTTGTAGCAAGTCAAATTGCTGAGCATGCAAAAACTGAAGCTTATGATTTAGTAATTACAGGAAAAGAAACTATAGATTATAATGGTTCTCAAGTTGGTGCAATGCTAGCAGAAATGCTTGATTTACCTTATGTTGCTTTAGTTTCAAAGCTAGAAGTAGCAGGAACAGAAGCTACTTTAGAAAGAGAAATAGAAGGTGGAGTAGAAGTAGTAGCAGTAAACTTACCTATGGTAGTTGGGGCAGAAAAAGGAATGGGTGAACAAAGAATTCCAAATATGAGAGGCATTATGCAATCAAGAACAAAACCTTTGGCTGTAGTTCCTGCTGTAGAAGTAGCAGAGCATGTTGTAGTAAATAAATTTGAGTTGCCAGCACCAAAAACTGGAGCAAAAATGATAGATGCAGACAATATAGAAGAGTTGGTAAGATTACTTCACGAAGAGGCAAAAGCTATTTAATAACTAGAAAAGAGAAAAAAAATGTCAGTATTAGTATATATAGATCAAAAAAACGGACAAGCAAAAAAAGCAAGTCAAGAAGCTGCAACTTATGCAGCTAAAGTAGCAGATCAGTTGGGTGTACCAGCTGTTGGAATATATTTAGGTGCAGCAGACGCAGCAGCAGTAGAATCTATGGGAAACTTTGGTTTGTCTAAAGTTTTACATGTAAATGATGAAAAATTTAACACTTTTGATTCAGGTGTTTTTACTAAAGCAATTTGCGAAGCAGCAGAAAAAGAAGGCTCAAGTGTAGTTATTGTGTCTTTAAACCAAAATGGTAAAACAGTAGGTGGTAGAGTTGCAGTAAGAATGAACGCTGGTTTTGTTTCTGGTGCAAGTAATCTACTAAGTGCAGATTTTAAAGTAACAAAAAGTGTATTTTCTGGTAAAGCTGTAGCAGAATTGGAATATAATTCTGATAAAAAAGTAATAGGTTTATCGCCAAACTCTATTCCTGTAGAAAATACAGGTGGAAGTGCAGCAGTAGAAAATTTTTCGCCTGCAAATACAGATTTTAGAGTTTCTGTAAAAGAAGTAAAAACACAAGACGGAGAAATTCCTCTTACAGAAGCAGAAAAAGTAGTTTCAGCAGGTAGAGGATTAAAAGGACCAGAAAACTGGGGAATGGTAGAAGAATTGGCAAAAGAGCTAGGCGCAGCAACAGCATGTTCTAGACCAGTAGCAGATTTAGATTGGAGACCACACCATGAACACGTAGGGCAAACAGGTGTTGCAATTAAACCAAACTTATATATAGCTATTGCAATTTCTGGTGCTATTCAGCACTTAGCAGGTGTAAACCAAAGTAAAGTAATAGTAGTTATAAATACAGATCCAGAAGCACCTTTCTTCAAAGCCGCAGATTATGGAATAGTAGGTGATGCTTTTGAAGTAGTACCAAAATTTGTAGCAGCTATGAAAGCTTTTAATGCTGCTAAATAATATTCTAATAAATATTTTTATTAAGAGTTTAGAAGAGATGATACTTGTATCATCTCTTTTTTTTGTTCAAAAATGACTTATGTTTTAAACTAAAAGCTTATTTTTGAAGACTAGATGATAGATTCTTATAATTTATCTTGAAATAATTTTTATGAAGTCCTTTTTTTGTTCATTAATAAACCTAAAATTAAACTACTAAAGTTTTGTAGCTTATTATGAATAAAGTTCAACTAGAAATATTAATGCTTGCAGAAAGTGTCACTTTCAACAGTACATACTCTTTGGTTTTGGGCGAAAAAAATGCTGGTAGAAGATTTTCTTTAGTTATTGGAAAACCAGAAGCACAAGCTATTGCGCTTTCATTAGATGGTTTAAATCCTAACAGACCACTTACTCATGATTTAATGCAAAAATCTTTTCAGGTTTTTAATATAGATATTATAGAAGTAATTATTACACAATTAAAAGAAGGTGTATTTTATTCCGTAGTAGTTTGTAAAAAAGGAGAAGTAATTGTAGAAATAGACTCAAGAACATCTGATGCTATAGCTTTGGCTTTACGATTTAAATGTCCTATATATGCCAATACAAAAATATTGGATGAAGTAGGAACCGAAATAGAAGAAGCAGAAAAGCTCACAATTGAGCAATTTGAAGAAGAACTAGAAGAAGAATTAAAAGAATTTGCAGAAAATTTTGCTAAAGGAAATGAATTTGATGTCTACACCAATGAACAACTAGAAGAAATGATAGAAGAAGCATTGGCAGAAGAAAATTATGAACATGCAGCAAAATTACGAGACGAATTAAATAAAAGAGAATCCTAAGAATTTACTATTTATGAAAAGAATATTTACCAGTTTATTTTTATTACTTTTTACTGTTTCTTCATTTGCACAAGAAAACATTGCTGTTATCAAAGCAAGTGAAGGTTTTTCTTTAAATTCTTTTTTAAGAGGAATATTGGGAATGCTAGTGTTACTTGGTGTAGCTTTTTTTATGAGTAAAAATAAAAAAGCAATTAATTGGAAAACTGTTGGTATAGGTCTTGGCGTACAAATGTTTTTAGCAATATGTATTTTAGCTGGCGATAAAATTGGATTTAATATTGCTTCATATAGATTTGATTTAAGTTTTATAGGTAAGTTTTTTGACATAGTAGGAAAAGGCTTTACTAATATATTGAACTATACAAGTGCTGGAGCTCAATTCTTATTTGGAGATTTATTAAATATTGATTCTTTTGGTTTCATATTTGCATTTCAAATTATGCCAACAATTATATTCTTTGCTGCATTAACTTCATTGTTGTTTTACTTAGGAATATTGCAGATGATAGTAAAAGGAATGGCAAAAGTTTTGACTAAAATTATGGGAATTTCTGGTGCAGAAAGTTTATCTGTTGCAGGAAATATTTTTTTAGGACAAACAGAAGCACCTTTAATGATAAAAGCATATTTAGAAAAAATGACACGTTCAGAAATTCTACTTGTAATGATAGGTGGAATGGCTACAGTAGCAGGTGGTGTTTTGGCAGCTTATATTGGTTTTTTAGGTGGCGAAGATGAATTATTAAGACTCTTTTATGCCAAGCATTTATTGGCTGCATCTGTAATGGCTGCTCCGGGAGCGATAGTTATTTCTAAAATTCTTTTACCAGAAACTGAAAAAATAAATACAGACGTAAAAGTATCTTCAGAAAAAGTAGGTTCTAATGTTTTAGATGCAATTTCTAATGGAACTACAGAAGGATTAAAACTTGCCGCAAATGTGGCAGCTATGCTATTAGTTTTTGTAGCACTGATAGCTATGCTAAATGGTATACTTGGCTGGTTCGGAGATGTTACACATTTAAATAATTGGATTGTGTCAAATTCTCCTTACGAATCATTATCTCTTGAATCTATTTTGGGAACTATTTTTGCGCCTTTAATGTGGTTAATTGGTGTAGCATCTGAAGATGTTATGATGATGGGACAGTTGCTAGGAATTAAACTTGCTGCTAGCGAATTTGTAGGTTATATTCAATTGGCAGATTTGAAAGATGTAGCAAATCCAATGCATTTAAATAACCAGAAATCTGTAATAATGGCTACATATATGCTCTGTGGGTTTGCAAACTTTGCATCTATAGGTATTCAAATTGGAGGAATAGGTTCTCTTGCACCTAAGCAAAGAAAAGCACTTACAGAACTTGGAATTAAAGCTTTAATTGGTGGTTCTTTGGCTTCTCTACTTTCTGCTACAATTGCAGGAATGATTATAGGATAAGTATTTATTTACGATTTACGATTTTTGATTTACGAATTGAGTTTAAATATGACTTTTTTGTCATTAAGCTGAGTATTTTAATTACAATTTTATAGTATCTAATTTTATGAGCAAAAAATCAACAAAAAAAGCCAAAATACATCCTAGAAACAAACATTGTGGAAATTATGATTTTGATGCTCTAATAAAAACTTTGCCAGAACTAGATGTTTATGTAATTCTAAATAAGTATCAAAACCAAAGCATAGACTTTTTTGATCAAAATGCTGTAAAAGCTTTAAATAAAGCATTATTAAAGCATTATTATAATATTGATTATTGGGATATTCCACAAGATTATTTGTGTCCGCCTATTCCAGGAAGGGCAGATTATATACATCATGTTGCAGATTTATTGGCAAAAAACAACAATGATATTATTCCCAAAGGCGATAAAGTAAAAGTATTGGATATAGGTACAGGCGCAAACTGTATTTATCCAATTATTGGAAATGCTGAATATGCTTGGCGTTTTGTTGGTTCGGATATGAGTAAAAAATCTTTAGAATCGGCAAATAAAAATATTGAAAATAACGAAAACTTGAGCAAAAATGTTGAACTACGTTTGCAGAAAAATATCAAAAATATTTTCAAAGGAATTATTAAAGAAAATGAATGTTTTAACTTAACTATTTGCAACCCGCCGTTTCATAGTTCTAAAGCAGAAGCTACAAAGGGAACTTTGCGAAAACTCAATAATTTAAAAAAGCAAAACAATAGTAAATTGCAACTGAATTTTGGAGGACAAAATAATGAATTGTGGTGTACTGGAGGAGAAATTCAATTTATAAAAACAATGATTATAGAAAGTAAATCTTTTGCAAATCAGGTTTTATGGTTTACTACATTAGTTTCAAAAGAAGCACATTTACAAACTATTTATCAAATGCTAAAAAAAGCAAAAGTTGCTAAAATGCGTACTATAAATATGGCACAAGGAAATAAACAAAGTAGAGTAGTAGCTTGGACTTTTAATAAAGAAATAAGATAAGTTCTCATTTCTTTGAACTATTAAAAAAAATACATTAAATTTAGAAAATGAAAAAGAATATTTATTTACAAGTAGCATTGATGTTTTTAGTAGCCATTTCTTTAAATGCCTGTAAAGACAAAGTAGTAGAGCCTTGCTCAGAAAGTTATATGACACTAGATGAATCTAAAGTACTAAACAAAATATGTTTTGGATCTTGCGGAAGTCATTTGAGCGAACAAGTTTTATTAAACACTGCAGCAGAACAAAATCCAGACTTATACATTTTTTTAGGTGATAATATTTACGCCGACACTTATGATATGGAAGTAATGCAAGAAAAATATGACTTATTATGTGCTAAACAAAGTTTTATAAATTTAAAAAAAACAGCACCTTTTTTAGCCGTTTGGGACGATCATGATTTTGGACTAAATGATGCAGGAGCAGAATATCCTAAAAAAGAAGAATCTAAACAAATATTCATGAAATTTTGGGACGAGCTAGATAATAAAGATAGAATGTCGCATTTGGGTATTTATGATGCTAAAATTATTGGAGAAAACAACAAGAGAGTTCAAATAATATTGCTAGATAATAGAACATTTAGAACAGAACTTTTGGGCGGAAACAATACATATATTGAAAATACTGATCCAGCTGCTACAATGCTTGGTGCAGCGCAATGGGCTTGGCTAGAAGAACAACTTTTAAAACCAGCAGAAATTAGAATAATTGCCTCAAGTAATCAGTTTGCTACAGAACAGAATGGATATGAAGCATGGGCAAATTTTCCTTTAGAACAAGAAAAAATGTACAATTTAATAGAAAGTACTCAGGCAAATGGTGTTGTGTTTTTAAGCGGAGATGTGCATTATTCAGAATTATCTAAAAGAACACCAGCAAATACTTACCCAATTTATGATTTAACTTCAAGTGGTATTACTGGAACATCATCAATCAGTCCAAATACTTATAGAATTGGAAATGCTAACAACGAAAACAATATTGGTGTTGTAGATATAGATTGGGATGGAGCAAATACAAAAATTAAATTCACTATTTTAAATAAAAATGAAAACCCACTTATAGAACACGAAATAAATTTGAGCGAATTACAACTTTAATGTTACAAATAATTATCAAAGCGTATTTTAAATTCAAAGAAATGAAAAACAATATCAATATTCATTTAGTAATAGCTTTTATTTTAGCTTTTACACTAAGTGCTTGTAAAGGAAAGAAAATAGAAACAGGTCCTTGTGCAGAAAATTATTTAAAACTTGACGAAACTAAAGTGTTAAATAAAATATGTTTTGGTTCTTGTGGAAGCCATTTAAGCGAGCAAGCTTTGCTAAGCGTTGCAGCAAACCAAAATCCAGATTTATATGTTTTTTTGGGCGATAATATATATGGCGACACAGAAAATATGGATGTAATGCAAGAAAAATATGAATTGCTTTGTTCAAAAAAAGACTTTATAGCTTTAAAGAAAAAAGCTCCTTTTTTAGCCACCTGGGACGATCACGATTTTGGAGTAAATGATGGCGGAAAAGAATATCCTAAAAAAGCAGAGTCGAAGCAAGTATTTATGGAGTTTTGGGAAGAAACTAATAATACAGAAAGAATGGCTCATGAAGGAATTTATGATGCTAAAATAATAGGAGAAGGAGACAAAAGAGTACAAATAATTTTGTTGGACTGTAGAACTTTTAGAACAGCACTAAAAGAAAGTGACTTTTATGTATATGAGCAAAATTCCGACCCAGAAGCATCTATACTTGGAGCAGCACAGTGGGCATGGTTAGAACAGCAACTTTCAAAACCCGCAGAAATAAGAATTATAGCTTCAAGTATTCAGTTTGTAGCAGAATTTAACAATAGCGAATCTTGGGCAAATTTTCCACTTGAACAAGAAAAAATGTACAACTTAATAGAAAGTACAAATGCCAATGGTGCTTTGCTAATAAGCGGCGATGTTCACCATTCAGATTTATCTAAATTTACGCCAAGCAATATATATCCATTGTACGATTTTACTTCTAGTGGAATTACCGGAACATCAACACCTTCGCCAAATGTGCACAGAATTGGTAATGCACTAAGTGAAAACAATATTGGAATGATAGAAATAGATTGGAATGGAATAGATACAAAAATTAAGCTTTCAATTCTTAATGCTAGCGAAAATGTAACATTAGAGCACACAATAGATTTAAGTGAATTGCAGCTTTAAGAATAAAGTATTTTTGTTTGAAAAGAGCCTAAAAGAGCTATATTTGCTTTTTAAGAAAAAAAAAATAAATGGGATTTGCAGGAAAAGGTAAAAGAAGGCCTCAATTAGATATTGGAATTGATTTAATAGAAGTTGATAAATTTAATCCAAGACTTGTACCATATTTAGAAAATCAGGATGAAGCTACTCAATTTGATTTAATTTCAGTTTTGTATGAGAATTTTGATACAGAAGTTGTTGCAATGTCTTTAGTAGAGAATGGATATTTTGATGAAGAACCAATTATTGTTGTTCCCAAAAATATTCCATCTGATTTTAGTTTTAGTGACTTTTATGATAAGCCTGATGAATTAGCAACTGCAATTCAGGAATTAATTAACAAAAATCAAATTGACTTCATTGTTGTAGAGGGCAATAGAAGAACTTCTGCTATAAAACTAATAACAAATAATTATTTGAGGAAAAAATTGGATATTGATAAATTTTATCCAAAGACAAATAATGAAGATATTATTGAAGATATTTCTAATATTCCATGTATTATTTATGAAAAACGAGAAGATGTTTCTTCATATCTAGGTGTTAGACATATAGCAGGCTTATTAAAATGGGAAGCTTTTGCTCAAGCAGCATATACAGCAAGTGTAATAGAACAAGAATTAGAAAGAGGATTAAGTATTTCTGATTCAATAAAACAAGTTCAAAAAGTTGTTGGTGATAGATCTGATAAATTAAGAAAACAATATATAGCATATAAAATATTTATTGAAGCAAGGGATAATTTGGATAATTACAATGTGAAACCGATTATTGATAAGTTTTCATTGTTAACTGTTGCATATAATTCTTCTTCAATAAGGGATTATATAGGTGTATTGCCTTATTCAAAAGTAGATCTTAATAAAGAAATAATAGAAACTACAAAACTTGATGAGTTTAAAAATTTATTAACTTGGATTTATGGGAATAAAGAAACAAACGAACAACCAGTTTTAACTGATTCTAGAAAAATTACAAACACTTTAAGTCACGTTGTTAAAGAACCTGAAGCTATTGAG
>CAKZOK010000070.1 GCA_937136415.1 uncultured Cytophagales bacterium | reverse complement strand
ATATGTAATGTCACGGGTTTCTGGCAGCGTGAAATCTTCTGGGTTTGCGTCGTAATACGCTTGGATCTGGGCGTCACTCGCGCCGGGCAGGGGCGCTGTCAGCATGTCAGCGTCAACAACGGCCCATGTCGCGCTCCGCTGTTCGCCAATAAATGCGATCAAGGTTTCGCCAAACACATCCATTGCCGGTACGCCGCTCACGATTGCCCCTTGCAGCAATGTGCGTGACATTTCATCACGCAGGCTGGTTTCAAAGGCTGCTTCGGACTGCCCGGAACGTTGCAGCGCGAGCCTGTAGTTTTCAGCACTAAAACCGCTTGCACCTTGGAAAGATGAAATTGATTTGAGCTGCTCAAACACGCGCTGATCACCAACTGAAAGCCCGAGCTTGGTGGTTTCGTTATCAAGGGTGCGGTTCAGAATAACAGATTGCAGTGCTTGGCGGTCGATACCCATCGCAATGGCCTGTTGAAAGCTGACCGGAGCGCCAAATTGTTGCGAGACCGTTTGGATTTGCTGGCGCAATGTGCGCTGGTAATCATTGATCGGTACGTCCTTGTCACCCACGGTGCCAAGGCTGCTGATATTGCCGGATAATCCGCCAGAACCAAAACCCGCCATGCCGACCAGCACAACGCCAACAATGGCCAACGGGCCAATCCGATTTTTCTTTTTTTCTGACATATCCAAAATAGACGCAAACGGATTTTTGGTGTCTTTCGAAAGTTTTTGAGTTTGATAATTTGCCATACTTTCTTCATCAGAAACAAACAAAACAGGCACATCGGCAGGAAAAAACTTTTTTAAAGATACATCGCAAAAATAAGGTTGCATAATTTGAGTTGCCTTATCAATAAATATTTGATGTATCGTTTTTTCTTCTTCTGAAAGCTCTTCAAAATCGTTTAGAATATCAGCAGGAGAAATTGTTTTGATGTCTAATTTTGGATATTTTTTGATAATATTTTTCATTAGATTTTCTTCAAAACTATAGGCAGCATTAATTACAAAAATGTCTTTAGAGTTTGCCAAACGCCTAATTTGTTTGAAATCTTCTAACGAAGTGGTATAAAAAATTGACTTGATATTTCTTTTTATCCAATCAAAATCTTTTCGTCCTTTATTGGTTTCGAAAATCAAATAATTGATAAACAAATCTAACAATGTTTCGTCTTCATTTGCCAACATTTTGATAGATTGATAATGAGGAACAAGGATTTGTACAAATTTTTCAGGCTCTTTTTGCGAAAGTTCTTTAAAATAATTCTTGAAATAATCATTTAATAAATCCTTACAAATTTTGTAGGTTGTATCGTGAACAAAATCCTCTCTGGAAGCCGTAGGTGTAAGCTCATCGATATTCAAAACTACCTTTATAAAAAATGCCCATTTTGGTAATAAATCTTCAATTTTTTCGGAGAGCAACATTTTTTTTACAAAAATTTTGCTTTCTGTTCTGGAATTAAGATGTAATTTTTGAGAAGTAATAAAAGCACTTCCTTTAAGTCCTAATTCTTCTATTTCAATAGGAAAAGCTGTCAGGAAATCTTGATGAAATTGCGTTTTTCCATAGTCTAATAATTCTTCTTTGCTAGGATTATTTTGTAGCCAAATAGGCGTTTGAGGATTAATAATAACCTTTTCCTCTTCACATTCAAAATCAATAGGATAGGGCAATGCTTCGCCATAATGATGAATCAATTCCTTTAATGTATCCTTCAAAAAATAATAACGCATTTCTGGTTTTGCCTTCAAGACAACAGCCGTTCCCGTAGGTCTGGTTTGTGGCAAAATCTCAATGGTATATGTGCCATCTGATTTGGCAGTCCATTGATACGAATTTTCATCTGCCTCTGATTTTGTCTGCACAATTACCTCATTACTGACCACAAAAGCAGACAATAACCCCACACCAAATTTTCCGATAAAAGTATCTTTTACATGGGAGTGTCTTTTAGAACTTTCTCCAATAATTGCCAAAAAGTTGTGAATCTCATCTTCTGTAAGTCCTATTCCATTATCTTCTACAATAAGTTGAGGCAAATTTTTATTTAACAATTTAATCCTAATTTGTCCTTTTGCTTGTTTATCAAATACTTTTTTGGCTTGAATAGCATCAACAGCATTTTGCAAAAGTTCACGTATAAAAACGTTGGGGGTGGTGTAAATATGTTCGGATAAAAGGTCAATAATTCCTCTTAAATCTACTTTGAATTTTAGGTCTTTCATAGGCTATTTATTTTGTAGCTGACAGGTTGGTTTTGCTGATTTGCAATTCCAACCATCGTAAAATATTAATATTGTACTCTGACTACTTTAATTTCTTCTATTTTTTGCAGGATTAATAATTCTTGCAGCTTCTTTGTGTCCATTTTGGGCTGCTTTTTTAAACCATTCGACGGCAGTTTCGGTATTTTCTTCTACTCCATTTCCTGTCAAATACAAATTACCTAATTCATATTGAGCTGGAGCATTTTCTTCTTGCGCTACTTCTTCTAAACATTTTATACCTGTCAAAACATTTTTATCTGTTCCTTTTCCTTGCAAAAATAATTTTGCAATTTGGTACTTAGAAGGCGAGTGATAAGGTGCAATACTTTCAAAAAACTGAAAGGCTTGTGTTGCATTTTTTGCTGTTCCGTCTCCTTCCAAATGTGCTAATGCCAAATGATAAATAGCTAAAATATCATTTTGTTCTTGTCCATTTTTGAATGATTGAAATGCTTTTTTTGCATCTCTGACTGTTCCAATTCCATATTTGTAACACATTCCTAAGCCATAATTGTAGTATCCAAATTCGGCAGCTTTTGTATATAAATCAAAGGCATTTTCTTCTTTACTTTCTTTTGTTTCTTGCCAAAGTTCCATATTTCCCAATGGAATATTTGCATACGGATAATTATTATTTGCAGCTAATTGGTAATATTTTTTGGCTTCTTCAATATTTTCTGGGTTTTCATTTATACCAAAATCATTTTGATAATAAAGCCCCATTTTGTACATAGAATACGGAATTTGACCTTGTTCTGTGGCTTTTTTCATGTATTCAAATGCCTTTTCTGGATTATTTCCCTCTTCTGGATTTTCATAATACAATCCTAAATCTACGGCAGCATCAAAAATTTTGTTTTCTATATCTTGATGAAACATTTCAATTCCTTTTTCGATATTTTTTTCTGTTCCACTGCCATAAAAAGTCGCTTTTGAAAGCTCATAATGTGCCGATGGATAATTCTGATTTGCCGATTTGGTAAAGTATTCAAATGCTTTTTCAAAATCAGGTTTTTCTTCAATTAAGGTTTCTGGCAAAATTCCATCTCTATAATACAAACCCATTTTATAGAGTCCGTAATAATGATTATTTTGAGCTATATTTTCATAATTTTGAAATGCTTTTTGATAATCTTGTTCTACTCCAAATCCTGTTTCATAACAAATGGCTAATTCTATTTTCGAAAAATCAGAATTAAAATTTTCTATTCCTTTTTGAATATAATTCAATGTTTTTTCTGCATTTGGTTCGACACCTATTCCCAAACGATAATATTTTCCAGCAATCTCAATAGCTTCCATGCAGTTTAGCTCTGCGCCCTTTTCATACCAAAATAAAGCATTTTGATAATCAGGAGAATTATCCTCTGAATTTTCATTGAAAACTCCGTTTTGATATTCTCTTCCCAAATAAAAGGCAGCATAACCATACCCTTTTTCTATTCCTTCCTTCAAATAATCCAATGCTTTTTGTAGGTCTTTTTCTGTATTTTTTCCTAATAAAAACTGATATGCCAACTCTACATAGGAAGGATAATATTTTTCTTTGATTTTTTCTAAAATAGAAATTGCTTTTTGCTTATAAGTAATATCAAAATGTTCAGTAAAAATATACATTCTGGCAAGCTCATAAGAAGCCGAAGGATTATTATAAGTGGCTGCTTTTTCTAAGACAAATTGAGCTTTTTTTATATTTTGTTCGTTTTTTTGTTCGTTCTTTTTTTGCTGTTCAGAATGTAATAAATACGTTCCCAAATTTATGCCTGCATACGATGCTCCTTTTTCTAATGATTTCTGTAAATATTCTAATCCCTTTTCTAGATTTGGTGGAGTGGTCGCATTTCCGTAGAGATGGTATCTTCCCAACAAATAATAAGAGTGAGCAGATTGGTCTAACTGACAGGCTTTCTGTAAAAATTCTATTGCTTCGGTGTCATTTTTTTTGATAAGTGCCAAATCTGCCTTTAATGTATAAATTGCCGAAGCTATATCACTATTTTCGACTTTTGGATTGCTTATAAGTTCGTTGATTATACTTTCGGTTACTTCATAATTTTTGTCTTGAAATAATAAAAAAGCCTTACAAAAAGCTCCATTAATTGGATTTATGAGCATTGCTTTGTCAGCAAAATCAAATCCTTTTTCCTTATCTTGTTCTATTTTTTTTGATGCTGACCCAAAAAAATACTGATATGCTAAAGTAGCCATTCCCAAGCTATTATTTTGCTCGGCTGCCTGTTTTGCATAAAAAATTACCTTTTCGGTATCACTCAAATCAAAGCGAGCATCTCTATAATAATTTGCTAAAATTGCCTTAAATTCTACATCTTCTTCAAAGAAATTTTGAAGAGTAGAAACAATTTTTGAAAAGATAATTTTATAGTCTTCTTCTTCCAAAATATACATGGCTTCATCTTCCCTACTTTCCTTAAACATCAATTTTAGGGTATTTTTGATTTCTTTTCTATATGCTTGATTATCTTCATTTTGGGTAATATTTCCCATCAAAATATGCCAAGAAGTAGTATTTTTTTGTGTAATTTCTGTGTGTAAATTAGCTAACTGGGAAGAAGAAAAAGGCGCAGAAGACAGGGTGTATTTTTCAGAAATCATAATTTGAATAATCAATAGTTTAGGTAAAAGAGAAGAGTTTAATTGAGTCGAATATTCATATAAAACCAACTCTACTTTGAAAAGGTTCAGAATTTATTTTGTTTTACAATGTACTTATTTTGTGTGTAATTTTGAGAATTAATTGGTGTTTTTTTTACTCTTTTTTGAAATATTCTGCTAAAAAAATCAGCATTTTTTCGTAAATTCGTAAAACAAAACAAGCATAAAACGCTACCATTGCTTATACCTCTTTGCTGTTGTCGGTGTCCCCATCGACGACAAAATACCACCACTCTATGTATTTAGTATTCGACACCGAAACCACAGGACTTCCAAAAAACTTCACAGCACCAGTTACAGACTCTGAAAACTGGCCCCGCCTTGTCCAAATTGCTTGGCAACTTCACGATAAAACAGGAAATCTGTTGTCAGCTCAAAACTATATTGTTTATCCTGATGGGTTTACCATTCCATTTAATGCTGAAAAAGTTCACGGAATTTCTACCAAAAGAGCAGAAGAAAACGGAAAACCACTTTCTGATGTTTTGAATGCTTTTGCAGATGATTACGAAAAAGCTGATATTTTGATAGGACACAATGTGGAGTTTGACGTTTCTATAATGGGCGCAGAATATCACAGAACCAGTATTGAACGTGGTTTTATGGAAAAAGAAACTCTTTGTACCAAACTTTCGTCGGTAGATTTTGTAGCAATAAAAGGAGGGCGTGGTGGGCGTTTCAAATGGCCTACACTTACCGAACTTCACACCAAACTTTTCGGCGTTCCGTTTGCAGATGCTCACGATGCTGCTTATGATGTTGATGCAACGGCAAAATGTTTTTTCGGACTTTTACAAAATAAAGTAGTTCCGACTTATGAAGATATTGCGCCCGAAATGGTTGTTTATCAAGCTCCTGAACTTGATGAGGCAAACTTTCAACAGGTACAAAAAAAAAGTAATGCTAGTGATAGATTAAAAAAAGATAGAAAATTAGATGAAATTTTGCCTTTTGTTCATCTTCATAATCATTCTCAATTTTCTATTTTACAAAGTACAGCAAATGTAAAAAAATTGGTTGCTAAAGCGCACGAAATGGGAATGCCAGCCGTTGCAGTTACTGATATTGGAAATATGCACGGTGCTTTTTATGCTGTTGGAGAAGGAGAAAAATTAGGAATAAAAGTAATTATTGGTGCAGAATTGTACCTTACAAAAGACAGACACAAGCACAAATTTACAAAAGACAATCCAGACCGAAGAACAAGACAAGTCTTTTTGGCAAAAAATCAGGCAGGGTATCATAATCTTGCCAAAATGTGTTCTTATGGATATGTAGAGGGCTATTATGCAGGTTATCCACGTATCGATAGAGAGCTAATTTTGAAATATAAAGAAAATGTAATTGCCACAACAGGAGGAATAAATGCAGAAATTCCTCAACTAATTTTGAATGTAGGAGAATTACAAGCAGAAGAGGCTTTTCAATGGTGGTTAGAAGAATTTAGAGAGGATTTTTATATTCAATTACAACGACATGGATTAGAAGAAGAAGAACGAGTAAACGAAATTTTGCTTCGATGGGCAGACAAATACGACGTAAAATATTTTGCTTCAAATGATACTTTTTATCTCAAAAAAGATGATGCCGATGCACACGATACGCTTTTGTGTGTAAAAGATGGCATTCCGAAAAGTACGCCTGTGGGTCGTGGGCGTGGTTATCGTTTTGGTTTTCCAAATCATGAATTTTATTTTAAATCTGCCGAAGAGATGAATCAACTCTTTGCAGACCTTCCAGAATCGATAGAAACGACCATCGAAATTGCAGAAAAGGTAGAGCCTATAAAACTAAAACGTGATATTTTATTACCAAAATATGAAATTCCGAAAGAATTTGATAATGAAGATGATTTTTTGGCGCATTTGGCGTATGAAGGCGCAAAAGACCGTTACAAAGAAATCACACCAGCCATTAGAGAGCGCATAGACCACGAACTCAAAATTATGAAAGATATGGGTTTTCCAGGTTACTTTCTGATTGTACAGGATTTTATAAATGAAGCTAGAAGAATTGGTGTTGCCGTGGGTCCAGGCCGAGGATCGGCAGCAGGTTCGGTAGTAGCCTATTGTATCGGCATTACCAACATTGACCCTATTCATTACAATCTACTTTTTGAACGTTTCTTGAATCCAGAACGTGTATCTATGCCAGATATTGACGTTGATTTTGATGATGTAGGAAGACAAGCCGTAATTGATTACGTAGTAAAAAAATATGGCAGAAATCAAGTTGCACAAATTGTAACGTACGGTACGATGGCAGCCAAAATGTCTATCAAAGATGTTGCTCGTGTAATGGAATTGCCCTTAGATGAATCCAATAGAATTGCCAAACTTGTCCCAGAAAAACCAGGGACTAATTTGAACAAAGCTTTTGAAGAAGTAGAGGAATTGAGGCAAATTTTTAGAGCAAAAGATTTGCAAGGAAAAGTACTACAAAATGCAAAAGTTTTGGAGGGTTCGGTGCGAAATACAGGAACACACGCAGCAGGTGTAATCATTGCGCCAGACGATATTACTGAATATATTCCAGTCTGTACAGCCAAAGATGCCGAACTTTTTATTACGCAATTTGATGGAAAAGTAGTTGAAGATGCAGGAATGCTCAAAATGGATTTTTTGGGTCTAAAAACGCTGACAATTATTAAAGATGCCATTGATTTGATAGAAAAAAATCACGGTGTAAAAATTGACCCAGACGAAATTCCGATTGACGACACAAAAGCCTACGAACTTTATCAACGAGGCGACACAGTCGGAACATTTCAGTTTGAGTCGGACGGAATGCGTAAATATTTGAAGGAATTGAAGCCGACAAATATTGAAGATTTGATTGCCATGAATGCCTTGTATCGTCCTGGTCCGATGGATTTTATTCCTTCTTATATCGATAGAAAACACGGAAAAGAAGTTGTAGAATATCCTCATGAGCTTTTAAAACCTATTCTTGAGCCGACTTTTGGTATTATGATTTATCAAGAGCAAATTATGCAAGCAGCCCAAATTATGGGAGGATATTCGCTTGGTGGTGCAGATATTTTGCGTCGTGCTATGGGTAAGAAAAAAGCCGAAGAAATGGCAAAACAAAAGACCATTTTTGTAGCAGGTGCAAAGGAAACTCATGGCAGTGATCAGAAAAAATCCGAAGAAGTTTTTGAGGTAATGGAAAAATTTGCTTCTTATGGTTTCAACCGTTCTCACTCGGCAGCTTATTCGGTGGTGGCGTTCCAAACAGGCTATTTGAAGGCGCATTATCCAGCCGAATATATGGCAGCCGTCATGACCAACAACATGAGCAGTATTGATAAAATTACATTTTTTATTGATGAGGCGCAGCGCATTGGTGTTCCTGTTCTTGGGCCCGATGTAAATGAAAGTATTGAGCGTTTTGGTGTTAATGATAAAGGACAAATTCGCTTTGGTTTGGCTGCCATAAAAGGAGCAGGAGAAACGGCAGTTTCGCATATTATTACCGAACGAGAAGAGAATAAAAAATACAAAGATATTTTTGATTTTGTGGAGCGAATGGATTTGTCAGTTATTAATAAAAGAACCTTCGAAGCCTTGACTTTTGCAGGTGGGTTAGATTGTTTTGACGATATTCATAGGGCGCAAGTCTTTGCCAAAACCGACACAGGAAAAACAAATTTAGAACTACTTTTAGCCTATTCGAAGGCGCAAAAAGAGGAAGCCGAATCAGCACAAGTTTCTATGTTTGGAGGAGGAGCAGATGGAAAAGTAGAGGTAATGCGTCCACGTCTTGCCGAAATAGAACGCTGGACAGAAATAGATAAATTAAATAAAGAAAAAGAAGTAGTCGGTTTTTTCATTTCTGGACACCCATTAGACCAGTATAAAATCGAAATGAAAACAAATTGTTCTTCTACTCTTCTCAACCTTGCCAATGGAAGAAAAGGCGCAGAGCTAAAAGTAGGGGGAATGATAACCGAAGTAGCTCACAGAAAAACAGCCACAGGAAGAGATTTTGGATTATTTACCTTAGAGGATTATTCAGGAACGTACAAATTTGCGCTTTTTGGCAAAGAATACGACCATTTTAAAGGCTTTTTGGTAATGGGAGAATTTCTTTTAATTACTGGAAGAATGGAAGAGCGTTATAAAAATCCTGACCAAGTCGAACTCAAAATAAAAAATATTTCTCTTCTTAGTGATGTCAAGCAAAAGCCAATTACAAGCATCAATATTGCCATTAATTTATTGAATCTAAATGAAACATTAATAATGGATTTGGAGAATTTATTCAATGATTGTAAAGCTGGAGATTGTAAAATAAAAATGGAGTTTTTCCACCAAGCACCACAAACAGGACGTACTTTTGTCAAAACCGTTTCGCATCACTTACAAATAGACCCTACCAGCGATTTGGTTAGGGATATTGAGCAGTTGGGTGTGGTTTGTCAGGTGGGTTGATACAAAATACCTGCTTTATCAGACTACCATAACTAAAAAATGATGGATAGTTATTTCATCTTCTATTGTAGATACTAATCTTTTATTTTTAGATACTAACTTAGCTAAATCAGTGTTTTGGGTTATTCTGCGTTTAAGTTTATCTGAAATAGTCCAAATTATTTCTGAATCTGTATTATTTAGAGCTAAATCTTCAATCCAATTATTGATACGTTTTATCCATAAATTAAGTGAATCCTCTTGTACATAAGCTACTATGATTGCTTGAACTAGATGTTTTCCATGTTTACCTTTTTTGAAACGTTCCATTCCACCTGTTGCTTTATTTTTATCAATACCAGTTACATATTCTTTTTCCCTTCCACTTCCCAAAGTTGGTAGTCTCTTTCCCTCTATAACACAAAGTGATTTTTTACCTTGTTTATATATAGCTGTACCTGTAGCTGTAACATGAGTTTGAATTTCTTCTTCCTTCATAGAGTCAAAAACCCCTAAATCTACTCTACGTTTCCCTTCATTTGTTTCATGTATGAAGATAAAAGGATATTCTTTTCTTCTACTACCCCTTCCTAATATAAGACATAATTCTTCATTTATTTTATTCTCATTGGTAGTAGCTGTTATAGTAATATCCTTTCTTAACTTAGGTAATTCTTCTTCAAGAAGTTTCAATACTGAATCTACAGAAGCAGGTTTCACATTAGAGTTTCCAATAGGAGAGAATTGACCTTTTTGATTTATTGAACGCATCTTATATAGATTATTTTGTTTATGAAATGTATTGAAAAACTTCATCTGAATCACGTAAGGCAACTGTAGGTAACCAATATCTTTCTTGATTAGGCTTAATGAGAATAAAGGCTTCTTTATAAAATATTTTTAAAACTTTTTTAAAAATATAAGACGAGTCAATATCTTCTACTAAGTGATTTATAAGTTTAAAAATATCTTCTTTTACTAAAGATTTTATCTCTTTTAGTGTTTCTTCAGAAGTAGGTGCTAAGAAAAATACTAATACAATATGAGAGTTATTTTGATAATCATTAGAAAGGTAATCTTTTTGAAACTCACTATATATACTTGATAAAGATTTTATTACTCCAAGTGCATAATTTTCTAATAAAGATTTATCAACTTTTTTTAATATACTGGAGTTTTCACCAAACCGTAGAAAATTTAGGTACTTATTTATATCATTTAAAACAATTTTATCTACTCCCTCATAAAAACTTTTTAAAGTATCTTCTGATAATATCATAGGTATTGTTTTCATAATACCCTTATCTAAAATAGAATAAGATTTACCCATTAGCGAACGAGCATTATTACAAGAAAGGTATGCTCTTAATAAAATTTTATTTTTATCTATGTAATTCTTTATATACAAAAGTTCACTATTATTATTACTGTAAAGGAATAACCAATCCCCTTTTTTATGTTCATAACTATTTATAGGATATAAGTAACTTTCTAAGGATATATTTGCTTTAATTTTAAGTCCATATTTATAGGTTGTATCAATCTCATTGTAATTGCTAACTAATATATTTTTATCTTTAACATATTCTGATAATGTTATTTTACTCTGTTTAATTCTATTGACCAAGTCAAATAGTCTAAAACCATTAAAATAATTAGTTTTCCAAATAAAAGTATTGTTGAGGGCAGTATCAGTATCGACTATATTTACATCATATTTATCTATTTCAAAATACATTTTTTCTTTTGAAGATTTAGTTCTTCTAATAATCACATGTGCAATATCTTCTTTTACTTCATTATCTGCAAAGACAGCACATACTCCTATGGTTGTATCTCCATGCTGACTGAATAAAACTCTTCTAAGAGGTGTAAAATCAATAATTTGAGAAATTCCATAATTATTTAGAAGAAAATTACGATATTTCTGTGAATCATTTCTCATTAATAAATCAGCAGTAGGCATCAACAGACAAACATTTCCTTTTTTAGATACTTTAGAATTTTCCTTTTGGATAAATTTCAATGATTCACTCAAAAAAAGCAATGCTGATTGATTTCGATGAATCATATCTTTATACTTATTATTTCCAGATATTATTTTATCAGCTAATTTTTCAGCATATATTTTGTTGTCCATTTTGTTATAAGACATAAATGGAGGGTTGCCTATTATAAGTTGGAAATTTTCTTTGAAAAGTTCTTTATAGGAAGGAGAAAAAGGAAACAAAGTTTCTTCATCATAATAATACCTTATAACAAGCTCAAAAAAATCTTTCTGAAACAAATTTTCATCTTTTAAATTGGGAAATTCAAGGTCTTCCCATATTACCTTAGGAGCAAGATTATCTAATAATGCAAGTGTAAGACTAAAAAGAGCTAGTTCTACTGCTTCTGCATTTATATCGACACCATAAATATTATTTAAAAGTAAAGAGTTTAGCTCTTCTAAATTGGGAGATTTTGAAGAGTGTTTTATTTTATACCATTCTATCAACCTTTTGTAAGTTGATACTAAGAATACTCCTGAACCACAAGAAGGGTCTAGTATTTTATATTGTAGATTAATTTCTTCTGCTTCAATTTTATTTGTAGGCAGAGGCATACACACATCCACCAAAAAATCTACCAAATAAGGAGGTGTATATACAGCTCCATTTTTTATACTTTTTTTTCCGTCCTTTTTACTTAAAAAACTGCCATATATCTCACTTATCAACTCTATTGGAATATGATTAAATTGATAAAGTCTCCAAATACTGTGTTGGTTATTTTCACTTTTTCCATTCAAAAAAATAGATAATGCAGCTAAATTAGCTTTTATAAGTTCATCTCTTTGTTCTTTTTCTAGTTCAAATAACTGTCCTTTAAAGCGTCTATGTAAATCATCAATTAGATTCAAAAATGCAGAACTATCACTCAAAATATCTGTGAAAGATATAGCTCCCCCTAAAAAAGCATTAAAAAAACTTTCTTTATATACCTTTCCGTCACGCTCCTCTTTAGCTTTAGGAAATACACTATAACCATTTTCATCCTCCCTTTCTTCTAAATATTTTATTAAAATACATATAATAAATACTTTCTTGGCTGTTTTTTCTGATAGTATCTTATTATCAATAACATAATCAAATGAATATTTTAATTCATTTAATAATTTGAGATATATACTTTTTGATTCACGAAATTTATTACTGTAATTATCATTTTCCCAAATTTCTCCATTTCTAAGAGCTGTTGCTGAAAAATCTTTAATTTTTTGTTTGTAAATATTAGCAATAGATAATGTTTCATTTAATGAAATAGACTCTAATGGTTTATCAATAATATTAGCCTCTCTATCAATTTTATCAACACTAAATGAATTATATATATCTACTCTATCAGGCGTAAATATATAAAAAATTGGAACTTTACCTGTATTCCACAAGCTCTTATGAATCTCTTTTATTTCTTTGTCATTATTTATTTTTGTAAAATAATAAATATAGGCTTGTACTTTTGGTGGAGTATTCTCTCCTTTATGAAAGAAGACAGCATTTGCTTTATATTTATTTGCTTCAATAAGACCATTTTTAATGTAGTAGTTGTTTATACTTTCTAAATTCTCAATGAAAAATAGTCCTCCATCTTCACTCTGATTAGAATGCATGTCAAAGACTTTTAAAGATTCTATAAGTGGTTGATTTGACATATACGAATTCTATTTTGTAAAAAAAATAAGGTATAAAAGCAGTCAAATATACGTTGCTGTTGTTTATAAAGCAAACAAAAAGATGCTTTTTTTAGCATAAAGCTATGTATTTTTGCACTACGATTTTTTTCGTAAAAATACAAGACATAAAGACAATGCCAACATTTTGAAAAAATACTAGAAACTGCAAAAAAGCATCTTTTAGATATTGACGGATGGGTAGAATATACAGAAGAGGAAAAGGAAGAGTTAGTCAAAAATTTGCTTTACCCTTTAGATTATCAAAATTCAAAAATAAACTAATACCTCTCAAAATAAAGCGTATCAAATCCCACATTTGAGCTATCTTTTCGTTGCAAGACAAGCTCTTTTTCAGTCAGCTTTAATAATTTGAAATTCAAAGTATCTTCTTGTCTTGAAGAATTTGAATATGGTAAAAGTAAAATAGAATCTTCAAAAGCCCAATTTCGATAGGTAACTTGTCCATATTGTGAGGCTTGTCGGAATAAAAAAGCTGTATCTTCTACTTGTAAGGTTATAGGAAATTTTTTTATTACAGAATCAGAAACACCTCTTTTTCCAGTCAAATGTTTGAGTTTCCAATCTCCTTCAAAGTTTTTCTTAAATTCGCTAGTCTTTTTTTCAGAATTAGATTGACAAGAAAACAAAGTAATCCCTAGAATAAAAAAAAACAAAGACAATTTTATAATTTTCATTTTTGTAATAATTTTCAAATACATAATCTGATTCGCAAACAGCGCAATTTAAACATTATTACAACAAAACAATTAAACAAAAATAATCGTACTAAGGAATAATTTATTTTCATCGCAAAAAATTGTTTATAAAGAATAAGATTTGTATTTTTTGGAACAAAAAAATCAACTAACTTTAAGCCAAAATACATAAACTTAAAATTTAAACATACCTAACCAATACCCTAAAATGACTGATAAGGATAAAAAACATTTAGAACAAGGCGCAAAATTCTATGAAGATGTCCTTGGCTCACTTGGAAATGCAGCAGCACTAACAAAGCACCCAAAAGGTCTATTAGAACAAATTATTGTTCCTAACAGTGTCTATGAAATGAGTTTTCCTCTTCAATTAGATAATGGAGATTATCAAGTAATCAAAGCGTGGAGAGTGCAGCATTCTCATCACAAACTTCCTGTAAAAGGAGGTATTCGCTTTGCAGAAGCTGTAAATGCAGACGAAGTAAAAGCACTCGCAACACTTATGTCTTTTAAATGTGCGCTCGTAAATGTTCCTTTTGGTGGAGCTAAAGGAGGAGTAAAAATCAATCCTAAAAAATATACTGTTCGCCAACTAGAAACAATCACACGCCGTTATACAACAGAGCTTATAAAAAAGGAAATGATAGGTCCTTCTATTGATGTTCCTGCACCAGATTACGGAACAGGAGCAAGAGAAATGGCTTGGATTGCAGATACCTATTCTTTGCTTCGCCCTGGTATTAATGCACTCGGTTGTGTTACAGGAAAGCCTCTTTCTATGCATGGAATCCGTGGACGTGCCGAAGCAACAGGTTTAGGAGTAATTTTTGGTATTCGTGAAGCAATGAGTATTGCCGAAGACATGAAAGAATTAGGTTTGGAAGCAGGTTTGGCAGGCAAAACAGTCATTGTACAAGGATTTGGTAATGTAGGTTATCACGCTGCACTTTATGCACAAAAAGAAGGTGCAATCGTGGTAGGAATTGCCGAATATGAAGGTGGAGTATATAACAAAGATGGTTTTGATATAGAAGATTTATTCCGTCATCGTAAAGAAACAGGCTCATTGATGGGCTATCCAAAAGCACAAGAAGTCAAACCAAGCAATCAGCTTATGGAGTTTGAATGTGATGTACTTATTCCTGCTGCTTTGGAAAATCAAATTACAGAAGAAAATGCACCAAGAATAAAAGCAAAAGTAATTGGAGAAGGTGCAAATGGTCCTATCACTAGAGAAGCAGAAGCAATTTTGTTAGCAAAAGGAAAAATGATTTTACCTGATTTTTATCTCAATGCTGGTGGTGTTACGGTTTCTTATTTGGAATGGCTCAAAAACCTTTCTCGTGTTTCGTTTGGTAAAATCACAAAGCGTTATGACCAAATGGAAAACACTCGTATCGTTCAAGCTATCGAAGCTGCAACAGGAAAAGGAGTTGGCGACGACCTTCGCAAGATGATTATGCGTGGTGCTGATGAGCGTGATTTGGTAAACTCTGCTTTAGAAGAAACTATGATTACTTCTTATCATCAAGTAAGAGAAACATTCAAAAAATACAAAGAAGTAAATAGCTTGCGTAATGCAGCATTTATTACTTCTATTGATAAAATTGCAATCGCTTATTTAGAAGCTGGTATTTTTCCTTGATTTTATCCCAAAAATAAAATTAGAAAACAATTTACACTTTGCTATTCAAAGTGTAAAGTTACTTTTTATAGAATTTATACAAAACCATTTTCTCCTAAGAGAAAATGGTTTTTTTTGGCTTTTACTTTAAAAAACCAAATTTTATTTGTTTTATCTTTCCTTTTATAAATAGTTATCCACATTTTCAAGAAAGTTATCCACATTTTTACCTCTAAGAGGCTTAATTTATTCTTTTTTCAAATTTTTATACTCTCATTTTTTTTATCAACACGTTATTTCTATTAAAAAAACAAGTTTTTTTTCAGCTTTTTTATACTTATCCACATTTTAACAAAAGTTATTAACATTTTGGACTATAATTTTAGATTTTTTCACTTGCAATTTTTAATCGCTAATATTATTTGCAAACTTATCCACATATCCACAAGAAAATGTTAATAACTTTACTTATATCAACAATTATTTCACTATTTTTTGAATAATTGAGGGAGTTATCCACTTTTTTCACACTTATACACAATTTGTGTGAATATGTGTGTATAACTCATACATCGATTGTGTGTAACTCATTTCAGTAAGAACTTATTAACAGGTGTTGATAACGTTACCAACACTAAACTTTTGGTTATCAACACATTATCCACAATGTGAGTAAAAAGTGGCTATCAAATGTTGATAGTGTGGACAAAGTATATAAACAACTGATAATCAAGCAGTTAAAAGGTTAATAACTTCCATAAAACTGTGGATAAATGCTTTTTTTTTGTGGATAACCTGTTGATAACTAGACTTATCCACTTATCAACACTATAATAGTAATAGTAAGGGTTTTTAAGGAGGAAATTTTTTATTATTTAATGTGTGAATAAGTTTTGATTTTGAGAAGAAAAAAAATTTTGAAATGAATTTTGAGAAAATATTTGATTGATAAAAAATTCAATATTAATCAATCATTCTATAAATTTTAAATTCATTTCAATAAAAAATGTTTCCAACACAAAACAGAATTATTTGCAAGACACAAACCCAAAAATTGGGACGTTTGGGGACTAGATGTGCGAAAAGAATATGAAAAAGGAAATAACTCTGCTCTTGTTGATATTTTAGCATAACAAGATTAACAAAAATACATATACAATCTATGGAATAATTACAAATTGCTGATTATCATGTAATTTATAATTAAGGTTTTAAAAATAGCAATTTATTTAACTCCTAAGTAAAGATGCAAAATTAAATATACCAAATCTTGTATTTTAAATTGGTTTGTATCGAAGGTCTGACCTGTTTAAAATAAGCATTTAAAACTCTGAAAAAACTTATTTTGGTATTTCTCCTTCTTTTGCAATGGCATTTAAGACCAATTTATCCATAAAGGAAGGAAATAATTTATTCAAAAATACGGTCATTTTGCCTTGTAAAGTCAGAATTAATATATTTTTTCGTTTTTGTGTAGCTTTCAAAATATGATTGGCACATTCTTCTGAAGTCATCATTTTTTCTTCATCTTTTGGAGAGTTTCCTTGTGCGCTTCCATCTTGCAACAGTGCTGTATTTCGAATATTTGAAGATGTATATCCAGGGCAAGCAATCAAAACATGTACATTTTCGGCTTTCATTTCTGTTCGTAGAGCTTCCAAAAAACCTTGCATAGCAAACTTAGATGCCGAATAACCTGTACGAGCTGGCAAACCTCTAAAACCTGCAATAGAAGAAACTCCAACCACCGAACCCTGCGTTTTGATGATATGAGGAATGCAATATTTGGTAGCATAGACAGTTCCCCAAAAATTAATATCCATCAAACTTTTCAGAACCGACAAATCCAAATCTTTAAACAAAGCACGCATCGAAATTCCTGCATTATTTATCAAAATATCAATTTTTCCAAATTTATCAATCGTCTTTTCTGCTAATTTTTTGTTGTCTTCTTCTTTACTGACATCTAATTGCAAAGGCAAAACCTCTATATTTTGATTTTCTAAAAATAATTGAGCTTCGTTGAGTTTGTCTAAATTTCTGCCTGTAATAACTATTTTTGCTCCTGCTTTTCCAAAAGATTCTGCACAGGCTCTACCAATTCCAGAAGTTCCTCCTGTGATAATGACAACTTTATTTTTGACTGATTTATTCATAATTTTAGTTAGAATTTTATTATTTCCAAAATTTATAATTACAAAATTAGGTAAAATTTATGGATTCATTTTTCTCTAAAAAGCTCACTTAAAAAACATTAAGCTGCTTTGCAACGTTGATGAAGAGAGCTAAGTAGTTTTCTAATTTTTTTTATAGCAAACTATCTTCCTCCATTTTTTGAGTTGTAATCGCTTATTATTCCCAAATTTATGAATAAGCAACTGGTTTCTAACCAACCTAATGACAACTTAGAGGAAAACAGAATTTCATTTTTTAAACCAACTTCAGTTTTTTTTAATTCTCTGAATATTTTTTTGGATTCTCTTTTTTTCGGTTGTCTTGCTATTTTTTGGTGTTTTTTTAATTCTATTTCTATCATTTATTTTTATAAAAAAATAGGAATGGTGTTTTTTGCTGCACTACTTTGTATTCTTTTTTGTAGTAATATAAATGCCCAAAAAGCTCCTTATTCGCCTTCCTATTCGGTTACAATTACGCTAGATAGTATTGATAGAATAGTTGATAATTATTATTCAAATAATGAGGATACTACATTTACAGATAAGATTAGATATTGGGCTAATCAAAAAAAATGGACAAAAGAAGTAGTTAGTTGGGTTATTCGTTCAAAAAAAGAAATTAATTTTTGCCCTCCTGCCAGTATTTTGCATTACCCTAATTGGAAAGCTCAAGAAGGAAAAATAATAGGAAAAATCGATGTTCTGACTTTAGATGTTTTTGGAGCAAAAATAACTGATACGTTACGCAAAACAAGAAATTGGTTAGAAAGAGCAGCAAATACAATTCATATCAAAACGCAAAGCAGTGTAGTAAAAAGACGTTATTTATTATTTGAAGAAGGCGAAAAACTCAATCCTGATTTGATAAAAGATACAGAGCGAATTTTGAGAAAACTAAGAGCTATTGGAGATGCTCGTATTTATGTAAAAGAAAGACAAAAAGAAGACGGAACAATAAGTGATACTGTTGATATTGAAGTAATTACTCATGATATTTGGTCGCTTATTCCAAGTGCAAAACCAACTGGGCTTACCAGTGGGTGGGCGCAACTTGAAGAACGAAATTTATTAGGTTTTGGACATAGCATAGAAGGAGAACTAATTTTTTCACCTCAAAGCAAACAAACTTTTGGGCATAGAGCTAAATTCGAATCTGCATATTTAGGCAACTCATTTTCTGTTTTGAGTGCAGAATATTGGAATACATATCAACGAAAAAGTTATAATGCTGCCTTAGAACGCCGTTTTCTTTCTCCTGATATGCGTTGGGCTGCTGGTGTAGAGGTGGGGCATAGGCGTTGGTTGGCTCGTCCTTTGAGTGCAAATGATACCATTACACCTAATTTTTTTTATAGTTATTTGCTTTCTGATGGTTGGGGGGCATATTCTTTTCCTATTAAAAATAATGGAGCAAGAACTTCAATTATTACGTCCACTCGTTTTACAAATTATTACTATACAGACAGACCCCAAATAAGTACAGATACAAATTTATTATATCAAAATCAAACTCAAATGCTTTGGAGTATAGGGCTTTCTACTCGTAAATATAAAAGAGATTATATGATTTATGGCTTTGGCAGAACCGAAGATATTCCTGTTGGTAAGCGTCTTGTTCTGACAGTCGGCAAATCAAATACAGACCTTGAAAGCAGGTATTATACAGGAGTAGAGATGAGCAAAGGAATCAAAACTCAAAAATTGGGGTATATTCGTGCTTCTTTGGCACTGGGTTCATATATTACAACTGAAAAAGAGTTTGAACAAGGAGTCTTTGAATCAAAATTTATATACTTTAGTCCTTTGTTATGTTTGGGAAAATGGCGTTTGAGGCAATTTGTTAGAGGACGTTATACAAGAGGGTTTAGTCGTTTTGAAAGAGAATATAGTGATATTAATTCAAGTGCTGGAATTTGGGGAATCAGTAATGACCAATTAAAAGGAACAAAAGTAGGTTTTTTGGGAACAGAGAGTGTATTCTTTACACCTTGGCGTTTTTTAGATTTTAAGTGGGCATTTTTTGCTCGTGTAGATATTGGCGTAGCTAGTTTTGGCAATTCAGTTACCAAAAGCCCTGTTTTTCAAGGTTATAATATTGGTTTTAGAATGTATAATGAGCGTTTTTCATTTCGTACTTTACAAATTCGTTTTGGGTTTTATACAGGCTTTGATGAAGCTCCTTATTATTTGCGTCCCATTATTGATAATGTGCCACGATTGCGTATCGAAGATTTTGATATAGAAAAGCCCAATGTAATTTATTTTCATAAAGGAAATGAAGGAAGATAAATCAGTAACCAGTAATCAGTTACCAGTAATCAGTTACCAGTAATCAGTAATCAGTAATCAGTAATCAGTAATCAGTTACCAGTAATCAGTAATCAGTTACCAGTTACCAGTTACCAGTTAATTTCTCTTCGACAAATTTGGAATGAAAAAAAGTGTTTTGAAAAATAATATTTTTCAAAACACTTCTTAATAGGATTTCACTAATCACTAAAAGTTAATCACTATTTTAAGATTCCTTTATGAATAAATTCAAAAATATCTTTTCCTACTTTTGTATTCTTAACGGCTGCATTATTTGCCTTCGAACGAGCTACTTTTACAGCTTCCAAAAGCTCATTAATGCGTGCAAGCATATCGTTTTTCTGAGAAGAAGTAACTTTTCCAGACGTATAAACTGTTTCGTATTTACCTACTTGAAAATCAAGGTTTAAAAGTTCAGTCTGTGCTGGGTGTTCTTTTGTAGCCTCGTATTTTACAATTACTTTCGGACGCTTAACTGTACGAAATTTGACCTCTTCAGGAGTACGATATACATTTGTTTTGGTATCAAATTCCCACTTACGAGTTTGGTCAAGTGTTGGAATTGCGTTGTACAAATCCTTCAAACGATTAATATTGCTTTCTAAAGCCAAAAGAGAAGTAGCCGAAAATGTACCAAATTTTTTATTTCCTATTTTTAATTCTGCTTTTGCAACATCTGAAGAATTGGTTTCTTCTTTCGAAATATTAGCATCAATTCCTGCAATGATAAGCTCCATTGCCTGCTCTAATTTTTGCTTTACAGTAATGACCATTTCCTTAGTTTCATCAGGAATTTCGTCAGAGTTTTCTTCCAAAGAAACATAGTGTTTTACCATTCCATCAAAATAAGGGTCATTTTTGGTAAATGTTTTTTTTGTTTCACCAATAGCTTGATTGGCTTTGTTTTTACGCTCTTGTTCGACAGCCAAAAGCTCATGTAATTTATTTGACATATGTTGTGTGTATTTATTTGTATAAAATTTTTGTTGTTATGAATTTCTAAACGCTATTAGTTTTAGAAAAGTTTCTTTGGAACAGAAATTAAATAATTGATAGTTAGACAATTTCTTTTTTTTATGATTCTTTTGCTTTCAAAACTTAATCTTATCTTTAAAGGTTCTTCTAACTAAAGTATCAATTAAATGCAGTGCCATTATTCATGAATAGATTTTTTAAAGTAATTTTCCGTAAAAAACGAACCTATATATTTCTCTTTTTAGTGATAGGTTTGCAATTAATTTCTAGTTGTATGCAGTTTCGAATCAGCGATCGTAAGGTAAAAAAGGAGTTTGCAGACCAAAAACTTAAACCTACTTTCGAATATGTAGAATTTGAAGAACGCAAAATTCATTATTCTAAAATAGGAAATGATTCACTTCCTACGCTTTTTTTTATACACGGTTCGCCAGGGGATTGGAGTGTGTTTTTGGATTATTTCAAAGATTCAACACTATTGGCTCGTGCAAATATGGTTGCTTTGGATAGAACAGGGTATGGCAAATCTGATTTTGGAAATTATGAGAAAAACTTAAAAAAACAGGCTTATTTTTATAAAGGAGTTTTAGAAAAATTTCAAGATACTACAAAGCAAAAACCCATTTTAATTTGTCATTCTTATGGGGGGGCTGTTGTTCTTCAAATGGCGATTGATTATCCTGAAATGATAAGTGGAATTGTTATTTTGGCTGGTCTTTCTTCGGCAGAGCTTACTGTTCCTCGTTGGTATAATAGTGTTGCAAAATCTATTTTTGTGCGTTGGTGGCTGCCTGCTGCTCTGACTGTTTCGAACAAAGAAATGCTCAATTTGAAAGAGGATTTGAAATTAATTTCAAATGATTTTGATAAAATAAAAGTTCCTCTGATGGTTCTTCATGGAAAGAAAGACAAAATTGTTCCTTATGAGCATGCTATTTTTATAGAACAAAAAGTAAAAGATAATATATCTTTTGAACTTACCACACTGCCAGAAGCAAATCATTTTATTCCTTGGAAAAATCAAGATTCAGTCAAAAATATTATTCTCAAAATGCTTGAGAAGACAAAAAAATAAACTCATTGTGATAGTCATAAATTTAAAAGATGATTTTTATGAAAATAAGTTTATTTGAAGTTTGGGGAGTTAAATTGATTAATGATAATATTTAACTTTCTATTGAATCAAAAATGTCATAGTTTATCTGCTCTTGATTTACTTTTAAATCATTCAAAACACATTGAATAAAAATAATTTTTTGCTTGTCTTTTTTGATAGCTTCTTTAAAAATAAGTAATTGGGCTTAATTATTTATACCTAAAAATGTATTTTATATTTTGTTTAAGTCTGTATTGAAGGTCTGACTTGGACAAAAGAAATCTTTCCAGAGTTTTAAATGCTTACTTTAAACTGGTCAGACCTTCAGCACAGACCAATTTAAAGTACAAGACAATTTTTAATAAGAAAGGAAGGTGCAAAAATTGTCAGAGAACTGAAAAATAAACAAACCACCTAGAAAAATAAAATTTTCTAAGTGGTTTAATATTTTACAAAATTACGATTGTTTGTGTGTCCACAAGCGACATAATTACCTAATTAAGCAAAAGCAGCAATTCCAGTAATTTCTTTTCCTAAGATAAGCAAGTGAATATCGTGTGTTCCTTCATAGGTCAAAACAGATTCAAGATTTGCCATGTGGCGCATAATTGGGTACTCTCCTGTAATTCCCATTCCACCCAAAATCTGACGAGATTCTCTAGCAATATTAAGTGCAATTTCTACATTATTGCGCTTTGCCATTGATATTTGTGCAGTTGTTGCTTTTCCTTCATTCATCAATGTTCCTAATCTCCAGCTTAAAAGTTGTGCTTTTGTGATTTCGGTAAGCATTTCAGAGAGCTTTTTCTGAGTTAATTGGAAGCCTGCAATCGGTTTACCAAACTGAATACGCTCGGCAGCATAACGACGAGCTGTATCATAACAATCCATTGCAGCACCCAAAGCACCCCACGAAATACCATAACGAGCCGAGTCCAAACACATCAACGGTGCGCCCAATCCATCTTTATTTGGTAACATATTTTCTTTCGGAATCTTTACATTATCAAAAACTAATTCGCCTGTTACACTTGCACGAAGCGACCATTTGTCTTTAATAACGGGCGCAGAAAACCCTTCCATTCCTTTTTCTACAATAACTCCCTTAATTCTTCCTTCTTCATTTTTTGCCCAAACAACAGCTACATCAGCCTCTGGAGAATTTGTAATCCACATTTTTGAGCCATTCAAAAGATAATGGTCGCCCATATCTTTAATTGTTGTGAGCATTCCAGAAGGATTCGAACCGTGATTTGGTTCTGTAAGCCCAAAACAACCTAGCCACTCGCCTGTTGCTAATTTTGGTAAATATTTATTGCGCTGCTCTTCATTTCCAAACTGATAAATTGGATACATTACAAGTGAAGATTGTACAGAAGCCATCGAACGCATACCCGAATCGCCACGCTCAATTTCTTGCATAATCAAACCATAAGAAATATAATCCATTCCTCCACCTCCATATTTAGCAGGAATTGAAGGCCCTAAACACCCCATTTCGCCAAATTTGGAAACCAACCAATTAGGAAAAATATGCTTATCTGCGCATTCTTCAATAATTGGAGAAATATCTTTTTTGATAAATTCACGAACCGAATCACGAATAAGTTTTTGCTCCTCTGTAAGAAGTGAATCTAAAGCGTAAAAATCTGGAGAAACAAATTCGTCATTTACATTCTTTGGCGTAATACTAGATTTTTCAGACGGTGTATAATTTCCGTTTTTTTGTGTTTGGTTGTGTTTGATGGTTGTGTTCATTTTATTTTTTATAATTGATTTCTTTATTTAAAAATATTCTCATTCTAAAGAGTGAGCTACAGGAATTACATTTTTGCAAAAATACATATTTCTTTACAAAAATTATGTTTTTTTAGATACAATATTTTGTAAAACAAAAAGGTGTTTTGAGTTTAATTGATTGAATGACAGTTTGTTATATTTATCAACCATTAATGAAGTTTTGAGGGTTTGTATTTCTCTAATTCCTAGTTCTCATTCTCTACTGCAATCACAAAACGCAAATCAAAAGGATTTAGTTTTTCTTGAATTTTATTCAAAAAATCTTTATCATTAATTACAAAATTTAAGAAATTATCATAGCGTTCTTGCAAACTTCCATTTGGGAATAAATTGTCTTTAACTGCTTTGATTTGACCAATAGAATCAACTTGTTTTCGTTCTTCTGCCTTTCGTAATTTTTTAGAAATATGTTCTATTCTCTTTAAGGCTTTTGTTTTTTCGGCTGCAATGGATTTTTGAAGCGAAATATTTGTTTTGATAGGTGTCGTAAATTTGGATTCTATTTTATCAAAAATACTTTCTATTTCCTTTCTTTCATTTTCTAATAAAACATCGTTTTCTGCGCTCTTTGTAGCATAATTTATCCTAAGATTATCAAAAGAATCAAAAATATCTGTAAAAGAAAGATTGGTTTTATTCATTTTTTGATGAATAATTTTAGGAATAAATAAGGCAAAATTACGAGGCAAAAGAATTGGAAAATCTACATCAAAATACTCAAACATTGATTTTAATTGCAACCAATACGCCAGCTCGCCCGGACCTCCTGTGTAGGAAAGATTTGGCAAAATAACTTCTTGATAAACAGGACGAAGCACAACATTTGGGCTAAATTTTTCAGGATTTGAATCCACCAACTTCATTATTTCTGATGCTGAAAAAGAAATATCTGTATTCAAAACTTCAAATGTATTATTTGATTCATTTTTTATAATTCTTTCTCTCAAATTATTCTCCAAATAAAAAAGATTGATTTCTCGTGGCGTAACTTGCGTTTTGTAGCCCAAATCATTTAATTTTTTGCTACTTTCTTCAATTTTTAAATGGCTATTTTGAGTTTCTAATTCATTTTTTACGATGGGAATAAATAATTTTTTCAAAGCTGCATCATCACCATCTAAAATTATCAAATTATCTTTTTGATAAAATGAATGTACAATATTTCGTGTTGCTTGTGTTAGATTTTCATTTTTTTCTTCTGCATTTTTATAAAATTTTCCTAATTCTTTGGCTTTTTCTTCTTTAAAGCCCAAATCATTCAAGGCTTGTGTATTCATTCTTCCGACTGCTCCTTTTTGGTCGGTTTGCCATGTATATTTTTTACCAAAAAGATTAAAAGAAGCAATTTCTTCCAAATCGTGGTCTTCGCTTGCCATCCAATAAACAGGCACAAAATCATAACTGGGATACTTTTCTTTCAATATTTTACAAGCATTTATTACCGTCTGAATTTTGTAATGAAAATAAAGCGTTCCTGTATAAATATTGAGTTGATGCCCTGTCGTAATGGTAAAAGTCGTTTCTTTTTGCAGCAAATTTATCGTTTCGGTAGGAGGGTTTTCTGTTTTTGAATATTGATTATGTAAGGCATTTACTAATACATCTCGCTTGGTTGTATCAAAATTAGTCTTGTTAATTTTATTTTTAATTTGCTTTTCAAAGTGTTCTAAATAAGGCAAATTTCCATAAAATTCTTTTAGATTTTCTTTTTGAGAAATGTAATCTAAAAAAAGTTGTGAAAACTGATTAGTTTTTGAAAAATCTAGTAAATGAGTAGAATAATTAGAAGACATAAGAAACAATTATGAATTAAAGATTACGAAATGAATATTCAGCGAAGCTAATTTTAACACATTGATTAATTTTTATTCCTAAGCAAGAAAATAGTAGTGTCATTGTATTTTAAATATTGACAACAACAAGCCTTAAAGTAAGTTTTGAAAGTCAGAAATAAAAAGGTAAGATACAGTTTTTAGTCTTTCGGATTAAGATTATTGTTTTGAATTATGATTTTTTAGGGGAAAATTTATCTCAAACCACTTTCAAAAAACCAACACTTAGAATGGTTTGGTCATCTTTAAAAACAGAAATACGATATGTTCCCTTTAAATCAAATTGCTGCTCAAAAAATGAAAAACGAAGCTCTTTGTCTATAAAAAAAGTTTCTTCAATATATTTTTGATATGTACCATCTTGATTTTGCTTCTCAATCACCACTTTTAAAGATTCAGAATTGAAAGAAAGCTCATCTTTTATAAAAATATAAACTCCTTGTTTTGCTTTATTTAATGTAAAAATTTTTTGATGAGAAATTGGATATTTTTGCTTATCCAAATGATTAGAAAAGAGTAGTTTTGATTTATAATTAATTGTAATTTCTTTGGAAATAATTATTTTTTTATCAGCATTTGCCATCGAAATTTTGTATGTTCCTGCTTGCAAAAATGTATATTGAATAGCTGCCCAGCTTCGTTTTTTGTTGATATAAATCTTTTTATTATCGTACTCTTCAAAACTAGCCTCTGGTTTATTATTTTTTTGAGAAACTACTTTTTTATCTATAAAAAGATATAATTTGGGGTCTGTAATTTCTTTTTCTTGTTCGAACAAAACATACAAAAAACTGCCTTCAATAGCATCTATTTTCCATTTATTGCTAGTAAAATTGGGGTCTGCAACTCCATTTTGGTCATATTTGGCTGTCAAAAATAATTTTTGAGCCGATAAAGAAAATGTTAGAAAATAGAGATAGATGAAAATGAAAAAAAAAGCCTTCATAAAATTTTATTATTGATAGAATAAATATTTTTATAGCTAGGAATGAGAAATAAATAAACTGTATAAGTATTCAGACAAACAACTCATAATTAGTATGTTATATTCGTAATCGTTTTTTAGGAAAACAGCACTATTTTAATTTTTTGTTTTCTTTATGCCTAGTACTATCTCGTGTTGTTTTTTTGTCTAAATTTTTCTGTAATGCTTCTGTCAAATCTACTCCTGTCTGATTTGCTAAACAAATGATTACAAACAAAACATCGGCAAGCTCGTCAGCCAATTCTTTGTCTTTGTCTGATTCTTTGAAAGATTGTTCACCATATTTTCGGGCAATAATTCGGGCTACTTCTCCTACTTCTTCGGTCAGCATTGCCATATTTGTCAGTTCATTAAAATATCGAACACCATGGTTTTTTATCCAATTATCGACTATTTTTTGAGCTTCTTCTAAAGTCATCTTGAAATTTATTTTTTATAAGAATGATAAATAAAGACTACAAAAATACACTATTTTTGTTTATTCTGCATAAAAATAAAATCGAACAAAAAAACCGTTTCAGGGAAACGGTTCTTTTGGATTTCACAACTTAACTACTGTTGATCTTAAATGTATTTAATATTTTTTGATGGTTCTATATCTTGTATGACCATTTTGTATTTCTATCTACTTAACAAAGTTACGAAGATAGTTGTGTTTTTCATTATTTAAAAAATTAATTTAATAATTAGTTTGATAAGCACTTTAAAAATATAATTATTTTAAGTTATATTTATCTTAAATATTTCAAATAGTGAGCCACTTTTATAATAAAGCATTTTTATATAAAAATATGTCATTTTGTCATTAACAATCTAAAAATGAAAAAAATAAGTTTTTTTATCGTTGAATCAATATGATATATGAAAATTTGATGCCAAAAAATAATTATATTTTTTTTTATATCTTTTTTAGAGATTTTCTATACTATTAACAAGCCTTCTCAAAAATTGTTTGATTTTATCATTTTTGTCAGTCTTTGGATTTATTTTTTATGAGCTGTTTTTCAAATTCTTGATTCAAATTTTGATTAAGATAACGATGAGGAACTCCCATTTTAATTCCCTCTTCATCAAAACGATATTTTATTTCTCTAATCAAATCGCAATAAACATCAAAAGAAGTAGAGGGGTCTTTTGCCCAAACACTCGCTCTTATTTTGACCCCTTTTTGGTCCATTCCTGTTGCCCTAACCAAAACAATAGGCTCTCCTTTTATTTTTTCTTCTAGGGTTCGTCCGTCTATCATATTTGGGTGTTTCATTGCTTCTTCTTCCATAATAGCAACAGCTTTTTTCAAATCTGAATCATAGCTAACCCAAACTTCAACAAAACGCTGAATGGTAGGGTCTTCTATTGTAGAATTAACAATTACATCACTACTAATATTTGAATTTGGAATAATAATTCTTTTATTTTCTAGTCCTTTTATGACCGTATGACGCAATGTAATATCTTCTACCGTTCCGAAATGAGTTCCTACTACCACAATATCTCCTACTCTAAAAGGTTTAAACCAAACAATAAAAATCCCACTCACAATATTACTAAAGGCTTTTTGAGAAGCAAAAGCAATAACAGCAGCAAAAATTCCAGCACCAGCAAAAAGAGTAACAGCAAGCGCACGTAAAGACGGAATTGTATAGGTAATCAATAAAATAGCAGTCATAACAATAATAAAATTTACGCCATTTTTGAAGAAACGAAGGCGAGTTGTATTGTCATAATCTCTTGATTCTTGAGAATCTGCAATATTTCTTAAATGCTTATTAATGGCTGATTTGACCAAACGAGAAACGACTCTTGCAACAATTAGAATGAGAATAATGGTTAGTAAAAGCCCTGTATCAAAAGGAATAATTTTGTCTATCATGGAAATGAAGTCAGAAGTATGAAGTCAGAAATAAATACAAAGATAGAATGAAAATAGAATAATTTCTATCAAAAATAATTACCGAATCTTTACAAAATAATATTTTTCTAAACTCATTTGGTTTTGTTAATTATATCTTCCAATTAATTCCTATATTCCATCTCAAAGGGTCTTGAGGCACACCTACAAAAGTAGTTACATTCGGAACAGAAGTATTATAATAACGAGTATCTAATAAATTTCTGAAACGAGTAAAAATTGTAATTTTTTCTTTTAAATGATAACCTGCATAAAGAGAAGCTACCCAAAAAGGGTCATTTCCAAGTGCATTGCCTGCATCGTCTTTAAAGGTAGTGTGATAACTCGTAGTTCGGTACAGGATAGAAGGCGTAAAATCAAAGTTTTTGTATGAAAATTCTCCCATCAGTCGTAGTGTGTGCATAGCACTAAGAGGAAGCTGCTGACCATTTAGTTTTCCATCAGAATAAGAGTAAGCCAAATTGGTATGGGCTTTCCAATCACCTATTTTTTTATGATAAATGATTTGAAAAGTTCCTCCATAAGTAACTGCATCGCCCTGATTAGTAGGCACTTCGGCAGCTTCTACTTCAATTCCTTTAAATACTTTATCAAACTGAATAACATCTGTGATTACATCTGTGAGTTTGTTATGATAAATATCGGCACTAAAACGCAAATTATTTGTAGGTGCATAAGAAACATTAGTTTCAATAGTTTGATTACGCTCTGGGCGCAAAGCTAAATTAGGAAGGTGAAAGAAAGGCAATGTAAAACCTGTAACTTGATTATTATTATTTGTTGTCGGAATAAAATCCCCAAACTGTTGAAATGTTTTTTGATTAGAAGGAGCTAAAAATGCTTCGCCATATAAAAGTTTGATATTAAATTTTGCATCGGGTGAAAAAACAAGCCCTACACGAGGATTAAAAGAACCTTTATAACGAGTGTTGTAATCATAACGAGTTCCTAAAGTTAGATACAAACGCTCTGCAAAACTGGTTTTAAATTGTGCATAAACACCATAATTTTGATATTGTGTCCAATAAAAATCTTGAAAAATACTCAAATCATTACCTAAAGAATCAGTTACATTTGTTCCGATATAATATTGTTGTGTCGAAAATTTGAGAACATTGGCATCATAAGAAAGAGGTAAATCTCCTGTTTGTGGAAGTGCTTTTGAATTTTGAAAAAGAACTCCAAAAGTAATATTGGTATTATCTGTAAAATGATATTGAAACTGTTGGTCAAACTGAAAGGTAGATTCAGAAGCATATTTATACCCCTTTTGATAGGCAGAATATACATTTTCAAAATTAGAATTTTCATCTACCGTAAAGGAGTTAAAAGAAGCAATCGTTCTGAAATAAAATTTATCTATAGTTCTTTGAAATGAACTATAAATATTTGTCAGATTTGTACCATAACGAATATCTTTTTTGAATAATGTGTATTCTGGACGGTTTGCCACCGAAGTAGAATGAATTTGTTTGTGATAGGTAAAACCCACCGTAAAATTTTCGCCCACACCTACTTTTGTTCCCACATTATAGGCCTGTGTTGGCATTGCAAAAGGCTCAATTTGGACTGTTTTGGTTACATCTGGCACAAATTGACTTGCCAAAACTTCGCCATTTGTTTGATAACGATTGATATACCAATCAAAATCTTCTTCATAAAATTTTGGAAAATTTGGCTCGGCAGAATAATATTGTTTGCCATAAATCAGCACAGAAATATCCTTGATGGCTGCTCCTGCCACAAAAGAATTATCAGCCGTATTGAACCTACCAAAAGAAGAATTTATTTCTGCTCCCTTGAGTTCTGCTCCATTTTTGGTAATAATATTGATGATTCCTGAAAAAGCATCTGCGCCATAAAGAGCCGAAGCAGGTCCTAAAATAACCTCAATTTGTTTGGCATGATAAATTGCAAAATTATGTTGAACAGGGTGCAAAACACCTGTAATCGAACTAATCCTAATTCCATCTTGTAAGATTACAAAACGCTCATTTCCACCAATTCCACGAATAGAATAATAACTATTGGTATAAGTATTTGCCTTTTGTTGAATCTCAATTTCTGGAATATCTCCCAAAACATCTTCCAAAGAAGTATAACCTCGCTGCCTAATCTGTTCATCTGTAACTACATAAATCGTAGCTGGCGCAGTTCCGATGCGCTCCACACTCCTACTGGCTGTCATTACTCGTGCATTTGACCACAAATTTTCATAATCTACTTCTTCTTTCAAAAGCTCTTGTAGATTTGCTTCAAAAGAATGCCTAATTGTAGAATCAGGAGTACTATTTTGCTTATTATCTTGACTATAAGAATAGTTTATTTCAAAAAAAATAAATATACAAAGGGTAAGAAAATAATAAATTTTATTCATAATCAAAGGGCAATTTTTGTGAAATAAGTAGTCAGAATAGCATTACAGAAGCAAAAAATCAATTTTTAGTTTATTAAATTACTCATAACTAACCTGTTTTCAAAATTATATTTTACAAAATCAACGTATTATCAATTTTCTACACTTCTCACACTACAAAAATGAACTACAATATATCCAAAATTTGTTGTAAATTTTGTTTTGGTTCTATTTCTATCCAGTTACAAAATTCTTTCAAAAAATTTTCTCTTGTTCCTCCATTTTCTTTAAAATATTTTATTGAAAAAAAGTCATATTTATTTCCTGCTGATTTAGAAATTTTGTTTTCTTCTTTATCTAAAATCAAATTATGATGCAAAAAATTGCTTTCTAAAAATGCTCTTTTATCTAAAATTTTGGCTAAAAATAATTGTGCTGCCGTTGAGCTTATCAAATCTTTTCCTCTTACAATAAAATTAATATTCATCTGACAATCATCAATCAGAGAAACGAGTTGATAAGAAGGAAGTTTGTCTTTTTTTTGAACAATAAAATAAGGCATTTTTTGGGCTAAATTAATTTCAAAATTACCTTGATTACAATCATTTATTAGAATGGTTTGATTTTCAAAATAGCTTGTATTCATTCGAAAAGCAGTT
This sequence comes from uncultured Cytophagales bacterium, assembly GCA_937136415.1. GTDB lineage: Bacteria > Bacteroidota > Bacteroidia > Cytophagales > Bernardetiaceae > Bernardetia. The sequence goes on along the minus strand of CAKZOK010000070.1, from coordinate 15,814 downwards.
TGTTTTTGATTATCCATCAAAAAATTATTCAAACAAAAACCATCATAAATATTTTGATTTTGAGAGTTTCTGTTTTGAATTTCTGAACGAGAACAAAGGCACTCAAAAACAGCATTTTTATCTTTCAAAATCTCAATTTCTTTTTGATATTTTTTTAAAAAATAATGTTGTGAATAATATCTTTCAAAATCATTAGGATTCTTTGCGCCTTTGTCCCAATCAATTTCTAAAAAATGAAGAGTATCAAAAATATCTTGTAAATAGTCTGGTCGTTTCCGATTTTTATCAATATCATCGATACGCAAAGTAAGTGTTCCACCTGTTTTTCTTACCAAAATCCACGTCAAAAGGAAAGAAAAAGCATTACCTTTGTGTAAAAACCCAGAAGGTGTGGGCGCAATTCTTGAATGAATTGGATTCTGAATAGAATTTAAAATGGATTTTATTTTTGAATAATTCATTTTTGAATATAAATCGCTCGTGAGGACACGAGCAATGGTAAAATAGTTTTTAAAATAACCGTTGCTTGTGTCCTCACGAGCAACATTTATAAACACAAATTTATGACAAAAATATTAGCTATTGAGTCAAGTTGTGATGAAACTTCGGCTTCTGTAATTATCGACGGAAATATAAAAAGTAATTTGATTGCTACCCAAGAAATTCATCGTTTGTACGGTGGTGTCGTTCCCGAATTGGCATCACGAGCGCATCAACAAAATATTGTTCCTGTTGTGATGGAGGCTTTGAAAGAAGCTCAAATTACAACAAAAGAATTAGATGCCATTGCGTTTACTCGGGGGCCAGGGCTTTTGGGTGCTTTGATTGTCGGAACTGCTTTTGCCAAATCATTGGCGTTGAGTTTGGAGATTCCACTCATCGAAGTCAATCACATGCAGGCACACGTTTTGGCTCATTTTATTGATGAACCCAAGCCAAAATTTCCTTTTCTGTGTTTGACTGTTTCGGGTGGACACACACAGATTGTTTTGGTAAAAGATTATTTAGAAATGGAAGTCATCGGCACAACACAAGATGATGCTGTTGGCGAAGCCTTTGACAAAACTGCCAAAATACTAGGTCTGCCTTATCCGGGAGGAATTGAAATTGATAAATTGTCACAAAAAGGAACAGTACAAAATTATGGTTTGCCAAAAGTAAATCTACCAAATCTTGATTTTTCATTCTCTGGGCTCAAAACAGCCATTCTTTATTTTATAAGAAAACAAGAACAAAAAAATCCAGATTTTATCAAAGAGAATATCAATGATATTTGTGCAACCATTCAGCATACACTTGTCCAAACGCTTTTGAGAAAAATAATTCAGGCTGCCGAGCAAAAAGGAATAAATCAAATTGCGATTGCTGGGGGAGTTTCGGCAAATTCGGAGCTTAGAAAAAAAATGACTGAATTAGGAAAGGAAAAAAACTGGGATATTTTTATTCCAAAAATGGAATATTGCACCGATAATGCTGCCATGATTGCGATGGCTGCGCATTACAAATTTTTGAAAAAAGAATTTAGTAATCAGACTGTTGCGCCACTTTCAAGAATGAATTTTTAATTTATCTGGCTGGCTCTTTAGAGTGAGTTTGTGTTTATCTACCATACGTTTTAGTCTGTGAAAAATAAAAAAATGCTTTCAACAAAAACTAATTTTACTTCTCAACAACAATCTATCATCGAATCGGAGGGCGATTTGAAAGTTGAGGCTGTAGCTGGCTCTGGCAAAACAACGGCACTTTTGGAATATGCCAAAAAACGAGAGGGCGAAGGTTTTATGTTGTATTTGGCATTTAATAGAGCCATAAAAGAAGAAATTTTGAGAAAATTACGTTTGAATAATCAAAATGATATTCCAACACTTTGGGTAGAAACAGCGCATTCATTGGCTTATAGAAGTCTTTTTAGAAAAAAAACACCTCCTTTGATTTTTGATTTATCACTCTCATCTATCAAAAATTATTTTCATTTATCAGATACCGACGCTACAAATAGTTATCTTTTGGCTCGTCATACCAAAAAGTTTTTTGATGCTTTTTGTCAGAGTACACACCCAACTATTTCAGCATTTGATTATACTGAAAAACTAACACCAAGAAAAGGACTTTCTTTTGTCGAAAAAAATTATGACCAATTAGAAAAACAAGTAAAATGGCTTTTTGATAAAATGAGTGCAACCAAAATCCCGATTACTCACGATTTTTATCTCAAAAAATATCAATTATCAAACCCTAAATTATCCTTTGATTGGATTTTGTTTGATGAAGGACAAGATGCCTCGCCTGTAATGTTGGATATTTTTATGAAACAAGAAGCCACCAAATTGATTGTAGGTGACCAACATCAACAAATTTATGGCTGGAGAAGTGCCATTAATTCGCTTTCAAATACTAATTTTCCTACTCTGAATTTACAAAAAAGTTTTCGTTGTCCTGTTGCTGTAACAGAATATGCAAAGGAAATAATAACATGGAAAAAACATATTTTTTCAGATTTTGATACAACTGATTTTCAAATGATTCCTCGTTCTATTTTATCAAATTCAGAAAATCAAAATAGTGAAAAGAAAACTCACGCAGTCATTGCCAGAACACATTTAGGATTGATTCAGACGGCAATAGAATGGCTTTTTGAATCTAAAAAAGTAACTTCAATAGCCTTTGAAGGAAATTTTGAGCAATATCTTCAATTAGATGATGGCTCTTCAATTTCTCAATTAGTCAATCTAAATAATAAATCAATTAGAAAAAAAACATTTTGGCACGATTGGAAACAAATTGAAGAAACGGCAGCAGCTTCGCAAGACCGTTCGCTTAAAAGATTGGTCGAACTTGTAAAAAAATATGGAAAGGAGCTTCCAAGCCTTTTAGAACGACTTCAAAACCGAATTACAGAACCTCACAAAGCAGATATTACCTTCACAACAGCGCACAAAGGAAAGGGATTGGAGTGGGATAATGTCTATCTTCTAAATGATTTTGTAAATGAAAAGCAGATTTTGAAAGCTATACAAACCAAAACAGGAAAACCAATTTCGGAGGCAAGAAAACAAACCATCAATGAAGAAATAAATATTCTTTATGTTGCCCTTACACGAGCTAGAGATGAAATAAAAAGAAAATTATAAAAAAAACAAATTTAAAAAAGTAACTTCTTAATTGATTCTGAATTAATTACCTTTGTAAGCATCAAAATATATTTTGTATTTATCTATATTCAAGAACGAAAAATCTTATAAAACGATATGCAATTAATAGACGGAAAAAATACAGCCAAACTTATCAAAAATGAATTGGCCATTGAAGTAGCGCAGCGCAAAGAAAAGGGTTTCAAAACGCCTCATCTTGCAGCTATTTTGGTAGGAGAAGACGGAGCTAGTCAGACATATGTAAATAATAAAGTCAAATCGTGCGAACAAATTGGTTTTGCTTCTACAATCAAACACCTCCCAGCTACAATTAGCGAAGAAGAATTATTAAAAATTGTAGAAGAGTTTAATCAAAATGAGGATATTGATGGTTTTATTGTTCAGCTTCCTTTGCCAAATCATATTGATGCTGATAAGGTTACTTTAGCCATTTCTCCCAAAAAAGATGTTGATGGTTTTCACCCTTCTAATATTGGTAAGATGGCTTTGGGTTTGTCATGTCATTTGCCTGCAACGCCTTTTGGAATCATAAAATTATTAGAAAAATACAATATCGAAACTACTGGAAAACATGCCGTTGTTATTGGAAGAAGTAATATTGTAGGTTCGCCGATGAGCATTTTGTTGGCACGAAATGAAAAAATAGGAAATTGCACTGTTACACTTACTCATAGCAGAACCAAAAACCTAAAAGAAATTTCGAAACAAGCAGATATTATTATTGCAGCCATCGGAAAGCCCGAATTTGTAACAGCAGATATGGTAAAAGAAGGCGCAATCGTGATTGATGTAGGAACTACACGAGTTGCAGATGCAAGCAAAAAATCGGGTTTTGCGCTCAAAGGAGATGTAAAATTTGATGAAGTGGCAGAAAAATGTTCGTTTATTACGCCTGTTCCAGGTGGAGTTGGTCCTATGACTGTAACGGCTTTGCTTTTCAATACTTTGCAAGCCTCTAAACAGTCATCAGTTACCAGTAATCAGTAATCAGTAATCAGTTAAGGCATACTATCATTATCGTAATTTTTAATTCATAATCAAATATACAATGGAATATCAAAAACCTGACCCTAATCAAAAACCTATTCAAAAGGCAGAAAATACAGAAAACTTAGCCTTTGCTTTCGAAAAAATTAATTATATCATGATGATTGTTGGTGTGGTTATTATTACACTTGGTTTCACAATCATGGCGATGGAAGATGCAAAACATGGCTTCGGATTTTTGGGACTAACTCTTGGTCCTGTCATTACTTTTGGTGGTTTTATGTTCGAAATTTTTGCTATTCTTTATAAAAAGAAAAAATAGCTTTCCTCAACGACAGCTTTAGCCTCGTTGACGGTTAAAAAATACAGTATAAAATTTCAATAAAAACAACTCGTTATATGAGATTTTATAAAATTTCAACTCTATTTTTAGGAATATTTTTAGCTTTATTCTTCTGTTTGTCCTGTCAAAATTCTGATAAAAAAGAAATTGATTCAAACCCCATCAAATTACTTTTTGGTGGGGATATTTTGTTGGATAGAGGAGTGCGAGTAGAAATAGAAAAAAAAGGAATTGTTTCACTCTTCGACAGTTTAAAGCCTATTTTTGATGAATATAAATCTGAAAATGATTTTATTTTGGCAAATTTAGAATGCCCACTTGTCAATCAAAATACTCCTATTCCGAAGCGTTTTAGTTTTGGTGCGCCTACTCATTACGCCGATTCTCTGAAAAATATAGGTTTTACGCACTTGTTTTTGGCAAACAATCATACCAACGACCATCATAGAAAAGGACTTTCAAGTACCTTTTATTCTCTCAAAAAAAATGGAATTATCGGAATTGGTTATGGAGAAACACATTCTGAAAGCTGCAAACCTGTTTTTATAGAAAAAGAAAATACCAAAATTGCCATTTTTTCTGTTGTTAGAGTTCCTTTAGAGAGCTGGCACAGAATGGAAAACAAACCTTCAATTTGTCAAGCCTCAACAACTGAATTAGTAGAAAAAATAAAACAATTAAGAAAAAAAGAACCTCAAATTATCATTATTATTTCGTTACATTGGGGAACAGAATATAAATTTTTACCAAAAGCAGAACAACGAAAAGAGGCGTATTTACTCACAAAAGCAGGTGCAGATGCAATAATCGGACATCACCCACACGTAACACAAAGCATCGAATTTGTGAATGACAAACCTGTTTTTTATAGTTTAGGAAATTTTGTTTTTGACCAAGAAGGAGAGTTGAAAGATAGATGTATTTTAACAGGCTTTGAAATTCAAAGTAGAGAAATAAATTCTATTTTGATTTATCCATTACAAATTAAAAATGCTGTTCCTCAATTTTTTGCAGAAAAAGATTCTGTTAAAAAATCTATTTTTGAAAAAAAGTTGAAAATCCTATCAAAAGGAGTTATTTTTGAGAAAGTACTAAAACCAAATACAAAAAACTATTCCAGTTTTTTGATTCGTAATAAATAGAAAAGTTTTAATTTGTAGAGTTTAATCATTATACAACTTGCTTATTTTCTATATAATAAGGTAGCATACGCTTTAGTGTGTGAGTAGATGTACCGAATGCTTTAAAGCTATATATATATGAACTCTTTGGAGTTCAAAATACGTTTTTTTGTAGTTTTTCCTATTATCGTTATTCTACCTAATCAAAAACATGCAGGATAATGAGATTTTGGACGATAAAAATCAATCTTTTTTCAGATATAATTCAAATAAAAAAAACTTTAATTCAAATTTTATGCGCTTTTATTTTCTATTTTTTGTCCTTTTTGTAAGTTTCATATTTTTGGATTTTTCTGCATTTGCACAAACCAATACTTCTAGTTTTGTTCCTTATCAAAGCAATTATTATCATATTTTGAAACGCTATGAAATAAAAAGAGGTAAATTTTTCAAGCCTTTTCATAGTTCTACACTTCCACTTTCTCGTTATGATATTGCGCTTTTTACTGATTCATTATCGAATGATAGCACACAAATTCTATCACCATCTGACAAATTCAATATTGATTATTTACTTACAGATAATTATGAATTTACTAAAAAAGATAGCGTAAAACAGAAAGGAATCTTGAAATATTTTTATAAAAGAAAACCCGATTTTCTTTCTTTTCTGAATGATAATTATGATATGAAATTGGAAAAAGGGCAGTTTGATTTTGCTATTCGTGTAAACCCAATTTTGCATCTGGGAATAGCACAAGATAATACAAGAGATGAAATGCTTACTTTGAATACCAGAGGAGCAGAGCTTCATGGCGTTGTGGCTCGTCGGATTGGTTTTTATGCTTCTGTAACCGAATCGCAGGCTATTTTTCCTCGTTATGTTCAAAATGTAATTGATTCGCTTAGTCCTCCTCGTTCTTTAGAAAACTTTGTTGTTCCGAGTGAATCTTTTGCCAAGCCGTTTAAAGAAAATGGAGTAGATTTTTTGAGAGCGACAGGTTATATTACATTTAATGTAGCCAAAGTAGTTGATGTTCAGTTTGGGCATGATAAAAATTTTATTGGAAATGGTTATCGTTCGCTTGTCTTGTCAGATTTTGCAGCTCCTCATTTATTTTTGAAACTTCAAACCAAATTTTGGAAAATCAATTATACCAATCTTTATACACAAATGGTGGCTGATGTGCAGCGTGCAAATTCATTATATCCCAAAAAATATATTATTTATCATCATTTGAGTATAGATTTTTCTAAGAAATTTAATCTAGGTGTTTTTGAAAGTGTAGCCTATGGGCGCAAAGACCAAGGAAAAAATGATACTTTTGATTTGACCTATCTCAATCCTTTTATTTTTTATCGTGCCGTCGAACAAGGAATTGGAAGTATTGATAATGCACTTATAGGAGCTGATTTTAAGTGGCTTGCTCTGAAAGATTTTCAACTTTATGGACAGTTTGTGCTTGACGAATTGAAGGTAAGTGAGCTAATTGATAATAATGGTTGGTGGGGAAATAAATACGGTATTCAATTGGGTTTCAATTATATTGATGTGGCAAATATCAAAAATTTGGATTTGCAATTAGAAACAAATATTGTCCGTCCTTACACTTATACACACTCCTCTGATGAGCAGCTTTCTAATTTTGTGCATTACAGACAGCCTCTTGCACACCCTTTGGGAGCTAATTTTATGGAATTTTTGAGTGTTTTGCGTTATCAACCTATTCCAAGGCTCAATATTACAGGAAAATTAATTTATGCCAAAACAGGAGAAGATTCGAACGGTAGCAACTGGGGAAGTAATCTTCTTATCTCAAATGTAGATGTTGATGATAATAATGAATACGAAAATACAATCGGACAGGGCGTAGAAACAAGTATTTTGTTTGGACGATTTACGGCTACTTACCAGCTTTATCACAATCTTTTTTTAGATGCCGATGTAATTCAGAGAAGCAAAACTTCTGCTCTTGTGGCAAGAGATTTGAGTTCGACAGTTTTTTCAGTGGGCTTGAGATTTAATATTGGACAGCGTTTGTATGAGTTTTGATAGAAATTTTTATTTATCAAGTTATTTAAGAATTAGTAATTGGACTTAATTATTTATACCTAAAAATGTATCTTGTATTTTGTCTAAGTCTGCACCTTTAGGTCTGACTTGGATAAAATAAGTCTTTTCAGAGTTTTAAATGCTTATTTTAAACAGGTCAGACCTTCGATACAAAACAATTTAAAATACAAGATTTGGTATATTTAATTTTGCATCTTTACTTAGGAATAAGACAGTTTTTTAAATAAATAACTTGCTGATAGTTCGTTGGTTAAGGTTTTTCTTTGTTTTTTATTCATCAATCAATTCTTCTTTAATTTTTGAAATTAAAGTATAAACATCACTTTGAGGCAAATGATAATACTTCAAAGCTTGTGTGAAAAGTTCTAAGTTGGTTTCTAATTCATCAGTTACAATTATATCTGCTCCTGCTTTTTGAATAGTGACAATATCTTTAGCACGTTTGTTTCTTACCAAAATTTTGACCTCTTTATTTATACTTTTTATTTTTTGAGTGAGTACTTTTGTAATCTCTAAGTCGGTTAGTGTAATGACTACTATACGAGCTTTTTCAAAATGAACTCGGTGTTGAATTTCTGTATTCATTGCATCACCAAATAAAATATTTTTTCTATACAAACTATTTTTCAGTACTTTTTTGGGGTCTGTTTCGATGATAATAAATGGAATGTTTGATAACCTTGCAGCCTTTGCAATCATTTTTCCACTGTATCCAAAACCTATAATTACGATATGTTGTTTTACATTTTTGTCTTTAAATTCTTGTAAAAACTCAGGTAATTTTACTCTTTTAGCTGCCCAATTATTGATTATTTTTGGCTGTGGTAATTTATAAATCAAAAAATGAGAAATCTTTTTAGAGTTCATTATCAAAATAGGGGCAAATGCCATTGTCAAAACAGAAGTAGAAAGAAAATATTGATAGAGTTCGATGGGCATAAGTCCTATTTCTGTTCCAGATTTGGCAAGAACAAATGCAAATTCTCCTATCTGACAAATAGAAAGCCCTACTAAAATAGCTGTTCTGGCTGTTACTTTTAATGATTTTGCAGCCCAAAAAGCTAAAAAGGCTTGAATAATCATACTCATAAGAGTAAGAAGCATTATTTCTCCCAAATTTTGCCATAAGAAATTAATATCCATCAACATTCCGATAGAAATAAAGAAAATACTTGTAAAAATTTCTTTAAAAGGCAAAATATACCCTGTTGCATCGTGCGAATAATCTGATTCTGACATGACCAAACCAGCCAAAAAAGCTCCCAAAGCAAGCGAAAGCCCAGCCAAAGAAGTAAGATAAGCCACTGAAAAACAAATGACTACAATGGTAGAAATAAATAATTCCTTACTTTTTGTCATCACAACAAGATTAAGAAAAGGCTTTAGAATAAATTTGGAAACCAAAACTAAAAAAATAAGTACGCCAGCCGTTTTGGCAATTATCAAAAATATTTCTTGCAAAATATTATCTGCAAGCCCTGCCAGAATAGGCATCATGAGCATCATGGGAACAACAGCAATATCTTGAAAAATCAGAATGGCAAGAATAATCTGACCGTGTGGGCTTCCCATTTCTCCACGCATCTGTAAGAGTTTCAGAACAATAGCCGTGCTGCTAAGTGTAGAAAGAAAGCCATAAAAAATAGCAATTGGTAAATAATCATACGTTCCAAAATAAGTAATTGCACCAAAAACGACTGTTGTAAGAACAAGTTGAAGCGAACCAGCCAAAAAAACAGCTTTTTTGATACGCAAAAGATTGGGAAGAGAAAATTCCATTCCGATAGTAAAGAGAAGCAAAATAACTCCAATTTCTGCCAAAATATCAATGTGTTCTTGGCTCGTAACCAATTTCAAAACATAAGGACCAGCGATCACGCCTGTCATCAAAAAACCGACAATACTCGGCAAGCGCATTCTGTGTAAAAGCAAAATAACAGGAATAGCAAGTGCCAAAATAACAACTACATCGCTAAGAATAGAGGGAATAGAAAGAAGCATTTCACTGAAAATTAGAAATAAAATAGGGTAAATATAGAAGTCATATAAGTAAGCAATGGTGATGGGTAGCGAAGCTAACCGATAGCTAGGTACAGCCAATTACAAATGTAATACATTGAAAATCAATGGTTTATTACTTTGAAGTGAGCCTTTATTTAATTTTTTATTAAAGTACTTTTTTTTACTTTAAAAAAACAAATTTTTTTAAAGTAAAAAAAATAAATCTAAAAAAAAGCATAAAAAAATTCGGTAAGCATAAAATGCTTACCGAATTTGAATTTTAATGAAGATAAAATAAAAACTATTTCAATCTATTTTTACTTCAAACTAACGTTCTTCCAAACGAATACTTCCGTGCTGATTGCTTACATTTACCTTTGCCTTTCCACCTCCGTTTGTTTTGCCTTCTAATATTTTATCGTGGTCGTCATTATCTTGTTTTTGAATGCTTGTATTGGGCATTGAATTTCTGATACTTCCGTGTGTTGTTTTGGCTTCAAATTCGAATTTTGCATCTGAATCAAAACGCAATTCTATTGAGCCATGAGAATTTTTTACATTTACTTTATCAAACCCTGTTGCTATTCGTTCTAGCTGGCAGTTTCCATGTTTGAGTTCTAAATCAGCCGATTTTAATACTTTTCGTATTTCTATTCGCCCAAAACTATTTTCTCCCGTAATTTTAGAAACTGTTCCTACTCTCATATTGCCATGTTTGGCATCTATCCACAGTGCGTTTGCTTCATCTACTCTGACATTTGAATGCTTGCTATTAATCTTCAAATCAGAATCACTTTTATCAATATTGATACTTCCATGTGTTACATCTATATCAGCCGAGTTTAGTGAGCTTACAGACAAGTTTCCAAAATTTACATTTAATGAATGGCGCATTCCTGTTAGATTATGTCCATTAAAATTTCCATGTTTTAGATTAAGGTTTAATTTGCCTTGAAGGTCAGAAAGTGTTACCGAACCAAATTTATTTTCTACATCAATATAGATTTTTTTTGGGATTTTTATTTCATAATTTATCTCAAAACCTTCTCTTTGATTACATCTATATCCTCCTCTTGACTCTTCAATTTGAGTTTCAAATCTAATCTCTTGGTTTGATTTGTTTTGTTCTATTTCAATTCTATCCAAAATAGTTTGTGCATCTCTGTCATTTTTTGCCCATGCTAAAATAGTAACCTTGACAGACACTTCATTTTTATCATGATTGGTAAAATTTATATTTCCATATTTATTAGAAATATAAAGAAGGTCGTTTTTATTGACCTTAAAGGTCGCTTTAATAACTTTTTGTTTTTCTTCTTTGGGCTGATAAGTAGGATTATCAAGTAAAGAATACTTTTCTGCCTTTGATTCTGTAAAAGGAATCAAAACTCCCAAACAAAATAAAAAAAGTGCAAGAATAACGAATTGATTTTTATATAGATTTTTCATTTGAATGATTATTATTAGTTTTTGAATCTGATGAGTTTGTTTTTTCTAAAATTAAAATGCTTTCTTCTAAAATCTGCTTTCGCAACTTTAAATTATTAAGCATTTCATCAATGAGTATTTTGGGGTTTTGCTCTTCCAAAAGGTCGCTTTTCATTACTTTATAGGCTTCATCAAGCTCGTCTAAAGTCTGAATTGTTTCTGGAGTTACCCAGTTTTCCGTATCTTTTTTCTTGAGTTCTTTTTTATCTTTTGCAATAATAGAAGAGTAATAATTTTCGGCTTCTATAAGTTCAGCAGGTAAGGAAACATTTTGAGCATAGTTTCGATTGTTATTATTATTATCAAAATTGCCCTGTTCATTTTCTTCATGTACAGAAGCCAACTCTTCATTTTCTGCTGTAAGCATACTTATCGTATCGGCTTGGTATAAAAAAGTGGTTACTAAAAGAGCTGTAAGAGAAGCTGCAACTGTCCAAAACTTTCGAAGAGAAACCGTTTTTGTTACTGGCAAATTTTCTTTTTGAGTTTCTAAAGTAGAAGCAATAGGCGAAGGTTTGACCCAGCTTTTAGGTTTTTCTTGTTTTGTTGTTTCGTCTTCTTCTATTTGCAATAATTTCTTAGCTCTTTCTTCAATTATATTTCTAGGTTCTATACTTTTTGCTTGTTCGTTTTTGATTTTGGCTTGAATAGCTAAAAAGTTTTTTTCCATAGAAAAAGAAGCATCAAAATCTTCATCGATTGATTTTTGTTCTTCTTTTTGAAGTTTGCTACGATGAGTAAGTAAGAATTTTTCTAGCTCATCAAGCTGTCTTTCTTCTGTTTTTTTATTTTTATTATCCATTTTACATGTTGTTTTAGTTTTGTTCTTTGGTAGGCGACGTTTTCCAAGTGTCATATATTCTACATTTTCTGATATTTGGAAAGTGTCAGCTACTTTATAACATTGTTCGTAATCTCTTTTTTGCCCTACTGTATTGAGATTTGGAAGTAGAGCTAGAGATTCCTAATATTTTTCCAATTTCTTCGTGGTCATAGCCTTCAAAAAGATACAAACTAAGTACGATTCGATAGCCGTCAGATAATTTATTGATTGCTTCTTTTACTCTACTTATTTCCGAATTGTGCTTAGTATTTTTTTCAGAAATTCCTGTTTGAATATTTATTTCTGAAAAATCATTTTCACAGTTTTCATTTTCCTCAATGATTGGTTCAATAACCATTTCATCTAAAGAAACCAATTTAATACGTTTTTTTTGAAGAAAATTAATTGAAGTATTAACAACAATGCGTTTGAGCCAAGCTCCAAAAGCTGCATCACCACGATATTCCTCAATGCGCATAAAGGCTCTCACAAAAGAATCTTGTAGTACTTCTTCTGCTTCATGCCCTTTGCCCACAATTCGGACACAAACATGATACATTGCCCTTACATATTTTTCGTAAAGTTCGTATTGTGCCTTCTGACTTCCTAATCGAACTTTTTCGATGAGTTGGGCATTAGGTTCTTCATAATTTGTATCAATAGTAGTAGTGGACATGTAAAGTAATTGCAATTATTCTGTATTTTTATTTGTGAGATAAAAACACTATTTTTTCGTTAGTTATTGGGTGTAGAGAAATTCAAATTGTTATTCTTAATCTCATACACTAAGAAAGACAAGACAAAAAATAAAAGGTTGCAACAATTCTAAAAAAAAATAGAAAATCTCAAAAAAACAAACCTCCAAACAACTTTTTGCCCTTCTCCAATAGAAGGAGTATTGAAAATTAAATAAAATATTTAGGTACTATGATGACTTGTTGATGTTCTCATAATCATTACCAATTTATTTAAAAACACTTATCTTTGTAAAAAATATTGATGAACATAAGAAGCAATGAAAACACTAATACTGATACGCCACGCCAAATCTTCAGGTAAAGATGAAACTTTACCAGACCGAGAACGACCATTAAATAAAAGAGGAAAAAGTGATGCACCTTTAATGGGACAAATCTTGTTTGAAAAAAAAATAATTCCAGATTTAGTATTATCTAGTTCTGCCAAACGAGCAAAAAAAACAGCAGAAAGTATTTTTTTTGATGTATATGGATTTATGGAAAGTCAAGTGCATCTAACAGACGACCTCTATTTTACGGGTGTTCCTTTTCATTTGAGAATTATAAATACATTTTTAGAAAGTAAAAATACAGTTGTTTTGGTCGGACACAACCCTGATTTTAGCAATTTGGTTGATTTTTTGGCTGAAGAATCTGTACAAGAAATGCCTACAAGTGGAATTTATTGTTTGGATTTTGATGTAAGCTCGTGGTCTGAAGTAAAAAGGCATTCGGGAAAAATACGTTTTTTCGAATATCCTAAAAAGTATAAAGTGAGTTAAAAAAAACTCAATAAAAGGTTTAAAAATCAATGAAAAAAAAGACAATCAAATTTCTTGTTCCTTATCCTTACGATATTGCCCCTGGTCAGCGTTTTCGTTACGAACAGTATTTAGAAATTTTGAAAGAAAATAATTTTGATTACGAATTATTATCTTTTTTAGATGACCAAACTAACAAAATTCTTTACAAAAAAGGACATACCTTTAAAAAAATAATAGGAGTACTAAAAGGATTTTTGAGGCGTTTTTGGCATATTTGGAAGGCTAGAAATGCAGATTTTGTTTTTGTGTATAGAGAAGCTACTCCTGTTGGATTTCCGTTTGTAGAATGGATTTTGACAAAAATTCTGAATAGAAAACTCATTTATGATTTTGATGATGCAATTTGGATTCCTGCTACTTCTTCTCAAAATAAATTGGTTGCTTTTCTAAAATCCCCCAATAAAGTAAAACAGGTTTGTGATTGGTCGTATAAAATAAGTGTAGGAAATGAATACTTACAAAAAAATGCAAATCAGTTTGCAAATTCTACTACAAAAGCAATTTTAAATCCGACAACGATTGATTTAAAAAACAAACATAATATTTTACACCAACATCATTCAAACCAAAAACCGATTATTGGTTGGACAGGTTCTCATTCTACATTGATTTATTTGGAAATGGTTATTCCTATTTTGAAGCAATTAGAGCAGAAATATAATTTTGTTTTTCGTATTATTTGTAATCAAAATCCAAATTTGGATACAGAACATAATTTGAAGAGCTTTGAATTTGTAAAATGGAATAAAAAAACTGAAATAAAGGATTTATCAGAATTAGATATTGGAATTATGCCACTTACTGCCGATGCGTGGGCAGAGGGAAAGTGTGGCTTCAAGGCATTGCAATATATGGCATTGGGTGTTCCTGCTGTAATTTCTCCGATTGGAGTTAATACCAAAATAATTAATCAAAATGAAAATGGTTTTTTAGCTAATACAGAAACCGAATGGAAAAATCATCTCTCTTTTCTTTTAGAAAACCCACAAAAAAGGCAGGAAATGGGAAAGATAGCTTTAGAAACTATCCAAAATGAATATTCCGTACAATCAAATAAAGAAAATTTTTTGAGATTGTTTAGTGAAGCCTCTAAGAAGAATTAATTTTTTTTTATAAGATAGGAAAAAAGTCAATAGAGGCGATGAATATACTACACCAAAAAGCAAAGGAGATTACAGAAAGTAATTGATATGATGGAAAAACCTATTCAAACAGAGTTTTTAAAGCAAGTTCCTTTTGATGAAATTTATAACTCTAGACCAAATTTGGCAGAATATATATTTTAATCGTCTATTTTTAATTCAAATGGGAACAGATTTTTAAAGCAGTTGGATAGATAGTAGAAAACGAACTATCTCTTTTTTTTGGAGTGGTTTGTTTTTTTTTGTTGTTTTTAACGTACTTTTGTCCTATATTTAAAACACTATAAGACTTATGGTAAATCCTATAAAAGAAAAACAACAAGAAATTATTGAAAATTTCGCTCTTCTTGAAGAGTGGGAAAATAAATATGAGTATATTTTAGACTATGCTAAAAAAATTCCGTTAATAGAAGAAGAATTTAGGAAAGAAGAAAATCTTGTAAAAGGCTGTCAGTCAAAGGTTTGGTTAATAACCAAGCAAAATGATAATAAAATTAGCTATTTTGCAGATTCAGACGCAGAAATACCAAAAGGACTTACTGCATTACTGATAGAAATTCTAAATAACAATACTCAAAAAGCAATAATAGAAGCCGAAATTACTTTTTTAAAAGAAACAGAAATTATTTATCATCTCTCCCCAAATAGAGTAAAAGGTATAAATGCTGTAATCAGTAGAATGAAGGAATTGGCTACATTAGCTTGACAAACCAATATGAAACAAAAGATAAATTACATAATAGGTGAGGTAGCAGACCAATACATGATGGATGATAACAAAAGACCATGGATAATTGGTTTTAGTGGAGGAAAAGACTCTACTGTATTATTGCAACTTGTTTGGAAAGCATTAGAAAGACTAAAAGATTTTCATGGTA
This sequence comes from uncultured Cytophagales bacterium, assembly GCA_937136415.1. GTDB lineage: Bacteria > Bacteroidota > Bacteroidia > Cytophagales > Bernardetiaceae > Bernardetia. The sequence continues at coordinate 244 of CAKZOK010000070.1, read as the reverse complement.
TTATTGACCGTGAAGATGATGCCCCTGAAGGTGGTGGTAGTCACGGGGCATCGCCAAGCCTCTGCCCCTGCCACCCCAGAAGGACGAGTAGCGTGGCCTTGTGATGGAGGCGATTTGATTTCGCGAAGGCAAGCGTTAGCAGTACACTATTGCGGTCGTCCGGCGATCCATTCCTCCCTCTTCCGAAGGATTCATCATGCCGCTCAAATTTACTTGCCCGCAGTGCCAGCGCGAGATCGAGATC
>CAKZOK010000069.1 GCA_937136415.1 uncultured Cytophagales bacterium | reverse complement strand
ACTTGAGCGTTTTTGATGAAAATAAAGTGGAAACTAAACATGCTATTGAATCAATAGATGAGATTTACAATTACGAGGAACAACTTTTAAAAGTTGTGGAATATTACGAAGCATAAATCAAAAAAGCAGTTACCAAAAAAGTAACTGCTTTTTCATTATAATCATAAAAATACCTACCCCAAATTCTTCTTCAAATTGAGATTAAATTCTTCTGCCCAGTCTTGCGCTTTTTGATAACCAGCATCGGCATGACGAATTACGCCCATAGCAGGGTCGTTGTGCAACACTCGTTTTAGTTTTTGGTGTGCTTCTTCTGTTCCATCTGCCAAAATAACAATTCCAGAATGAATAGAATAACCCATTCCAACGCCTCCTCCGTGATGCAGCGAAACCCACGTCGCACCACTAGCCGTATTGATAAGTGCATTCAGAATAGGCCAATCTGCCACAGCATCAGAGCCATCTAGCATCGCTTCGGTTTCTCTGTTTGGAGAAGCCACCGAACCAGAATCCAAATGGTCTCTTCCAATTACGATAGGAGCTTTGAGCGTTCCATTTTTGACAAGTTCATTAAATGCTAAAGCAGCCTTTTGACGTTCTCCCAAACTCAACCAACAAATACGAGCAGGCAAACCTTGAAAAGCAATGCGTTCTTGTGCCATTTTTATCCAACGATGCAACGACTCATTTTTAGGAAATAATTCTAGCAAAACTTTATCACATTCAAAAATATCTTGTTCGTCGCCCGAAAGAGCCACAAAACGAAAAGGTCCTTTTCCTTCACAAAATAAAGGACGAATATAAGCAGGAACAAATCCAGGGAAATCAAAGGCATTTTTTACATCTCTTTGGTCTTTTGCTTGTCCCCTCAAGTTATTTCCATAATCAAAAGTAATTGCGCCTCGCTTTTGAAGTTCTAACATTTGTTTGACGTGATGCGCCATTGTATCCAAAGAAAGTTCTGTATATTTTTTTGGGTTTGTTTCTCTTAAAGTATTTGCTTCTGCTACACTCATATTTTCTGGAAAATATCCATTTAGAGCATCGTGAGCCGATGTTTGGTCAGTAAGTGTGTCAGGCGTAATATTTCTATCAATCAATCTTTGAAGCAAATCAATGATATTACAAACTACTCCAATAGACTTATTTTTACCCTCTTTTTTGTATTGCAAGGCTGCATCGATTGCCTTATCAATATCAAAGTATTTTTCATCTAAATAACGAGTTTCTAAGCGTTTGTCTATTCTCCATTCCTCTACTTCGGCAGCCAAACAAACGCCTTCATTCATCGTGATAGCCAAGGGCTGTGCGCCTCCCATTCCACCCAAACCAGCCGTAACATTGAGCGTATTTTTGAGTGTTCCTTTATAATTTTGTCTTGCAAGTTCGGCATAGGTTTCATACGTTCCTTGTACAATTCCTTGCGTTCCGATATAAATCCATGAACCTGCTGTCATTTGTCCGTACATCATCAATCCTTTTTTATCTAACTCATTGAAATGCTCCCAATTTGCCCAACGAGGCACAAGCATAGAGTTTGAAATGAGAACACGAGGAGCGTCTTTGTGAGTAGGCAAAATAGCCACAGGCTTTCCAGACTGAACCAAAAGCGTTTGCTCATCACTCATATTTTTCAAGGCTTTTACAATCAAATCAAAAGATTCCCAATTTCTTGCAGCCTTTCCGATGCCACCATAAACCACCAAATCTTCTGGTCTTTCGGCTACATCTGGGTCAAGATTGTTATAGAGCATTCTCAAAACGGCTTCTTGTTGCCACCCTTTTGTGTTTAGTTTTGTTCCTGTGGGTGTTTTGCCTTTTTCCGTTGCGTTGGTAATTGTCATTATTAAAGTATGAAATTAGATTTCAGAAGTAAAATATATTTAGAATCTAAATTTACAAAATAATGGAATGGATTTGAATTTTGAAAAGATATTTTTTAAAAAAAAAGACAGAACTAAGAAATGAGTAACCTCTTAATTTTAAAGTTATTAAGTTATTAAGTTATTATTTCGTAGTTTAGAAGAGTTTACCCCCTTATTTTTTAAACGAAACCCCTTAATATAATTTGAAGCTATGAAAAATATATTTTACTTTTTTATAAAAAAGACAAGCTCATTTATTTTTTTATTTTCTTTTTTATTATTATTTTTTTTAATTGAATTTAAGTCTATTTCTCAACAATTAACACAAGGAATCACCTATCAAGGAAAATTAATAGAAAATGGACGACCTTTTACAGGTTCTCAAGCTATCTTCTTTGAACTTATTGATGATACAGGAAATATTCCTTGGTCAGAAACTCAAAATGTAATTGTACAAGATGGATTATATTCTGTCATTTTGGGAAATCAAAATCCATTTATACCCAGTTTTTTTGTACGAAATCCTAGTCTAAGTTTACGTGTTACCATTAATGGAAATATTCTTTCCCCAAATGTTCCTCTACAAGCAACTCCTTATGCACACGCAGCAGGAGGGGTAATCCGAAATAGCATCGGAACACTCCAAATTAGAAATGGAACTATTTTACCAATAGACATTGCCAGTGGTGGAAATGATAAATTATTAGGAACAAATATGAATGGACGAGTAACTTGGCTAGATAGAAGCAATGCAGTTGCACCATCAGGAAGCGCAAGAGGTGATTTAATAGGTACTTATCCCAACCCCGAAATTGGAAGCGAAAAAGTTGATTCAGATAATATTTTAGATGCCACAATTACAAATATTGATATTAGTGCAAATGCAGCCATTGAAGGCACAAAAGTAAATCCTAATTTTGGAAATCAAAATATTTCTACAACAGGAAAAGTAACTACAAATTCTACTGTAGGAACAGATGCAGCAAATACACTTACAACAAAAGATTATGTAGATAATCAAATTTCGACGGCTACTGTTTTAGATGCCATTACGATTGATTTGAATGGAAGTAGTGAAATAGAAATAGTCGATAATGCTGTTACAACAACAAAAATTACAAACGGAACTATCTTAGAAGAAGATTTATCAGATAATGCTGTTACTACTTTAAAAATTAATGACAATGCTGTTACAACAGCAAAAATTGCAAACGGAACTATCTTAGAAGAAGATTTATCAGATAATGCTATTACATTGAATAAATTACAAAATGGAACTGCAAATCAAGTTTTTGCAACTGATGCTGCAGGTAATCCTATTTTAATAAATCAAACTACATTAGCAACAGTTACAAATACAGATAATCAAGATTTAACTTTTTCTGGAAATACATTTAACTTGACAGGAGATGCAACACCTAGTTTTACATTGTCATCTACTACACCTATTACAAATCAAATTTTGACTTGGAATGGTTCAAATTGGATAGCCCAAACTCCTCTTTTGCCTCTCTTTACAATAGCAGGACAAAATTTATATAGACAGGTAGCCAACGAAAAATTTATTATAGGTTCTGACCAAATGAATCATACAGCAGCAGGAGCAAATCGTATGTTTTATGATAAATCTAATGGAGCATTTAGAGTAGGTGGAACAACAGGAACAAATTGGGATACTCGTGGAAGTTTTTCTTTTGCAGCAGGGCAAAATAATAGAGCTGATGGACAATCTAGTGTGGTAAGTGGAGGCGATCTTAATATAGCATCTGGTATTTATAGTACAATAGGTGGTGGTATTCTCAACCAAGCTACAAATATTAAAAGCACAGTAGGAGGAGGCATACAAAATGTAGCTTCTGCTGAAAATAGCACAATAGCAGGAGGAGAAAATAATTTAGCTTCTGGAATAAATAGTACAATAACAGGAGGGCGATTAAATATTGCAAGTGGAGGTTATAGCACAGTAGCAGGAGGCGAAAATAATTCTACTGAAGGTAATTATTCATTTGCTTTTGGAAGAGATATTACTAACCAAGGAAACTTCTCTACTGTTATTGGCTCAAACATAGAACTAACCAATATTGCAACAGGGACATTCGCTATTGGAGATGAGAATACAGTTTCAACTACCACATTGAGTTTGACTAATCATTTCTATAGTCGTTTTAGAAGTGGATATACTTTTGGGACTAGTATGAATACTTTGGGTAATGTAGATAATGGTATAGTTATTACAGGAGGAACAAATCCTACCATGGGAATAAGAAATTTAACACCAAATAATGCTTATGCCTTAGATGTAAATGGAAATGTAAATATATCAGGGAATCTAACTGTCAGTGGAATAATTTTTACGCCAAATGGTTTACTTAGCATACTTACCAGTGACAGACGTTACAAAAAAGAAATTCTAACACTAAACAACTCTCTTTCAACTATCCAAAAATTAAGAGGAACTTCTTATTATTGGAAAGACCAAGAATTAAGAGGCAAGAAATGGCAGTTTGGTGTTATTGCCCAAGAAATAGAAGAGGTTTTTCCTAATCTTGTTCATACAGATAGCAAAGGGTATAAAGCTGTAAATTATATTGGGCTTGTTCCTGTTTTGATAGAAGCCACCAAAGAACAACAGACCATAATAGAAACACAAGAAGAAAAAATATTGAAACTAGAAAAGCAAGTAAACCAACTCAAAGAAGTTGTTTTATTATTAAATAATGAAAATGATTCTAACTCTCTACTTTCTAAAAAAGTAGAGGTTTTAGAAAAACAACTCACTAGCCTTGTCAATCAGTTTTCTGAAATTACTGCAAAGAAAAAAATAAAATAGATAACTTTTCATGATTCAAAAACCATATTATTTTTGTAATATGGTTTTTATTATAACTTTGTTAAAAAAATAAAAACTTAAAGCTCAATCCTATCGAAGAAAAAATATTATTAAAAAAATGTTTTTTTTAATAATATTTTCAAAACTTATTTGTAACTTCTCTGTTTAATACTCATACTTATTTACCGTATATGAAACAGACACTTTTTTATTCTCTATTTTCTATTTTTCTCGGTATTAGTATTTTCACTTCTACATTATCTTTTGCACAACAAAATGATAAACAAGAAAAAAATACACAAAACCAACCCTATATTACATATAAGGACGCTGGACGACTTTTTGTAAAAAATTATTCCCCAAAAGAATATAATGCTGCTACCCAAAACTGGGCAATAGAACAAGATAAAAATGGAATAATATATATAGGAAATACAACACATTTACTTTCCTTTGATGGAAAAAACTGGGAACATACCCAAATTGGAGGGACAGGTTTGGTACGCTCTTTAGCCTACTCACCCATTACAAACAAAATGTATGTTGGTGGCATAGGTGAAATAGGGTATTCTTACACTGATTCTTTAGGACACACCAAATATATTTCATTATTAAACCAAGTTCCTGAAAAGTATCAAAATTTTAAAGATGTTTGGAAGACAGTTGTTTTAGGAGAAGAAGTATTTTTTCTTACAAAAAAATTTATTTTAAAATACAGTGCAAATCAATTTAGTATAATCCAACCCAGAGCAAACACATTTTTATCAGCTTTTGTAGTAGCTCAAAAACTATATATTCAAGAAGCCAAATTAGGACTTTTTGAGTATAAAAATGATTTGCTTAATAGTATAGAAAATACACATTTTTTATCTCAAAATCTTATTACAGGAATTGTAAATTATTCTAAAGATATTATTTTGATAGCAACCAAAAATGGAAATTTCTATACTTATAATATCATAAAAAATATAATAACAAAATTTGAAATCGAACAAGCCAGATTTTTTCAAAAAAATAAAGTTCATGGTATCAAGAGCCTTCAAAATAAAAAATTTGCCATTGGAACAAAAACACAAGGAATTATTATCATTGATAAAAATGGAAAATGGAAAAATCAAATTTCAGAATTAAAAGGATTACAAGATAATGTAATACAAAGCCTTTATACAGACAAAAATGGCGACTTATGGGTGGCACTAAATAAAGGAATTGCACACATCGAAACCTCCAGTTCTTATACATATTTTGGAGAACAAAGCCGATTAAACAAAACACAAAAAGTAATTCGTTTTAATCAAACTTTATATGCAGCCACCGAACAAGGTCTTTCTTATTACAATACAACAGCTCAAATTTGGGAAAATATAGATGGGATTTTGGGGCAGATTTGGGACTTAAAAATTTATAATTATAATGAGAAAAATTCAGTTTTGCTTATTGCAGGGCAAGAAGGAATTTTTGTTCTAAACTCTCTCAGAAGAAAGGTAAAAAAGATAAGCAAAATAGAAGCAAAACATTTTTTGATACCCCAAAAAGAACCCAAAATAGTATATATATCTACTTCTGAAGGACTCAAAAAAATGCTTTCTCCTTATAAAATAGAAGATACTCCTTTAGATGAACCTTTGAAAAAAACACTACAACTTAAAGAAAATCAGTTGTGGGCAGAAACTCAATACAAAGGAATTATCCAAATTGATATTCAAAAAAACAAAGAATACAAAATAACCAATTATGACTCTTTAAAAGGAGCATCAAATGCAGAAATAAGACAATTAGTTGTGAGTGATAACCAACTTTTTGTGGCTACCTCAAAAGGAATTTATTATTTAGATACACTCAAAAACCAATTTTTATCGTCCTCTACTTTAGTTAATACAAACGAAAACACCAACTTTTTTGAAAGCAGTTTTGTCAATGCTGATATTTCTTTTATAGACAAATTTAATTATTATAATACAGTTCAAAAAAATAGCATTGTAAGTTCTTACTGGATTGTAAAAAACAAACAGCTCTTTTATTATCAAGATGATAAATTAATTCAAAATGCTCTTTTAAACCTTCCTACTGCCGAATTTTATTCTATCTATGAAGACCCAAAATATATATATGAAGAAAATAATATCAAAAAATCTGTTTTTAGCTGGATAGCTACTTCAAAAGGGTTATATAGATATGACAATAGGCAAATAAAGAAACAACAAACAGATTCTCTACAAATTTTCTTACGACATATCCAAATAGGAGACTCATTAGTTTCTACTCTCACAAAACACAAATTGCCTACTGGATTTAATAATTTTTCAGTGCAGATGGCAAGTCCTGCATTTGGAAAAAATGAAAAATTGATGTACAGATACCGTTTGGCTTCTTTTAATACAAATTGGTCACCTTGGACACCAAAAGACAAAATTGAATTTGCTATCCTTCCATCTGGAAAATATACATTAGAGGTTCAAGCCAAAAATATAAAAGACGAATTGAGCAATATCTTTGCTCTAGATTTTGAAGTCAAAACAGCGTGGTATCAACGTTGGTGGGCTTATGTGATTTATGTTGGGCTTGTATTTTTATTAGCGATGATTTTTGCTTATTTATATGAAAAAAATCTAAAAAATAAAAATAAAGAACTCAACTCAATAGTAACAGCACGTACACAAGAAATTACTCAAAAAACAGAAGAACTAAAGCAACAACAAGAAGAACTTTTATTACAAAGCAAAGAGGTCTATAACCAAAAGGAAAAATTATCCTTACAAACTGAATATCTCAAAAAAGCAAATAAAGAAGTAACAAAACAAAAACGTGCCTTAGAAAACTCAAATGAACGTTTAAAGAAATTAAGTGATATTACACAAAAAATTACTTCTGTACTAAATACAGAAGAACTAATTGAAATTGTTTTTCAAACTGTAATAGGGCTTATGCCAGCAGAAGGATTTGGAATTGGGTTCTTCAATGAAAACAAACAGGCTATTGAATTTGAAAATTTTATAGAAAAAGGAGTAAAACTCAAATCTCATAATGACTCCTTAAAAAATACTAATCGCCCATCAGTAGAATGTTTCATAAAAGGACAAACAATCGTTGTAAATAATGTTGCTAAAGTTTGGAAAGAGAAATTTGAAGAAGAAAATATTAAAGTAGAAGCTGGAGATTTGCCTTATGCTTTGATTTATGTTCCTCTAATTACAGACGGAAATAAATTTGGTGTAATAACAGTTCAGACTTTTTATAAAATGGATTATTCAGAACAAGATGTTTTGCTTCTACAATCTATTGGTTCTGCAATAGCTATTGCACTCTCAAATATTAAGGCATATAATCTCATCGAACAAAAAAATAAAGAAGTAACTGATTCGATTCGTTATGCTCAAACTATTCAAGAATCAATTTTACCAACAGAAAAAGAAATAAAAAACTCAATAGGTGACCATTATATCATATATCAACCCAAAGATATTGTAAGTGGAGATTTTTATTGGATTGGTTATAATAATGGTTATCAATATGTGGCCGTTGCAGACTGTACAGGGCATGGAGTACCAGGGGCATTTATGTCCATGGTAGGAAGCTCACTTTTGAGAGAGATTTTATATGAAAAAGAAATTACTTCACCAGCAAATATTTTAGAAAAATTAGATGAAGAAATTCGTCGTTCATTACGTCAAACAGGACAAAAAGGAAGTAATACAGATGGAATGGACGTTGTCTTGATTCGTTATATGTATAATAAAGATGGGAAAATAAACCTTGATTTTGCAGGTGCAAAACGTCCTCTTATTTATCAAGAAGTAGGAAAAGAAATTATGCAATTACGTGGTACTTCTCGTTCTATTGGAGGATTTCTCAGAGCAAAAAAGCAATTTAAAGAACATCATCTAACACTTTTACCTCGTACAATGCTCTATCTTACCTCTGATGGATTAATCGATCAGCCTAATGAGGAACGCAAAAAATATGGTACAAAAAGATTTTTAAATAAAATTTCGGAGTGGGGGCATTTGCCAATTTCGATACAAAAAGCATCATTATTAGAAGACCTAGAAAACTTTAGAAATGAAGAAAAGCAACGAGATGATATTACAATATTGACCATTTTTTTATAAAAAACAAGCCTTTTGAGCTTTAAATACTTACTTAAACTGGTCAGACCATCAGTGCAGACCAGTTTAAAATAAAAAATGATTCTATTTAATTCTATATCATTGCTTAACTTCTAATTTTTACTTCATAACTTTTTCTTATTCTCCTTTATCTTCTTCTGTGATAGTTTCGGGAAGCAAAACAGCTTTGATATATGCTTTTGTATCTAAATATTTTTTAGCAGCATTTTTAATATCTTTTACTGTCAAATCTTTTAAGATAGATTTGTTTTTTTCTATACTTTCAGGAGTTTCTTTATAATAATAAATTCCTTTTAGGGTAGAGAGCCAGTATTTATTTTGAGTTTGTTGGACTTCATTTTTACGTTTTTCAGCTTCTTTGAACTTCTCCAAATCACTAGCATCAATATCGCCATTGCGCAGTTTATCTACCTCTTCGATAGATGCTGCAATCAAATCATCTACATTTTCGGGCGCACAAGGAAATGTAATCATTACACTATAATTCGGAACAGGATATTTATCAACATTTGTATAAGCTCCTGCCGAATAAACGCCTCCTTTTTCTTCACGCAATTTTTCGATAAGTTTGAAGCGCAACAAACCAGCAAGAGCATTGAGAGCAACCTCATCTTTTGTATCATATTTTTTCATTTCTCCAGCAAATGCAAGACGAACATTACTCTGTGGTTCTGACCCTTTTTTATAGATTTTTTCTACCATTCCTTTAGGAGAACGAATCCCCAAATCTTTGAACGATTCTGTTTTTTGTGTAGATGGAAGAGTAGCTATATAAGTTTCTAAAAGCGATTTCATCTTTTCTATATCAAAATTTCCAACAAAGAAAAATGTAAAATCAGCAGCGTTTGCAAAGCGTTCGTTATACATTTTATAAGCTGCCTGCCAGTCTATTTTTTCTAACTCTTCTACTTTTGGAAAACCACTACGAATACTTCCATTTGCCATTAGTTTACTGTATTGGTCAAAGAAATAATAGTTTGGATTTGAAGCTAAGTTTTGATAAAACCCTTTTCTAGTGGCTACAAATGAAGCAACAGCATCTTTATCTTGACGAGGGTTGGTAAAATATAAGTGCATCAGTTGAAGAGCTGTTTCTAGGTCATCAGGTGATGTATTTCCTCTAAAACCTTCTGAATATTCAGAAATATAAGGGCTTATACGAACCGTTTTGCCTGTCATAAATTTGGTCATATCCGAACCCGAAAGCTTACCAATACCTGATTGTGAAATGATAGCAGAAATATTAGAAATAGCTACATAATCTTTATCCTCATACAGAGAGTGCCCACCCATGCTGTATGCAGAAACCAAAATTTCATCATTTTTGAAGTCTGTTTTTTTCAAAATTACTTTTGCGCCATTCGAAAGGGTAAGTTCTGTGTAGCCCATTTTTTCATTTTTTATTTCATTTTTGATACTGCCTTTTTTAGGGATTTTGGATTTTTCAATCAATGAAGAGGCAATTTCCTTTTCTTGATAAGGTTTTATTTCTTTTCTTGATGTGTTGTCCCAAATAGCTAAAAGTTCTTTTTCAGTAGGAAGTTTTATGGTTTCTTTTTCAATACTCGTAAGAATAGCTACTCTATTTTCTGAAGTAATCCAATTTTTTGCTGTTTTATTGATAAAACTTAAATTAATTAGTGGTAGAGCTTTCTGTAAAAATTCATACTCAAATTTTGCACTTGGAATAGGATTATTTTTCAAATAATTATAAACATACTTCATCACAACTCGCTTTGATTCTGTTTTACCGTCTTCTTTATATGCTTTCTCATAACGTTTGGAAACTTGTTTTTTGGCTCTTTCTAATTCAGATTCTGTGAACCCAAATACTTTCATACGTTCAATTTCTTCTGTAACTATTTCTATTCCATTTTCAATATCATCTTCTCTAAGTCCTGCATAAATTTGAAAAGCATCTAAATTTCGTCCAGTCATTTCGCTATAAAACCCATAAGCATACAAAAATGGAGGTTTTGCTTGCTTTTGAATTTCGCCAAAACGAGCATTTAACATTGTTGAAATAAGTTCTTGTGTATAACGTACTCTCAAATCAGAATAATTAAGAACATTTTTTTTAGGAAATTTGTAAAACAGCATAAGTTGTGTATTGATTGCTTCTTTATCAGAAACCACTTTTGCTAAAGGCTCTTTATTAAAAGGAATACGAAATTGAGGACGCAGAAACCCATTTTTTGACGCTGGAATACTTTCAAATGTTTCTTTTATTTTAGATTCCATTTCTGCCACATCAATATCTCCAACTGCTACGATTGCCATAAGGTCTGGGCGATACCATTTTTTATAGAAATTGCGAATCGTTTGGTATTTAAAGTTTTCTAAAATTTCTTTTTTTCCAATCGGCAAACGCTTGGCATACTGTGAATCTTTTAGAAGCGTTTGCCAATATTGTGTACGCATACGCTCATTTGCACCTTTCCTTCTTCGCCATTCTTCTATAACCACGCCACGTTCTTTATCAATCTCTTCATCTTCAAACGAAATTCCACTTGCCCAATCTTTCAAAATCATAAGACCTTTATCGACATATCCTGTGCTATCAGTCGGAATAGGCAACATATAAACCGTTTCATCAAAAGAAGTGTAGGCATTGAGGTCAGCACCAAAACGAACGCCCATTTTTTCCAAATTATCAATTAAATCATTTTTTTTGAAATTTGTTGTTCCATTAAACGCCATGTGTTCAGTAAAATGAGCCAAACCTTGTTGGTCATCATCTTCCAAAATAGAACCTGCATTAACAACCAAACGAAGCTCTACACGATTTGCAGGCATTGCATTTTTGCGAATATAATATTTCATTCCATTTGAAAGCGTTCCTATTTTTACATTTTCATCAGTTGGAATGAGCTTTGCCATGTCTAAAGGAGATAAGTTTTCCTTTACAATACCAGTCTGTATTTTTTGAGCATTACTTATTGTTGTAAACAAAAAGCTCGTTAAAAATAGAGTTGTACATGCTCCTATTTTTAAATAGGATTTTAATGAATTTTTCATTAGTTAAAACAATTAGAGTAGAGATTTAATTTTTAAATAAAAAAATAAATATTTGAAAAATGATATAAAAATGACTAAGTGCAAAGATAAAACATTTTCTTAAACAAACAACTAAATTTTTAGTTAATTATTTTTATAATCAAAATTCCAAATAAGGAATAAGTTTGGTTAGGTTTTCTTCTTTTATTGCTCTTGTTTTTTTAATGCCCTCTATTGTTTTGTAATTTCCATGTTGTTTTTTATATTTCAATAAAATACTTGCAGCTTTCCACTTTATGTAAGGGTGTTTTTTTAGTGTTTCATAATCAGCAGTATTGATATTTATTTTTTTTATGGGAGAAGTAATGAGAGCGTATTTTTGAAGTTCTTTGAAAGCATCATCTGAAAGAATAGGAACTTCTCTAGTTTGGTCTAGGGAATGAAAGCCACCCATGTTATCTCTAATATTTGTTATCCAAATAGCTGTTTTTCCTCCTATTCCTCTAATTTGTGTTAGTGTAGCTGTATCGGCAGTATTTATATCAAACTTTTCTATGATTTTTGGAACATACTTTTTATATTCTTTTTTTTGATAATTAGAAGTGTAATTAGTTGTTGAATCTTTATTTTTATCATACTTTTTATAGTTTTCGTGTTTTCTATTGTATTTATTTTCATTATAAGAAGCATACTTATTTTTGTTATACTTTTTTCTTTTTACTGTGTCGGGCAAATTTATAAAAGGCTCTAAACGCTCGTACTCTTCTTTTGGAAATCCCCATATTTTGGCAAGGTCATTTTTTTGACGAAACACAAATTTCTTACTTATAGCATTTACTATTTTTTTTGCTAAATAAGATTTTACTCCCATTGCTTGCCATTCTTTGATTGATAATTTATTAGGGTCAAAAGGTTTTATTTTCAACATTGCCAATTTTGTTTTTCTATCTAAAGGCTGTTGTAGCTCCAAAATAGCCAACAAACTATCTGCTTTTTGAATTTGTAAGGCAATTAGTTCTTTATTTACTTCATCTGCATTCTGCATTTTCTCCCAAAACATTATAGAAAATGGAGCTATAATTATTATTGGAATTAAGATTATCATTCCATAAGCTTCTTTTTGGGTAAAATTTGTATTATTTTTTATTAATTCAAGAATTTCTATTATGATATTTTTCATAAAACATTACATTTTTGTTTCAATTTCCTAAATATAACTATTTTATTTTAATAAAAATACTTATATTTAAAAATAGAAAATCTTAAATCTCTAAACAGAATAAAATATTTATTTTATAAAATATCTTTTACTACTTCCAAAATCTGTTCTGTTTTTATACTCTCTGCACACTCAAAATGACCTTTCGGACAAGACCTAAAACCGTGCAAACCACAAGGACGACACTCTAATTTTTTTTCAGTTTCAATGATAAATGATGTTTCAGAAAGAGGAGTAAAGCCAAAAGAAGGAACTGTCGAACAAAAAATAGCACAAACAGGGGCATCGACAGAAGAAGCCAAATGCAAAGGCGCAGAATCATTTGCCAAAACAAGTTTTGCATTTTCCATCAAAGCTGCCGACTGCATCAAAGATAATTTTCCTGCTAGATTTATTACTTTGTCTTTTACTTTGAAATCAAAACTATTTTGATTTAATTTATTTATATTTAATTCTATTTCATCAATTATTTTTTGACAATTTTCTTTATCAGAAGGCGCACCAAGCAAACAAATTCTGAAATTTTGAGGTAATTTATTTGTTTTATTTGCAATTAATTTTTCTATAAAATCAATCCATTTGTGCGACGGAAATTGCTTAGTAAACCAAACCGAAGTAGGCGCAATACAAATAAAATCGTCTTGAATAAACTCTTTTATTTTTTCTTTATCAGAATTTGAAGGATATAATTTTGGCTTCGAAATATCATTTATTTTTATACTTTCTAATACTTTACTATTTCGTTCTATTTCGTGAGGCGAATTTTTGTTTGTCGTAATTATATGTTCGTATTTGTGCGTAAATGCCCACGAAAACGGATTTTTTTGAAACCCAGCCTTTATTCTTGCCTTCGAAAAAGCCGTCAAAAGCCCTGTTGCTCCGAAGCGTTGTAAGTTCAAAACAGCATCATAACGAGTTTTTCTGACTTGTTTTATTAGTTCGAAAAGACTTTTATATTTATTTTTTTTGTCCCAAATCAAAACATCATTTAAGAATGGGTGTTTTTGAAGTAAATTTTCATTTCCTTTTCGAAGCAAAAAATCAATCTTTGCAGTCGGATATTTTTTATAGATAGATTCTATGAGCGAAGTAGCCAAAATTACATCGCCTATAAAAGCTGTTTGTATTAGTAGAATTTTCATTATATTTTTAGAAGTAGCCGACACTTTCCAAGTGTCGTTTTATGTCTATTTCTGACAGTTGGAAACTGTCAGCTACATTTTTTTCAAAATTACTTTATTCTTTCCAATATAAAACCATAAAATGTTAGATTACAAAATTTCATACACCCAAGCGCATCATCATTTTATTACTATCGAACTTACCATAAATCACGTTGATGATATTATGGAAAAAGAACTTTCATTACAGCTTCCTGCGTGGCGACCGGGGCGTTATACGCTACAAAATTTCGCCAAAAATATAGCCAAATTTGAAGTTTTTGATGAAAATGAAAATCCTTTAGAATTTGCAAAAGCTACAAAAGATAATTGGAGAGTAAAAACAAAAGGCGCAAAAACTGTAAAAGTTCGTTATACCTATTATGCCAATCAAATGGACGCAGGAGGTTGTTATGTGGACGAAAAACAAATCTATTTGAACTTTATTTGCTGTTGTTTGGAGGTCAAAAACCGTCCAGATTCGATGTATAGAGTAAATATAGAAATGCCTTCTCGTTATAAAGTGGCTTGTGCTTTAGAACAAAAAACCGAAAAAACGGCAGACAAAGATATAAATTATTTGGTTGCTACTGACTTTTTTCATTTGGTAGATTCTCCTCTTATTGCCTCTGATACCTTGAAACACAAAAGCTATAAAGTAGAAAATTCGGAAGCTAATTTTCATATTTGGATTCAAGGAGATTGGGATATTGATTTTGAGAAAGCGACAGAAGAATTTCAAAAATTTACGCTAGACCAAATTGCACTTTTTAAAGATTTCCCTAGTACGGATTATCATTTTATGTTCCAAATATTGCCTTATTCAAAATATCATGGTGTAGAGCATTGTCATTCTACTGTCATTACTTTGGGGGCAGATTATGATATGGACGGAACAGCTCGTTACAATGACTTTTTAGGAATTAGTTCGCATGAGCTTTTTCATTTTTGGAATATTATGCGTATTCGTCCGAAGGAACTTATGCCTTATGATTTATCTAAGGAAACCTATTTCAAAACAGGTTTTGTAGCAGAAGGACTGACTACCTATTATGGCGATTATATTTTGTGTAGAAGTGGCGTTTGGACACAAGAATATTACCTAAAAGACTTTGAAAATTTATTGAAAAGACATTTTCATAACAACGGAAGGCTTAACCTGTCTGTTGCTGATTCGTCGTATGATTTATGGCTTGATGGCTATGAATTGGGCATTCCAAACCGTAAATCATCGATTTATGTAGAGGGCGCAATGGCTGCTTTTATTTTGGATATGAAAATTAGAGCTTCTAGTAATAACGAAAAATCGTTAGATAATGTAATGATAAAACTTTGGGAAGATTTTGGAAAGAAAAAAATAGGATATTCTTTAGAAGATTATCATAATGTAGTTGATGAAGTAGCAGGAAAACATATCAAAGATTATTTTGAAAAATGTATTTATTCGCCAAATGCTTTGAATGTTTATCTGAAAGAAGCCTTTGATTTTATAGGAATTGAAAAGACATTTATTCCAAATGAAAACGAAATGGAAAGACGATTAGGTTTGAAAACTGTTTTTCAAAACAATAGTTATTTTGTAGTAGGATTTTCCCCAGATAGTGAAGTAGCTAAATGTATAACTGTAAATGATGAAATTGTAGCAATTAATTCGTACAAATTAGATGCAAACAACCCAAATGCAATTTTGAAAAAGGCTGCAAAAGAAGAAAAACCAGAACTAGAAATTTCATTTTTTAGAGATAATCAATTACAAACTATCACTACAAAATACGATGAAAACCAGTATCCAAATATTAAATTGACTGTAAAGGAAAATGCAAGTGAAGAACAAAAAGAGAATTTGAGAAAATGGCTGATGCCTTTGGTGTAATTTCGAAACCCTAAGGGTCTTGAAGACCTTTAGGGTTTAAATTTTGTAAAAATAAATAAAATAGATATGAAAAATATAAACAGAACAGGTCTAACTTTACTCTTAATCGGAGTTTTTATACTTTTTAGAAAGGAAAGATATTTTTATGGTTTTGGAGGACGTGTTGATAATTGTTTTGAAATACTTTTTAGTAGTTTGGTCGTGATACTAATTGGTTTGTTTGTTATTTACTTCAAAACTTTTAAAAAATGCTAAACTAAACGAATAGTTTGTTTGGGGCGAACCATTCATTGTTTATCTCTTCCCAAAAATAGCACTTCCAACACGCACAAGTGTTGCGCCTTCTTCGATTGCAATCGGATAATCGCCACTCATTCCCATCGAAATTTCTCTAAAATTAATATTTTCAGTTTTGAAATTTGTTTTTACTTTATCAAAAAGCATTTTGAGTTTCTTAAATTCTGAACGAACTTGACTTTCATTTTCTGTAAAAGTAGCCATTCCCATAAGTCCGACCAGTTTTATATTTTCAAAGGTTTTGAGTTCTTCATTTTCCAAAATTTCATACAATTCCTTTTCATCTAAACCAAATTTTGTGTCTTCTTCTGCAATGTGCATTTGTAAAAGGCATTCAATTACTCGTTCGTTTTGCTTTGCTCGTTTGTCTATTTCTTTCAAAAGTTTAAAGTTTTCTACCGAATGAATCATCGAAACAAAAGGCGCAATATATTTTGTTTTATTTCTTTGAAGCGTTCCAATTAAATGCCATTCTATGTCTTTTGGGAGTTTTTCTTGTTTTTCTGTGAGTTCCTGAACTCGGTTTTCTCCAAAAATTTTAAAACCCAAATCATACAAAGTTTGTAGTTTTTCTATTGGATGTGTTTTGGTAACAGCAATTAATTTTGCTTCTGAATTTTCTAATTTTGATAAAATTTCGTTTAAATTTTTTTCGATAGCTTCCTGCATTTCTAATTCGTAATTTTTAATTGATAATTCGTAATTGATTCCTATTTTCCATATTTTTCTAAGAAATCTTCCCAATCTGTTGGCAAATTTTCATCATTTGCATTATCTTCTGTCACTTCTGAAGTATGCAGAAAGTTAAGAATAAACTCTACTTCATTTTTATAATCAAATTGTAAGTCTGGGTGTAATTTGATAATTTTTTTCAAAACAAAATTAGTTCTTTTACAAACATAACCTCCAAATTTATCAGCATAATATGTATATTCTTCAAGAAGCCTTTTTTGTTTTTTGAAGGTTTGAGAAAGCAAATAAAGTGTAAGTTCTATTTCTCCTTTTTTGTCTTTTGTTATTCTGACATGACGAGTAATATCTCCATTTTCAGAACGCATTGCCATCATCAGCCAACCAGAAGTGCCGTGACTAAAACTTGTCATTTTATCAATGTCTTCTTTTATTTCTTCTGCTAAGGCTCTCGTTTCGTTTTCATCTCCAAAAAGTCTATGTTCTAATTGCGCTGTTAATATTTCATCTTTTGCAATCAGACGAAGTAATATTCTATCTTTTTCTTTTTGTGGTAGTTCACAAATTGCCTCCTTTAATTCTTTTGCTATTTTTGCCATAAAATTTTAAGTGATAAGTGATAAGCGATGAAATACAGTAATTTACAAATAACTAAATTAGGTTTCAATATAGAATCAGAACTATTTTTTTTCTACAAAAAATAATAACGAAACTCCGAAAGGAAAAGAGATGTTTTTTTGAAGTATGTTTTTTTCTATTCTAAAAATTCCTTTCAAAATTGAATCTAAAAAATAATTTTCTTTATAAATTTCAAAATCTGAACCCGAACCTTTTCTAATAAACTGCTTCGGAATTAGAAAGTTTAATTTTCTGAAAAGCCAAATTGGAATAAATAAAAAAGAATTAAAATACGTTTTTTTAAGAATTTTGAAAGAATATTTATTATTGAGTTTTTTACTTTGTAAATCAAATAAATTTTTAATTTCATTCATTTTATATCGTTTAAAATGTTGATTTACTTCGTCGTGATGACTCCAAAGACTTTGAAAGGCTGGAACGGTAATACAAATTTTGCCTTTCTTTTTACAAACTCTATTCATTTCTAAGACGGCTTTTTTGTCGTCTTTTACATGTTCAATAACATCAAAAGCGCAAACTAGGTCAAAACTATTTTCTTCAAACGGTAATTCTAAAATCGAACCTTCTATTACTTCAATATTAAGTTTTTTTCTTACAAAATCAGCACAAGTTTCATCGTATTCTAATGAAATTACATCTCCAAACTCTGCCAACATTTCAGAGGTTTTTCCTGTTGCAATTCCTATATTTAAGATTTTTAATTTTGGTTTATCTTCTAAATTATTTTTTGATATAATTATTTTTTGAAGTTCTTGTTTCAAGATTTCTAAGCGCACCACAAACCACCAATGATTTCTTTCTAAATGATAATAGTTTTTATAATATTCTTTTGTCAATCAATTACGAATTAAAAATTACGAATACTTTTTAACCACAGAGGTTGAAGAATTTAGAGAGAATACAAAATACAGATTTTACAAAAAAAATAAAATCTGTATTCAATATTTCAAAATGAAATTAACTGGTTACTACTTACTGTTCACTGGTAACTGATTTAAGGAATCCATTTAACATCTTTGAAGTTTGGCTTTCTTTTCTCCAAAAAGGCATCTCTTCCTTCTTTTGCTTCATCGGTCATGTAGGTTAGGCGTGTTGCTTCTCCTGCAAAAACTTGTTGTCCGACCATTCCGTCGTCGGTTAGATTGAAGGCAAATTTGAGCATTTTGATAGAAGTAGGCGATTTTTCTAAAATTTCTTGCGCCCAATCATACGCTGTATCTTCTAGTTCTTCATGAGGAATAACGGCATTTACCATTCCCATTTCGTAGGCTTCTTGTGCTGAATAATTACGCCCTAAAAAGAAAATTTCTCTAGCTCTTTTTTGTCCAACCATTTTAGCCAAATAAGCAGAGCCATAACCACCATCAAAACTTGTTACATCAGCATCTGTTTGTTTAAAAATAGCGTGTTCTTTACTTGCTAAAGTCAAATCACAAACGACATGCAAACTATGTCCACCACCAACAGCCCAGCCATTGACAACAGCAATGACAGCTTTTGGCATAAAACGCATAAGACGCTGCACTTCCAAAATATTCAGTCGTGGCATTCCATCTTCACCTACATATCCTTGATGCCCTCGTTTGGTTTGGTCGCCACCACTACAAAACGAATAAACGCCATCTTTTGGTGAAGGTCCTTCTGAAGAAAGTAACACTACTCCGATAGAAGTATCTTCTCTAGCATCTAAAAAAGCAACATACAATTCTGTTACTGTTTTTGGGCGAAAGGCATTTCTGACCTCTGGACGGTTGAAGGCAATACGAGCCACTCCATTTGATTTTTTGTAGGTAATATCTTCAAATTTGATATTATTTAATTTCTCAATGACTTTCCAGTCTGCTTTTTGATTCATTTTTTTTGTTTTTTTAGAGAATTAATTTTGATATAATGCAATATAAAGATTTTTTCTATCTAGGAAAAGCAAAGCATTTACATCTTTTTATTTTAAACCAAGAAAGCAACTGCTAGTTTTAAAGATTTTGGGTATATTAGCAAAAAATAAAACACGAATTTAAGTGATTTTTTAAACTACAAGAAAATGAGAATTAAGAGCATACATATAAAAGGATTATTTGATACTTTTGAGCATTTTATTCCCTTCAATCAAGAAGACAGAATAACTATTATTCACGCTCCAAATGGCTTTGGAAAGACTATTATTTTGAAAATATTATATGGGCTTTTGAAAATGGATTTTTCTATTTTTGAGAAAGTGCCTTTTGATTCTTTTACTATAAATTTAGATGATAATAGCAAAATAGAGATTTTAAGAACAACAGAACTCAATTATAAAAACTCAAAAAAGTACTCTTATAACATTTCATACATTAAAAATAATAATTCACAGAATTTATATAAAAAATTAGATTGCGAGAAGAATGAATTTCGTCGTAATAATATTTCTGAAGAAGAAAGAAACAAAAACCTTATATTGGCGAATAGTAAATTAAAAACTATAGATATTTTTGATTTAAGATATAAGCAAGGTTTAGATGTTTCATGTTGGTATAGCATTTTTCAAATAGACAATAATATTCACTTTATAGAAACTCAAAGGGTTTTGATGATAGATGAAGAGATAATGGAAGACCATGTTTATGCACTTGAAACTTCAAATAATATCTTAGTAAACTCCGTTTCAAAATACGCCACAGAACTAAAAGACATCATAGAAGATACACTAAACGAGTACGCCACCACTTCACAAAACCTAGAAAGAACATTTCCTAACCGTCTTATCACTCAAAAAAAACAAGAAAATTTGACGATTGAAAATATAAAAAATGAACTCAATTACTTAGAAGAACGACGAAAAAAACTACAAGAAGTAGGATTATGGGATAATGAAAATCAGCAGGATATGAGTTTTCAAATTCCAGAAAGTACAGATGCTGCTTCGCTTAATGTTTTAAACCTTTATATTCAAGATGCAAACAAAAAACTAGCTGTTTTTGAGAATTTAGAAAAGAAAATTGCTTTATTTAAAAATATAATCAATAGCCGTTTTCAGTTCAAGCAAATGAAAATTGATAAGAAAAAAGGCTTTTTATTTCTGACACACAAAGGAAAAAACTTGGATAGCAACGACCTTTCTTCTGGAGAACAACATCAGTTAATTTTACTCTATCAAATGCTTTTTAAAGTCAAAGAAAACGATTTAGTCTTGCTAGACGAACCCGAAATATCATTGCATATTATTTGGCAAGAAAAGTTTTTAGATGATTTGGTTAAGATAATCGAACTCAATCCGTTTGATGTTGTAATTACTACACACGCTCCTGAAATCATAAATGACCGTTGGGATTTATCTATTGGACTTACAAAAAACAAAGAAAATGCCTAAAAAAAGCCCAGAACGTAGTAATCCTAATAGAGTATTAAATGCTATTGGTATGAAACTAAATGCAAATAATAATTTAGTTTTTATTTTGGTAGAAGGAGATACAGACAAACGACTTTTTAAAAAATTCTTTGATGATACAAAAGTTGATATAGAAATTACATATGGAAAGCAAAATTTATTGGATGTTGTAAAATTATTGCATCAAAACAAACTAGGCAGTAAAGTGTCATTCTTTGCTTTGAAAGATTCAGATTTTGATAAAATAAAAACAAAAAAAGAAATAAAAGTAGAAATCTTAGAAAGTTCATTAAGAATAAGCTACCGAATAGAAGATTTTAAACGTACAGAATTATATTCCAAAATTATAGAATGGGAAAGACAAAACGGAAAAGAAGTATTCAAAAATAAATAATTCTTTGAGAAATTATTTTTTCATTTCCTGTTCTTCCAAATATTTATCAAGATATTCTGTATTTCCATACTTACTACAAATCGGACACTCCGATGGATTATGACCTCTAGCAGGACAATATTCTCTTCCAAAATAAATAATCTGAATATGCAAGTCGTTCCAGTTTTTCTTAGGAAAAAGAGCTTTCAAATCTTTTTCTGTATGAACTACATTTTTTCCACTTGAAAGTCCCCAACGATACGCCAACCTATGAATATGCGTATCAACAGGAAAAGCAGGCTGCCCAAAATATTGAGAAACTACCACCGAAGCCGTTTTGTGTCCCACCCCCGGTAATTCCTCCAAAAGCTCCATTTTGTCAGGAACTTCTCCATTATACTTTTCTAATAAAATCTCTGAAAGGCGATAAATTGCCTTTGATTTGTTGTTTGAAAGCCCACAAGGACGAATAATACTCTTTATTTGCTCTGTTGTAAGCTGAACCATTTTATTAGGCGTATCTGCTTCTTCAAATAAAATGGGTGTAACTTGATTTACTCGCTTGTCAGTACATTGAGCTGATAAAAGCACAGAAATAAGCAATGTATAAGCATCTTTATAGTCTAAGGGAACAGCAGGATTTGGATATAATTCTTTCAAAATCTTAGCTATTGCATTTGCTTTTTTTTGTGGTGTGTAATTTACTGATTTTGGAATTTTCATTTTTTAGGGAATTTAAAAAGTATCTTGAAATAATGTTACAAAAAAACCTCAAAAAGGTTTTTTTTGCTCTTTTTTGACAAAAAAAGCAAAAAATATAATTTACTAGTAGAATAGAATTAGTTTTGTCTATATTTTTTAGTATTTTTGGGTTCAAATTTATTTTTTAGAACTAATTTTATCAAAAAACTTCTAAAAAGAAATAAAATGTTTTGGGAAAATCATTCTAAACAACAAACGAAACTAAATTAATTAAGCTATTCGTGTTTTGATGAAATTTTCTTGAAAATCTTTTAAGAGTAAACTAACATTGTAAAAAATAGCAGTTATTTTTTATTCAAACAAAATTTTATTTAATTATTTTTTTATGTAAAATAATCTATTCATTCTATTCTGTTTTAAGGCTATTATTAGCCATTAAGAAACCTAAATCAACTTTTAGTCGTTTTAGATATTTTACACAAATACAGATAAAATAGAATTTAATAGATTTTTTGACAAAAATAAATGAAGAAAATTTGCATGAATTAAAAAAAAATGCTTTCCTTTGCAGCAAAGTTTTCTATTTTGGAGAAAATTTACTTTTTTCGAACAAAATCCGTTATCTTACAACAACAACCTTTTAAATTATGAAAGTACCCTTTAACATTGAATTCTCTTTGAAACGTTCAATCCGTGCTATCGCTACTGCAGTATGTGCAGTTGTATTAACTTCAGGTGCTGCCTTCGCTCAAGACGGAGCTGGCGAAACTGAATCAAAACTTATGGTTGGCTTCAAAGCTGGCTTTAATATCTCTGATGTTCGTGCTTCTGGTGCTACTGATTTCTTCTCAGTACAAGAAGGTGGTGGGAAGCAAATTGCTCCTCAAATCCACGTTTTTGGACGTTATAGCTTCACAAAATGGATAAGCACTGACCTTGAATTAGGTTGGACTCAAAATTCATTCAACATGTACAGTAACCAAACAAGTACATTTCGTGTGAATAATTTCCAAGCAAATGCTCTTTTGAATGTACGTATTCCAGTTCTTTCTGTATATCACCCACGTTTATACATTGGACCATCTTACAACTATAATGCTTATGTTTATGAGCGCATCACAGGACCATCTGCTACTGGAATTGGTAATGTAGATTATACTCAAGAAGTAACTTCTTTATTCAACCCTCATGACTTTGGTGTTGTTGTAGGAACAGGTTTACAATTTGACGTAAAATTTGCTACTTTGTTGGTAGATGCTCGTTACCGTCACGGTTTCTCTAAAGCAGTTAATACACAAGGATATAAAACAAATATCTTGTCTAGTGTAAACAAAATCCACCTTAGCGATGTAGCTTTTATGGTAGGTTTAGGTTTCTCTCTATAATCTGAATTAAAGATAATTTAGACATAAGAACTTAAAAAAATCCTGTTTGATTATTCAAACAGGATTTTTTTTGTGCTTTATCAAAACAAAAAAATAGCTTTTCAAAACTATGCTACGTTTTTTTCATATCTTTGCAGCCTAAATTTATACAACCTATTTTTCTGTTTAACGTAATGACACTCTCTCATCGCAAAGCTGCTCTAATTGCCTTAGGTAATTTTATAAACTCTCTTTCTAAAAATGAAAAACAGCCCATTTTTCATCAAGCCTATATTCATAATAATTGGTTTACACCCGAAAATACAGAGTTTGCCTTGGCTTCTATTAGTAGCATGCTTACAAAAGAAAGCTTAGAAAATTGGCTCAAAAATTATGATACAGACAAATTAGATACAATAGGAATAGATTATCCTCCAAAAAATGTAGGAATAATAATGGCAGGAAATATTCCCTTTGTTGGTTTTCATGATATGCTTTCTGTTTTGTTAAGTGGGCATAAAGTATGGACAAAACCCAGTCAAAAAGATACTATTTTAGTAGAAAAATTGATAGAATGGATATTTGAAGTAGAACCAGAATTTAAAAACTACATTTCTCTTCGTCCAAACTTAAAAGGTGCTGATGCTTATATTGCAACAGGAAGCAACAACACAGCACGCTACTTTGAGTATTATTTTGGAAAATACCCAAGTATTATTCGTAAAAACCGTTCGTCGGTAGCAGTTATAAAAGGAGATGAAACACAAGAAGAATTAGAAAAACTATCTATTGATATTTTTCAATATTTTGGTTTGGGGTGTCGTAATGTTTCCAAGCTTTATGTTCCTGAAGGGTATGATTTTGGAAAATTATTGGACACTATTTACCTACAATGGAATGCCATGAAAAACCATAATAAATATGCTAATAATTATGATTATTACAAAGCTATTTATTTGATGGAACAAATTCATCACTTCGATGCCTTCAATATTTTGCTTACCAAAGACGCTTCAATTTCTTCACCTACTGGCGTTTTGTATTATGAAATTTATCAAAAAATAGAAGAGGTAAATCAAACAATCAAAGAAAAAAAAGAACAAATACAAGTTGTAGTTTCTGCAAATAGTTGGTTTGAAAACAGTATTGATTTTGGGCAAGCACAACACCCAAAAGTATCTGATTATGCCGATGGAGTAGATACAATGGCTTTTTTGATTGAATTATAATTTATAAAAATTACTTTTCTATCATTTTTCTTTTTCATTCATCAATCAAAAAAAAGAATTACTTCTTCTCTGATGACAAATAAAAATCGTTTTATTTCTTTCGAAAAATCTATCAAAGGAATCAAATTACCCAACCTTTTTACATTTCCTTTTTATTACCAAGCGCATCAGATTGTAAAAATAGCTGCCCAACAAGTGCAAGAATATTTAATCAATCAAAAAGACTGGAAACACAATTTTGGTTTAAATCAAAATGACACAGGTTTAATTATTGGAAAAATGTTTGGGGTTTTGGTAGTGGAAAATCAAAACAAACAACTCGGTTTTTTGGCTGCTTATTCAGGCAAACTGGCTGATAGCAATGCACATAATTATTTTGTTCCTCCTGTTTTTGATATGCTAACCAAAGGTGGTTTTTATAGACCTGAAGAAGAAAGCTTAAAAAACTTAAATAAAAAAGTAGAAAAATTAGAAAATAATCAAGAATTTGAAGAAGCTAAAAATAATCTAATTACTCAGAATCAATCTGCCAAAACAGAATTAGAACAAGCCAAAACAGAGCTAAGAAAACGAAAAAAAGAGCGAAAAATAAAAAGAGATGCAGCTTCAAAAATATTATCTCAAAACGACTTTGAAAATTTGAAAGATGAGTTGAAAGATGAGAGTTTGAAGCAACAATATTTTTTTAAAAAACTCAAAAAAGAATGGAAAGAACGCTTAGAAATAGCTGAAAAAGAAGTATCTTTTTTTACAGACCAAATAAATGCACTCAAAAATGAAAGAAAACAACGCAGTAATGATTTGCAACAACGTTTGTTTGATAATTACAAGTTTTTGAATGCAAAAGGAGATTCTAAAAGCCTCCAAACCATTTTTAATAAAGAATTAGATATTGCCCCTCCTGCTGGTGCTGGCGAATGTGCTGCTCCCAAATTATTGCATTATGCCTACAAAAATAATCTAAAACCGATAGCTTTGGGAGAGTTTTGGTGGGGACAATCTCCTAAATCTGAAATTCGAAAACACGCTTCATTTTACCCATCTTGTAGAAATAAATGTGAGCCTATTTTAGGATTTATGTTGGAAGGATTGCAGGTGGAGGCAAACCCAATGCTAAAAAATCCTGCTGAAGGAAAAACCTTAGAGATTATTTATGAAGATGAATATCTTTTGCTTGTCAATAAACCTGCTGAATTTTTATCCGTACAAGGACGAAATATAAAAGATTCGGTTCAGACTAGAATGCAAAAAAAATACCCTAATTCGATGTTGGTACATCGTTTAGACCAAAGCACATCAGGTTTGCTTTTGGTTGCAAAAGACAAAGAAACTTATCATCACTTACAAAGTCAGTTTATCAAACGAACCGTAAAAAAACGCTATATCGCTTTATTAGATGGTATTTTAACAAAAAAAACAGGTTTGATAGACTTACCCTTGCGTGTTGATTTGGACAACCGACCTCATCAATTAGTTTGTTATGAACATGGCAAAGCAGCACAAACAAAATATGAAGTTTTGAAGGTCAAACAGGGCAAAACTCGCATTTATTTTTATCCAATCACAGGCAGAACACATCAATTACGAGTTCATGCAGCACATCAAAATGGCTTAAATATCCCTATTATAGGTGATGATTTGTATGGAAAGCAAGCCAATCGTCTTCATCTTCATGCTCAATATTTAGAATTTTTGCACCCAAAGACAAAAGAACGAGTGAGTTTTTTGGTTGAAGCTGATTTTTGATGATTTAATTAATAGAAGCCCATACTTCTTTTTTTACTTTTCCTCCCTTTTGTTCTGTTTTTTCAAAATAGTATTTTGCTTCTAACTTTTGTTTTTTGGCAAGATAAATCTCTCCCAAAAGCCTATATCCTTCAGCTTCTTCTTCATACATTTTTATATAATCATTCAAATACACTATTGCTTGCGATAAATTAGCTGTTGGAATCAAATTATCTTTGTGCATAATTGCCAAGTACTTCAAAACTTGAGGCTCTTTTTTAGAAGATACTTTTTGAAAATGAGTATAAGCAACTTCATTATTTTTATTGTTCCATTCTTTTACTCCTTCTTCGAAATGATTAATAACCACAATTTGATTTTTTGTATTCGTTTTTTTCGAACTGGCAGTAAGCCTCATATTCTCAAAGTCTTCTTGAGGGTGATTATATTTTATCCATGCCAAAGCCTCTTTGTTATTTTGTTTTGCAGCCTGATTATAGTATGAAATGGTAAGTGAAAGATTTTTTTCTGTAATTTTTCCTTCTTGATATATTTTTGCTAAAAGAAGTTGAGCATCTACAAGATTGTGTTTTGCAGCTTTTTCTAACCAATATTTTGCTTTTATCCAGTTTGATTTTTTGCCTAGCTTTGTATCCAAATACATCTTTCCTAGCTCATATTGTGCATTCGAATCATCATTTATTGCCAAATAAAAACGATATGTTGGCAAATCAGAAGGCAACCAACGTTTTGCATCTATGCGCTCTAACGCCTTCCCAGCACGAGGATATTTGCCTCCCCATGCTTGCAAATAACAATGAGCTGCTTGTTTCATATTTTGCTCTACGCCATTTCCTTTTTCATAAAGATTTCCCAAACGAAAAGCAGCTTGTGCATTTCCTTGCTCCAAAGCACGTTGATACAAATCAGCAGCTTTTAAAAAATCTACTTTTGTTCCTATTCCAAGCTCATAAAACTGCGCCAAAGCAACTTGTGCAGAATCATAACCTAAATATGCTGCTTTTTGGTACAACTCAAATGCTTTTTGATAATGCGCCGTCGTAGAAGCATTTTTTTCTTGTTTTTTTCCTTGTTGATAAGCAATAGTTGCATCGTTTTCTACTACTGTTTGGAAAAATGAAGAAAATGTAATTAATAGTGTTGTGATTAAGGTTGTGAGCATGATAATAGGGAATTTATTTTTTCGTTTGAATGTCTTTTGCTATTAAAAAATCTATTTTAAATTCATTTTTTAATTAAAAAATAGATTCAAATTTTATAGTCTAATTTATCAAAACAAAGCCAAAGTTTATGCCTTTATTTGCCTCAAACACGTATAATGAGGCGATACGTTCCCTTTTTACGACCAAAAACTTATTTTGCTCGGTCAATAGTACTTTAACTTAGATGAATTTTTTTAGTATAAAACCTTTAAAAATCAAAACAAAAACTTGTTCTATCTCATTATTTTATACTAACCAACTGACAAACAATTTTGATATTTTTTAATACTAAAATATAGGACAAGACCTAGGCTGTTCAAAATTTGTTTATTTTCTCATACAGTTTTCGTGTCTTTTGAAATTTAGCTACCTCGTAGTGTAACCTTTGTAGAATAGAAAAATGATATAATTTTGTAAGCTACCTCGTAGTGTAACCTTGTTGTTGGTATTCTAAATGTGTCTAATTTCAAGGTTACGCTACTCTGTAGCTCCTAAATGCGTTCATTTTAATTAAAATCTACAAAGGGTACGCTGCCATGCAGCTAGAAAATAATTTTAATTGTTATTTTTGATTTATAAATCAATCCATCAAAGGATGAAAATGACTATAAACTAAACTATAGGAAGAGTTTTTGAAATTCTGAACAGCCTAGGCAAGACCACCAAAAATCACTTAACCTAGCTGTCAGTATTTTAACAATTCATTAAAAAACCCTACCTTTGCATTCTTTTTGCACGTTCAAAACGTGTCTATCTTCATCAAATCAATTAGAAAAATTACATCAGAACTTGAATCTTCTTTTATGAAAAAGCCTTTACTTACCCCTTCTATTTCTACACTTCCAGTTATGGAGGCATTTTATACACTGCAAGGTGAAGGTGTTTTTATGGGTCATGCTGCTTATTTTATACGTTTGGGAGGTTGTGATGTGGGCTGTTTTTGGTGTGATGTAAAAGAGTCGTGGGACAAAGATGCACACCCACAGCAATCTATTTCTCAAATTGTGGCAGAAGCAAGCTCTTTTCCTGCTCGTTTGGTGGTCATTACGGGAGGCGAACCATTGATGCACAACTTAGATGAGCTTACAGAATCTTTACAATCGGAGGGGTTTAGAGTGCATATCGAAACCTCGGGGGCGCACCCTCTTTCGGGTCATTTGGATTGGATTACTTTATCTCCCAAACGATTCAAAAAGCCTTTAGAAGATATTTATCAACAGGCTCACGAACTCAAAATGGTCGTTTATGCGCTTAGTGATTTGGAATGGGCGCAAGAAGAAGCTAAGAAAGTTTCGGATTCATGTAAATTATTGATTCAACCCGAATGGAGCAAAAGTGATAAAAATTTGCCTATTTTGATAGAATTTGTAAAAGAAAATCCTAGGTGGCAAGTATCCTTACAGACACACAAATTTATGGATATTCCTTGATAGTATCATAGATTTTTTAGTTTATTTGAAAGACAAAATCAAGATTATTTTTGAAAAAGCAGAAAACACAATACACAATTATCCGTTCTTAAAACAAAATGGAATTGTTCTTTTGTTAGTTTTATAATTTATAAAAATCTAAATTTCTTCTTATGTCTAAATATTCTTCTTATCTCGTTGTATTTTTATTTTCGCTTTCTTTTTTCTTTACTTCTACTATTCTCAAAGCTCAACTTCTTTGGGAAATAAGTGGTAATAAACTTGCCCAAAAATCATATCTTTTTGGAACTGTTCATGTGGGAGATGAGCAAGTAATTGATTATGCTTCAAATATTTATCCCTATATGGATAATTCATTGACGGTGGCTGGCGAACTAGATTTGAATATTATGACTTCTTTTTTGGCGATTGGTTATATTATGTCGCCATCAGATTCGACGCTTTCCAAACTACTTACAAAAGAAGAATATCAAGAAATAAAACCTTATTTGACAAAAAACATAGGGCAATTAGCTCCTTTTTTGGATATGGTTCGTCCTATTTTTATTCTGGCGATGTTGCAAGAAAAAGAACAAAAAAAACTTACCGAATCATTAAATAACGAAGAAAATACAACAACAAAGTACCCAGCTTTGGATATGTATTTACAAAATAGAGCCAGAAAAAATAACCAAAAAGTAATTGGGTTAGAAACTGTAAAAGAACAAATGGCTGCCCTAAGTTCTTCTCCTATTAGCCAACAAGCAAGAGAATTGTATGATTATATTATAGAAAAAAATAAAAAACCTCAAACAGTGCAAGACTCTGTAAAAGTAGAGGTTAATGTAGCTACAATAAAAGAAAATGATACTACTTTGGTAGAGTTAAAAAAATCGGAAAGCCCAATACACACACTAATTTCTATTTATTTGAGTGAAGATATAGAACTTTTACATGACCAAATTTCAAATGAGTTTAAGAAAGAATCTTATGAGTCATTGATTGTTAGACGAAATATTGTGATGGTAAAACGAATGGAAGAACAAATGAACAAAAAGCTCACAAAAGAAAACAAAAAAAGCAAGAAAAATATCATTTTTGCAGCCGTAGGAGCTGGTCATTTGGGAGGAAAAAAAGGAATGGTAAGTTTATTAAAAGAAGCAGGATATACACTTACACCGATTTTTTTTAATAAAAAAGAAAAGGAGCAAGAGATTAAAAAATAATACTTGATTTATATAACCAAACTAAGAATTGTTCTTCTAAAAATATTCTGGTGTAAGTCATTTTTTCCTAGTTTTTCGGTCAAAATAATTTCATTTTTGATTTTACTTTCTGTGATTTTTACTTCTATCAAAAAATCTGTCGAAACTTCTACCAATTCATTATTTTTTCCATCAAACATCATTCTTACTCCACTTGTTCGGATAGAAAAAGAATTAAAAATCATAGAAAAATAAATACAACTACTTCCATGCCTATCAAAATTTCTATCTGTTAGATTTATGTCAATATTGATTTTTTTGTTTTTCCATTTTTCAGTAATTTTTATAATAGATTCTATCCATTGAATAAACTGTTGTTGAGATTTCATTTTGTTTTTAAACACAAATAAACCTTCATTTTAAAGATTTTTCTCAAAAAATGAAGGTTTATTTTATATTGATAACTGGAGTTACGCACTTAGTGTTCTGTGTGCCACAGAACACGGTTTGCAAATTTGTCTTACAATATAGTAGTACAAGA
>CAKZOK010000068.1 GCA_937136415.1 uncultured Cytophagales bacterium | reverse complement strand
ATTCTTTTTATACTGTTTTAAGCCATTCAATGGCTTCATGTAGATTTGTGAAAAACTGTACCGTAAACTTTCCTGTGTCCATTTTATTTACAATCTGTTTGACTGTAATTTGATTAAAAACATTTTTCGAAACAAGTACAGCAGAAATTCTGTATCCTTGTGTATATGCTTTTGGAAACCAAATTTTGGTTAGCCATTCTTGATTTCTTGCTGTTACCACTTCGGCTTTTAGGTTGTTGGCAATCATTTTGCTGCCTTTTTTTTCTACCATTAGTTTTAAAGAAAAATCACAGGCTTCTACAAATTCTTTGTGAGAAGAATAACCACACCACTCCAAAACAACAGTATTTATATCTTTATAATGATAAATTTTGCATTTGGATTTGTTGTACTCTAATGTAATATTTTCATTTTTCATAATTTCAAATTGTGTGTCTATAATTATTAAATTAAAATAATAGGTGGTGTTGTAAAAAATATGATAAAGTATTTAGTTGTTGGTGTCGCTATGCTAAAACACCAACAACGGCATTGATGATTTTAATAATACCTAATAACTTTCATCTTTAGAAGGGAAATTTTCACTTTTTACATCTTTGATATATTCTTCAACAGCTTTTTGTATGACATCATTCAAATCAGCATAGCGACGTAAAAAACGAGGGTTAAATTCTTTTGTGATTCCTAATAAATCGTGTGAAACCAAAACTTGTCCGTCCACACCATCACCTGCACCAATTCCAATAATAGGAATATCAATAGCTTTAGCTACTTTTTCGGCAAGTTTGGAAGGAATTTTTTCTAAAACAATAGCAAAACATCCACATTCTTGTAAGATTTTGGCATCTTCGATAAGTTTTGCAGCTTCTGTTTCTTCTTTTGCACGAACAGTATAAGTACCAAATTTATAAATAGATTGAGGAGTAAGTCCTAAATGCCCCATGACAGGAACACCAGCCGAAAGTACACGCATAATGGATTCCTTAATCTCTTCGCCACCCTCCATTTTGACAGCATGTGCGCCTGATTCTTTCATAATTCGAATAGCAGAATCAAGAGCCTGACGAGAATTTCCTTGATATGAACCAAATGGAATATCAACCACCACAAGCGCACGACCAACACCACGAACCACACTAGAAGCGTGATAAATCATTTGGTCAAGTGTAATTGGGAGGGTTGTTTCGTGTCCTGCCATTACATTTGAGGCAGAATCTCCAACCAAAAGGACATCAATATTAGCAGCATCAAGAATTTGAGCCATCGAAAAATCATACGCTGTGAGCATAGAGATTTTTTCGTTTTTATTTTTCATTTCCTGTAATGAATGCGTAGTGATACGTTTTGCAGAGGAAGAATTAGCAACAGACATAAGTTTGTGATTATGAATTAAAAAATAGAATTAAAACGTAATTTTTTGTAAAAACAAAAAAGGCTTGAAAATTTTTCAAACCTTTTTTCCAAATTTCTTTTATAAATATTATATTTTAGATTTAGAGAGCTTTTGCGCCTGCATCTGCAACGGCATGGTCGTTCTCAACAGAACTTCCACTTACTCCAATTGCACCAATAATTTCTCCTTCTGCATTTTTGATAGGAACGCCACCAGGGAAAGAAATAAGACCACCGTTTGAGTGTTCGATATTAAATAAAGCTCCACCAGGTTGAGAAAGTCCTCCAATATCACCCGAGTTCATGTCAAAGAAACGAGCTGTTTTTGCTTTTTTTAGAGAAATATCTGCCGAGCCTAACCAAGCTCCGTCCATACGAACAAAAGCTAAAATATTTGCGCCAGCATCTACTATCGAAATATTCATTTTTGTATTAAGTTCTACTGATTTTTTCTTTGCAGCATCAATAATTTTTTCTGCTTGTGCTAATGTGAGGTTCATTTTTTTTTAGTTTAGGATTGATAATTAGAAACAATTACGAATATAAATGAATTGAAATTACAAAACAGCAATTTATTTAATTTCTATTATTTAGGTTCTTACAAATATAAATTTATTTATGATTCTTTTGCAAGAAAAGTATAAATTTTATCTAGAAATATTTTTTTATTTAAACTACCTGCAATTCATCTTTCATTAAAGTTGCATTTCTTTCAGGACCAAAAGAAACGAGTGTAATTGCAGCTCCCACATTTTCTTCTATAAACTGAATATAAGTTTGTAGGTTTTTGGGAAGCTCTTCAAAAGAAGTAATTCCTTCTGCAATATCCTCCCAACCCTTAAATGTTTTATAAATGGGTTCTATTTTTTGGGTTACAATATCATGAGGCAGTCGGTCTGTAATTGTTCCATCTTCTAATTTATAATGAGTACACACTTTTATTTCATCAAAAGGCGTAAGCACATCTGTTTTCATCATAAAAAGCTGTGTAACTCCATTTATCATAACAGCATAATTTAGAGCAGGCAAATCTAACCAACCACAACGACGTGGTCTTCCTGTGGTTGCTCCAAATTCTCCTCCAAATTTTCGAAGAGATTCTCCTGTTTCATCTTCTAACTCTGTCGGAAAAGGGCCACTCCCCACTCTTGTACAATAGGCTTTAAAAATACCAAAAACTTCTTTAATTTTGTTTGGAGCAACTCCCAAACCAGTACACGCACCAGCCGAAACAGTATTTGAGCTTGTAACAAAAGGATAAGAACCAAAATCAATATCTAAGAGTGTTCCTTGTGCGCCTTCTGCCAATACTTTTTTGTTTGCTTTTATGGCATCATCAACAAAGTATTCACTTTCAATCATTTTAAATTCTTTCAAAAATTCAATGGCATCAAAAAATTCTTGTTCTGTTTGAGCAAAATCAGCAGGCAAATCACCTAATCCTTCTAAGTGTTTTGCTTTTATGGCTTGATAACGTTCCTTAAAGTTAGGATACAGAGTATCTCCCAAACGCAATCCAGAACGACCAATTTTGTCTTGATATGTTGGGCTAATTCCTTTTAGTGTTGAGCCAATTTTGTTACTTCCTTTTGCTTTTTCTTGTGCTGCATCTAATATTCTGTGTGTTGGCAAAATAAGCTGTGCTTTTTTGGAAAAGAACAATGATTTTTTTACATCAACATTTAGTTTTTGAAGTGCTTCAATTTCTTTTTTTAAGATTAGCGCATCTAAAACAACCCCATTTCCCACTACATTTTGAATGGCAGGACGAAAAATACCTGAGGGAATCTGATGTAAGACATGCTTTAATCCATCAAAAAATAGTGTATGTCCAGCATTTGGACCACCTTGAAAGCGAGCCACAACATCATATTTAGGAGCTAAGAAATCGACAATTTTTCCTTTGCCTTCATCTCCCCATTGTAAACCAAGTAAAATATCCATTTTGTTTAATTAATGATTAAAGGTTGATAATTATTAAAAAGTTATCAATTAATTTTATTTTTTAAATAAAAAAACTCTTCTAGCATAAGTATAAAAGAGTTTTTTTGTGATTATCCAAATAATTTTATGGCTTCCTCTTCTGTTTGTGCAACAGAAAAAATATTATTTAATTTTGTAATAACAAGTAGTTTTTTGGCTTGCTCTGATGGTTTTAATAATACCAAATCTCCACCTGCATTTCTAAAACGAGTCAGAAGACGAATCAGAAAACTAAGCCCCGTACTATTCATATAGCCGACCTTTGAAATGTCAATGACACAGGAAGTAATTTTTTCCTCAATTTGGTCTTTGACAACCTCTAAAACTTCATTTTCTTTGTTTGCTCCTAATAAATCGCCTTCTAATTCTAAGAAAAGAATGCTGCCTTTGAGCGTGTTTGTAAAATTCATTTGAATATAATTTTTAATTGATAATGATAAATTATTAGCCAAATTATGATTAAATATATATTAATTTACTAATAACTAATCATTTTTATTTAGTTGTTTTTCTTTTTGGTCATTTTCATGTTGTGTTTTTGCCTGACAATCTGCACAAACACCATATAAATTCAAAGAATGGTGCATTACTTTAAAGTTTAAAAGCTCACCTACCATTGTTTGAATATTATGAATCCGAGGGTCGCAAAACTCAATTACTTTGTGGCAATCTGTACAAATAAGATGGTCATGCTGACGGTAGCCATAGCATTTTTCGTATTGCGCCATGTTTTTTCCAAACTGATGCTTACTTACCAAATCACAATCCACCAACAAATCTAATGTATTATAGACAGTCGCACGACTAACTCTATAATTTTTGTTTTTCATGCTAATATAAAGTGATTCTACATCAAAATGCCCATCTCGTGTATAAATTTCTTCTAAGATTGCGAAACGTTCTGGCGTTTTGCGTAATGATTTGTTTTCTAAATACGCTGTAAATATCTTCTTTACTTCACTATAAATTTCTTCGTTGAGTGGCATAATATAAATTCAAATTTCTGTTATTTCTATTTTGATACAAATATAAAAAAATTAAGATAGAAATTAAATGCTCTCATTTTTAGAGAAAATATCATTTCGATAAAGGAGCAATTTATGATTGTATTTTGATAACTAAATCAAAAAAACCGTTTTACTCAAAGATGAATAAAACGGTTTTTTGTGTTTTTTTCTCATTATTATTGATATAATCAATGACAAATTGCTTCAAATTAGTTTTCTAATTTAGTAGATTCTGCCAAAATAATAACGTGATTATTAAGTACTTCGATTACGCCACCACTAATAGTATAAAAAACTTCTTTTCCTTCTTGTGTGCGTATTTTTACTTTTCCTTCTTGCAAAGAACTAACAAGAGCAGCGTGATTGTCCAAAACTTCGAAAGCTCCTTTTGCTTCCGAACCAGGAACTAAAACACCTATTGCTTGCCCCGAAAATACTTTATCGTCTGGAGTGATAATTTCCAAAAACATAATTTTATATTTTTATGTAAAGTCAGAATTAAGAGGTTATACTTTAACTTCTCAATACTGACTTTTTAATTCTAACTTTATTTAAGCGTTTGCTTCTTTAAGAAGTTTTTCACCTGCTTCGATTACTTGTTCGATTGTTCCTTTAAGAAGGAATGCTTTTTCAGGATATTGGTCAAGCTCTCCGTCCATAATCATATTAAACCCACGAATAGTGTCTTTAATATCAACTAATTGTCCTTCAAGACCTGTAAACTGCTCTGCTACGTGGAATGGTTGAGATAAGAAACGTTGTACACGTCTTGCACGAGTTACGACTAATTTATCTTCTTCAGAAAGTTCGTCCATACCCAAAATAGCAATAATATCTTGAAGTTCATTGTAACGTTGAAGCATAACTTTTACACGCTGTGCAGTATCGTAATGCTCATCTCCTACAATTTCGGCACTCAAAATACGTGAAGTAGAATCTAATGGATCTACAGCAGGATAAATACCAAGCTCTGAAATCTTACGAGAAAGTACTGTTGTTGCGTCCAAGTGAGCAAAAGTTGTTGCTGGAGCTGGGTCAGTCAAATCATCTGCAGGAACATAAACGGCCTGTACTGATGTAATCGAACCACGCTTTGTAGAAGTGATTCGCTCTTGCATCACACCCATTTCACTTGCAAGTGTTGGCTGATAACCTACTGCAGATGGCATACGCCCTAAAAGAGCCGATACTTCTGCACCTGCTTGTGTAAAACGGAAAATATTATCAATAAAGAAAAGAATATCACGTCCTTTTCCTTTTCCATCACCATCACGGTAATATTCTGCAAGCGTAAGACCTGACAAAGCAACCCTAGCTCTTGCCCCTGGAGGCTCATTCATTTGACCAAAAACAAAAGTAGCTTTAGAGTCTTTCATTTTTTCTTGATCTACAAGAGATAAATCCCAGTCTCCTTTTTCCATAGAATGCAAGAAGTCTTTACCATAATCAACAATGCTAGATTCTAACATCTCACGAAGAAGGTCATTTCCTTCACGAGTACGCTCACCTACACCTGCAAAAACAGAAAGACCAGCATACGCTTTTGCAATGTTGTTGATAAGCTCTTGAATAAGAACCGTTTTGCCTACACCTGCACCACCAAAAAGACCAATTTTACCACCTTTTGAATAAGGCTCTAAAAGGTCAATTACTTTGATACCTGTAAAAAGTACTTCTGTTGAAGTAGAAAGGTTTTCGAAAGCAGGAGGGTCACGGTGAATAGGAAGTCTTTGCTCACCTTTTGGTTGAGCAATACCATCAATAGCTTCTCCAACAACATTAAATAAGCGTCCTTTAATATCATCTCCAACAGGCATTGAAATTGGCTGACCTGTATTTGTAACGCTCATTCCACGTCTAAGACCTTCTGTACCTTCCATAGAGATAGTACGAACACGGTCTTCGCCTAAGTGTTGCTGACATTCTAGTACGACGAGTGTACCGTCTTCTTTTGTTACTTGAAGAGCATCTAAGATATGAGGTAAAGTACCATCTACGAAACTCACGTCCACTACGGGACCAATTACTTGTACGATTTTGCCTGTTGTTGCCATATTTATTAATTACGAATTACGAATTATGAATTACGGATAATTATAAACGTAATTTTGTTCGTTATGATAAGAATTTAATTCTTTGTAAACTCAAATAGAGTAATAAATTCTCTATCCGTTCAACATTTAATTTAACTGCAAAAGTAGTATTTTTTATTCATATCTCAAAAGATTTAAAGTAAAAAATACTGATTTATTGATGATTAATTTTCTACATAAATTTTTTTTAATTAATGAGCCTACAACCCAATGTTTTTACTAAAACCTTTTTTTTAAAATAAAAAAAATGACTTAATAGACTATCTTTGAGGCTTGAAAGGCTTTTTATAAAAAGAAAAAAAGAGATTTAATGTGTTGATTTATAGATTTTTATAAAAAATAATTCTTTTTTTGAATCAAAAACAACAAAAATAGGTTATCTAGGCATCACAAATAAAAAAATTCTGTCTAAAGTAGTCTTGATTATATCAAAATAGAATATCAAACAAATTACTACTTTTATTGATAATTGATAATTGAAATTATGGTTTATCCCAAAAATATAGAAATAAAATTAGGGTTTGATAAAATCCGAACACTCTTAGCTGACCAATGCCAAGGCATTTTGGGAAGGCAACTTATAGATAAAATGAAGTTTCATAATGATTATGAAACCATTGCTAGTCTGACCGAACAAACAGCAGAATTTAAAAAATTGATAGAAACAGGGCAAAGCCCTCCAGAAAGTTATTATTTTGATGTTTCGGCATATCTCAAAAAGGCTTCTATTGTCAATAATTTTCTTTTAGAAAGCGAATTTTATGATGTAAAGCGTTCTTTGGATACATTATACCAAACCTTGAGAGTCATACGAAGGCAGCCTAAAGAAGAATTTCCACGCCTACAACAGATGTGTCAGGATATAGAAGTGCCTTACCAAGTCATTCAAGATATTGAAAGAGTGATTGATGATAAGGGAATGATGCGAAGTAATGCCTCACCAGAGCTTCAAAAAATTCGTCAATCGATTGTCAGAACACAGGTTACTCTGCGCAAAAAATTGGTTTCTATTGTAGAAGACCTCCGAAAAAATGATTATTTGCGCTCCGATGTCGATACAACAATTAGAGAGGGAAGAATGGTTGTTCCTATAAAAACAGAATATCGAAAACAGCTAAAGGGAATTGTTCATGATACTTCTTCTACAGGACAAACCATCTTTATAGAACCATCGGCAATCGTAGATTTGAACAATGATATTAAGCAGTTTATGCACCAAGAACGATTCGAAATTGTGCGTATTCTGACTGACCTTACTACTTTTTTGCGTCCTCATTTATATACATTAAAATATGCCTATGAGTTTTTGGCACAAGTAGATTTTATTCGTGCAAAGGCTCGTTTTGCCATAAAATTGAATGCTATCAATCCAGATTTTGAAAAGCGTGCCTTGATAGATTGGCAAAATGCCTATCACCCTCTTTTGTATTTATCGCATCAACAACAAGGAAAAGCAGTATTGCCAAATACATTATTTTTAGATGGAAATAAAAGAATAATTCTTATTTCAGGTCCAAATGCAGGAGGTAAATCAGTACTCTTAAAAACGGTAGGGCTTTTGCAATATATGTATCAAAGTGGTTTGCTAATTCCTGTTCAAGAAGGCTCAAAAATCGGAATATTTGACCAGCTTTTTATAGATATAGGAGATGAACAATCTATTGATAATGACCTAAGTACATACAGTTCGCATCTTTATAATATGAAAAAATTCCTCATTGCAGGAAATAAACGAACACTTGCGCTAATAGATGAATTTGGAACAGGAACAGAGCCACAAGTAGGTGCATCGATAGCAGAAGCAATTTTAGAAGAATTTGAAAAGCAAAGAATGTATGCTGTCATTACTACTCATTATGCCAATCTAAAATTTATGGCAGAAAAATCTCAATTTATTGTCAATGGTGCAATGCGTTATGATGTGGACAAGTTAGAGCCTCTTTTTAAGTTAGAAATAGGAAAACCGGGGAGTTCGTTTGCCCTAGAAATTGCCAAAAAAATAGGTTTGCCATCGGAGGTAATCAAGTCGGCACATTCGAAGTTAGGAGGAGAACAATTAGAAGTAGAGCGTCTTTTGAGGCAATTAGAAAAACAGCGTTCGAATTTAGATAGAGAACAAACATCACTCAGAAAACAAGGTTTGGAGGTAGATAAATTGCTTAGAGAAAATCAAAAATTGAAAGATGATTTGAAGAAAAATAAGCAAAAATATATGCAAGAAGCAAAAAATGAGGCGCAACAGTTATTACAAAAAGCAAATCAACGCATCGAAAATACCATTCGAACTATCAAAGAGCAACAAGCTGACAAACAAAAAACAAAATCGGTACGTAAAGATTTGGATAATTTACAAGATGAACTTGATAAAGTAGAATTTGAAACAACGCAAAAAGAAGTTCCTAAGAGTGATAATGAAATTATTCGTTATCTTGATACAGAAATAAAGGAGGGGGATTTTGTGCAGATAAAAGGACAAACAGCGATTGCCGAAGTTCTTTCAATCAAAAATAAAGATGTTTTGTTGCGTATTGGTTCATTGAAAACGACTGTCAAAATGAATCGTTTGCAAAAAGTAGATGAAACAATATTGCCAATTTCTATTACAGGAAATAAAAATATAAAATCATCAAATTCGGGAACTACATTGCATACAAAAGTGCTTGATTTTAGTCCAGATTTAGATGTTCGTGGAAAGCGTGCTGAAGAGGTAAATCAAATTGTAACTTCTTTTATGGACGATGCTGTGATGCTTTCTCAAAAAAACCTCCGAATTTTGCATGGAAAAGGAGAAGGGATTTTGCGTCAAGTGGTCAGAGATACTTTACGTCAGTATTCGCAAGTCAAGACTATCAAAAACGAACACGCAGACAGAGGAGGAGCAGGTATTACTATTGTCGAATTGAAATAAAAATAGTGTTGCAGGTTTTTAGATGTATTTTATATAAATCAGATAGTTTTTAAACTGTCTGATTTTTCTTTTTTATAGGTTCTTATTTGAAAATTTAGTGTATTTGAATTTCAAATATGAAATACAAATACACAGCAGAATGCCCCACCTATTCATAGTGTCGCACTACGAACTCAAATGTATTTAAGCGTCAGGCTTTGTATTTCGTAGAATACAAAGGCTTTTAAGTTTTATAGGTTCTTAGTGGGACGCTACGACTAGATGAGGGTATCAATTTGATTTTCTAATTCGCTAGTGGATAATAGTTCTTGTTTTTTTTAAGAAACCAAATCCATTATGCTTTTAAAATACCATCTATTTTTTTACTTCTTCATCAGGATTATATGTTCCTGGAGGGCTAAAAAGAACTTTAAAAACTTGTTTTGGAGAGCGCACTTTTTTCAAATCTTTGGCAATATCTACAAATTCGTGAAAGACCAAACGAACAGGATTTCTTGTATTAATAGGTGTTGTGATTCCATATTTTGCTTCTTCTACTTCGGGTTCGAAAGTACCAAAAATTCTATCCCAAATAATAAAAGTAGAGCCATAATTTTTGTCAATATAATGTGCATTTGTTCCGTGATGCACTCTGTGGTGTGAAGGCGTAACAAAGAAATACTCAAACCAAGCTGGCATTTTTCTGATTTGTTCGGTATGAATCCAAAACTGATTTAAAACAGCAATTTGATGACAAATAAAGAAAGTTAGAGGGTGAAAGCCAAGCAAAGCAACAGGCACAAAAAAGAAAACTTTGAGTTGTTGTACCCAAGAAAGACGAAACGAAACCGTAAAATTATAATCTTCTGAAGAGTGATGTGTAACATGAGTAGCCCACCAAAAACGCTGACGATGTGCTACACGATGCGCCCAATATCTACAAAAATCCAAGACCACAAAACAAACAATAAACGACCACCAAGAAGGCTCAACGTAAAAAGGAGAAATACTGAAAAAGAACAAAATTACACCAAAAGTAAAAACTTTGGCGAGTGCAGTAGAAATAAGATTTCCTAAACCAATCAAAACAGAGGGTAAAAAAGTATGTTTGTTGTAAGTAGACTTTTTGCCTTGTTTGTCAGAGCTGTGTTCTTTTTTTTCTTTTTGCTCCAAATAATATTCAAGAGCAACCAAAGAAAGCATTACAGGAACAGCCCAAACAATGATTTGAGGCAAGTTTAATTCGTTAATCTGATTATTAAATGTTTCTAAATTATCAAAACTAAAAATGGGTTTGGAAGCCAAATAAGCCAAAATACTAGTTGGATAAATTGAAAAAATAGAAGAAAATAACATAAATAGGTTTTTTTATGAAAAAAATAAAATTTTTTGAATCAAATGTTAATTCATTGATTTTTATCTCTGATAAAATACAAGATGCAAGTTACTGTTTTCTACTCTTTTTAAGAAATTGATTTTGTGTAGTATTTCAAAATTAATTTATGAACCTTGATTTTATCATTTTTCTATCTACATTTGTTTTTTTTAATTGTCTTGATTTTTTACAAAAAAACATAATATGACCTACCAACAAACTCTAGACTATCTTTTTGCACAACTCCCAATATTTCAGCGTGTGGGGGCTGCAGCTTATCGAAATGATTTGGATAATATTCAAACTTTGTGCAAGCGATTAGGAAATCCAGAAAAGAAATTTGATAGTGTTCATGTAGCAGGAACAAACGGAAAAGGTAGCACTTCGTATATGTTAGCTTCTGTTTTGCAATCGGCAGGTTATAAAGTTGGGCTTTATACGTCGCCTCATCTCAAAAATTTTACAGAGCGAATAAAATTGAATGGACAAGAAATTGAACAAGATTTTGTGATAGAGTTTGTCAAAAAAATTCGAACAACAATCACAGATATTTCACCTTCGTTTTTTGAGGTAACTGTTGCGATGGCATTTGAGTATTTTGCTCACAAAAAAATTGATATTGCTATTATTGAAGTCGGAATGGGAGGGCGTTTGGACGCTACAAATGTAATTTCGCCGTTACTTTCTCTTATTACAAATATTGGTTTTGACCATCAGCAATTCTTAGGAGATAGTTTGTCCAAAATTGCAACCGAAAAAGCAGGAATAATTAAGCCAAATACTCCCATAATTATTAGTCAGAAACAAAAAGAAACAACATTGGTATTTGAAAAAATAGCACAACAAAATGAAGCTGAACTTATCTTTGCAACAGATAATTTGGAGCTAAATCAATCTCTTTCTAATTGCAATAATGATTTGAAGAAAAATAATTTTGATATAACAAATCACACAAAAGTAAAAAAAACTCAATATCTTTATACAGACATAGAATTAGATTTAAAAGGAGTTTATCAAAAACATAATTTGTTAGGTGTAATTTGTGCTTTAGAAAAATTAAAAACCATAAAGTCAGACAAAAAAAATAATTATTTTACCTTTACAGAGCAAAATATAAAGGAAGGATTAAAATACGCATCACAAAAAGTTGGATTAAAAGGACGTTGGTATAGATTGAATCAAGAAAATGAAAAACCAATGATTATTTGTGATATTGCTCACAATGAAGATGGAATAAATCAAATTATTTCACAATTAAAAACAGCATTAAAAAAAGAAAATTATACTACTTTAAGAGTTGTCTTTGGAGCTGTAAATGATAAAGATTTGAATAATATTTTTGAGCTTCTAAAAACACAACTTCAAGATAAAATTAATCAGAAAATAACCTTTTATTTCTGTAAGCCTAATGTTGTCCGTGGACTAGAAGCAAGCATTTTGAAAGACAAAGCAAAAAAGTTTGATTTGGAAGGAGAGGTTTATGAAAGTGTAAGTAAGGCTTTAGAAATTGCAAAAAAAGATTCTTATCAAAATACAAATCAAAAGGATTTTATTTATATTGGAGGAAGTGCTTTTGTGGTAGCAGAGGTAATCTAAAATAAAATTAAAGAAAAAAGCTAAAGACAAAAAAATACTCTTACAAATCAATGCAAGAGTATTTTTTGCTTTATAAGAAGAATGCTTGATTAGGAATGAGAAATAAACAAACTACATAAGTAGTTACAGAAACAACTCATAATTAGTATGTTGTATTCGTAATTCGTAATTATTTCTTAGCTATTTGCTTCTTCTGCATGTTCGATGGTTTCACTACGCTTCCAAATTGTATAACGAGCATCTTGAAGTACTTGAATAGATGAGATTGGCATTTCGGTTTTATTTTTCAAAACATCATCCATTTCATCTAAAATATATTTTTCTCCACGTTTACATTCTTCCAAAATTGATTCTGTATTGTTGGAGGATAAGGCTGCTTTAAAGTCTAACCACGTTTTGTGAATAGAACCCAAAACCGTCCCATCGGCTCTACCTTGTGTTACAACAGGTGCGCCTAAAGAAGCTAATTCTTGATTTATAGCATTCAAAATGCCTTCACGTTCTTTGGCAAAAGTTGTAAATAATGATTTTAAGTGAGGAGTTTCTACTTTTTGGGCTGCATCTTTGTAGCCTTGTATTCCATCAATACATAATTCTGCAATGTTTTTAAGATATTCTTTTGATTTTTCGATACTCATAATGAATTAAAAAATTTAGATTAAAAAATAATATTATTTAAAATATTGTAATAAAAAAAGTAATTTTTATAATTTTAAATTTGCGATTTAATGATATAAAGATTACCCTATAAGAACACTCTTTTTATAAAATTGTTTGAAGAAATTTTATTTTTTTCTAAAAAAAGTATTTTTTTTAGAAAAAACGATGTATTTTGAATTTTTTAATCAGTTTGTATATTACATTGTTCAAATTTGGAAAATATAAAAAGTAGAATTTTAATTTAAAAAAAGCAAAAATTATTGTATAATTTTTTAACTTCAAATTCTATAATAAAGTTAATTTCAATTTATTCCTTTCATTTTATGCTCAAAATTTCTTCTGTTTTTATTTTATCTATCCTTTGTCTTCTCTTTTGTTTTTCTTGTAAGACAGCTCACACCAACGATAATGATGTCGAAAATTCCATTAAAAAAATAAATTATCTTGCCTTGGGAGATTCTTATACCATTGGCGAAAGTGTCAAGATAAGCGAACGCTATCCGATTCAGCTTGTCAAAGAAATAGAATTTTTATCAAAAAATAATACAAAAAATAAGGATAGAGTTTATTTTGAAGAACCCCAAATTATAGCCAAAACAGGCTGGACATGCGAGGAATTAATGACAGCCATTCATTTGGCAGAACAAAAAAAAGACTTTAAGCCAAACTATGACATGGTTTCGCTTTTGATTGGTGTAAATGACCAATACAGAAATTATGATAGTGCGCTTTACGAAAAACGTTTTGAAAAATTATTAGAAAAGGCGA
The DNA here is from genome assembly GCA_937136415.1 of uncultured Cytophagales bacterium. Classification (GTDB taxonomy): domain Bacteria; phylum Bacteroidota; class Bacteroidia; order Cytophagales; family Bernardetiaceae; genus Bernardetia. Next base: position 2,023 of record CAKZOK010000068.1, on the reverse strand, counting down.
TTGCTTTTGCAGGAAAAGATGCTTCAAAAGTTTTTGTAATTTCAATTCCAGATTGGGGAGTTACTCAGTATGCCAAAAATAAAAAATTTGATGCTCAAAAAGTAGCAAAGGAAATTGATTTTTATAACAAAATAAATAAAAAAATAACATTGAAACACAAAGTTAGGTATTTTGATATAACTTCTATTTCAAGAGAGGCTGTTTCAGACAAAAACCTTATTGCAAATGATGGGCTACACCCTTCGGGAAAAATGTATAAAAGGTGGGTAGAATTAATGACAAATGATATTTTTTGGGAAATATTAAAGTAAAGAAAAAGGTGGTTTCAAATATCAGTATTTGAAACCATTTTTTTCTCCTATTTTATTCTTCCATTTTTTCAAAATTAATTTCTTTTTCTGTTTTTTTAATTGTTACAGCGTGTAATGGATAAGTCAGAGCCATAATCAACATGGCATCTTTTGGAGGTGTTGTTTCTTTATAAAAAACAGTCATTTTATCATTTGTTTCTATTATTTTTTCAATTTTTATATCAAAACCTCCTGTATTTTTCATTCCAGCCATTGCCATGAGAAGCGTCTTTTTTTCAAAATCTACTTCTAAGAGTTCTTTTGGCATATCATTGTTATTTGCAACATCAAATCCTTTCAAATCAGCCTTGTTCTGAATAATTTTTGTTCCTTTGGTTTCACTTCCTAAAGACATTGTTTCAAAAATAGTTTCAAAAGGAATTGATTTGTTTTCTTGGGCTGTTTTGTTTGATTTACAAGATGAAAATGATAAAAATAAAACTGAAAAAACACATAAAAAAATAAATTTCATAAGGCGATAGAATAATTAAAATTAAAAATAAATTTTATTGAGAGTTTTATAATAAAATCTCAAAATAGTTAAAGAACAATCTTTTTCTTAGCTTCTTGTTTTAAAAGGGTTTTATTTATCGGAACAACCCCTAAAGATTCACACACCAAACCTCCTGCTAAGTTTGCCAGTTGAGCTACTGTTTTGAGAGGCAATTTTAGAGCCATACAAAGCCCAGCCATACTCACAACAGTATCACCAGCTCCCGATACATCAGAAATTTCTCGCTTGTGAGCAGCTATTTTATGGTTTTCATTTTTATTAGAAATATAGACACCATATTCAGAAAGTGTAATCAAGACTGATTTTAACTCCATTTTTTGGGCAAGTTCTTTTACAGCAAGAGCTATTTCACTTTTATCTAATTTAGTATCATCTGTATTTTTTACATCAATATCTTTTCCTAATCCCTCTTGCAATTCCTTCAAATTTGGTTTAAAAAGCGTTGCATTTTTGTAATGCCAAAAATTTCTTTTCTTTGGGTCAATGACAGTAGGAATATTTTTTTGATTTGCAAAATCTATTAATTCTGAAATCACTTTTTCGGTCAAAACACCTTTATCATAATCTTCAAAAATAATTACATCAGCCTCAAGTGCCAACTCTTTTACTTTATTGATTAATTGTTGAGATTCTGTTTCTGAAATAGGTTTTGTTGTTTCCGAATCAATACGAAGAAGATGTTGAGAACCTGCCAAAATACGATGTTTTATGGTAGTAGGACGGTTTTGGCTTTGAATAATTCCACGCACATCAATACCTTGTTCTTCAAACATATCAATAAGAGTTTGGCTTTCTTTATCATTGCCTACCACCGAACACATAACCGTTTTTGCTCCCAAAGATTTGAGATTTAAAGCTACATTTGCAGCTCCTCCAAGCCTGCTTTCTCTATTGTTTAGATTGACGACAGGAACAGGTGCTTCTGGCGAAATTCTATCTACTTTTCCCCATAAATACGAATCAATCATCACATCTCCAATAACAAGAGCTGTAAGAGTATTAAATTTTTCAAAAATAGAATCTAATGACATGTGATACAATTAAATTAAATGATTTTTTAGTTTGTTTTTTGGTAGTGTTCGACAAAGTATGATTTTTTTAAAGCGTTTTAGAATAGCAAAATTATACAACTAAAAACTACCTACAATGCCGTTGTTGG
>CAKZOK010000067.1 GCA_937136415.1 uncultured Cytophagales bacterium | reverse complement strand
AAGGTTTCGCTACTCTGTAGCTCCTAAATGCGTTCATTTTAATTAAAATCTACAAAGGGTACGCTGCCATGCAGCTAAAATAAAATAGGAAGAGTTTTTGAAATTCTGAACAGCCTACGTCTATTCACACGCTAAAGCATATGCTACCCTATTATATAGAAATAATGAGTATCTTTAAAAGATTGATAATCAAAAAGTTAAAGACCGAGTTCACGTTAAAATAATCAAATTCTAAACAGGTTACACTTAGGATTTCGAATATTTTATACTATTCCCACTCAATCGTAGCAGGAGGTTTTGAGCTAATATCATAAACGACACGATTTACACCTCTCACATTATTGATAATTTTGTTCGAAATATCAGCCAAAAAATCATAAGGCAAATGTGACCAATCTGCTGTCATTCCGTCCAAACTTGTTACAGCACGCAGAGCCACTACATTTTCGTATGTTCTCTCATCTCCCATTACGCCCACCGAATTGACAGGCAAAAGCATAGAACCAGCTTGCCAAACTTCATCATACAAACCTGTTTCTTTAAGTCCATTAATAAAAATAGCATCAACTTCTTGCAAAGTAGCCACTTTATCAACCGAAACAGCTCCCAAAATACGGATAGCAAGTCCAGGACCAGGGAAAGGGTGACGGCTCAAAATCAAATCATCAATTCCTAATTCTCTCCCAACTCTTCGCACCTCATCTTTAAACAAATTGCGTAGAGGTTCTACAATTTTTAGATTCATTTTTTCTGGAAGTCCACCTACATTATGATGCGATTTGATAGTAGCTGAAGGTCCTTTTACAGAAACAGATTCGATTACATCAGGATAAATTGTTCCTTGTCCAAGCCATTTTACATTCTGAATACGTTTGGCTTCTTCATCAAAAACCTCAATGAATGTATAACCGATTGCTTTTCGTTTGTCTTCTGGGTCAGTTTTGTCTTTGAGTTTGTGATAAAAACGTTCTTTCGAATCTACTCCTGTTACGTTCAGCCCCATTTTATGATAGGTTTCCAAAACCTGCTCAAACTCTCCTTTTCTCAAAAGCCCATTATCTACAAAAATTCCGTGTAAATTTTCTCCAATCGCCTTATGTAAAAGAACAGCAGCCACCGTAGAATCTACGCCACCCGAAAGAGCCAAAACAACCTTGTCATTACCTAATTGTTTTTTTAAAGATTGAATTGTTTCTTCTGCAAAAGCAGCAGGAGTCCAATCTTGCGAACACTTACAGATATCGACCAAAAAATTCTTTACAATTTTTTGTCCATCTATCGAATGAGTTACCTCTGGGTGAAACTGTAAGCCATAAGTAGGCTCACCCTTAAAATGATAAGCTGCAACAGGAATACTCGCTGTTTTGGCAATCACTTCAATAGAATCAGGAAGAGAATAAATACTATCTCCGTGCGACATCCAAATTTGAGAATCGGCTGTAATCCCTTCTAAAAGAGGATTTTCTGTAACAGGAATTAGCTTTGCCCTACCATATTCACGAGTTTCCGAACGCTTTACTTCGCCTTCATGTGTATGTGCCAAAAGCTGCGCACCATAACAGACTGCCAAAATAGGAAGTTTGTTGCGCCATTCTGAAATTTGTGGTACTCTAGGCGAATCTTCTTGATGCACCGAATACGGACTCCCTGAAAGAATAATTCCCTTAACTTCTTGATAATCAATTTGAGGAATATTATTAAAAGGATGAATTTCACAAAATACATTGAGTTCACGAACACGACGAGCAATAAGCTGTGTGTACTGCGACCCAAAATCTAAGATTATAATTTTTTCTTGCATATAACAAAGGTAAGAAAAGCGTTTTTTTCTGCAAATATTCTGTCCTTGAGAATAACCTAACAAATCATTTAATATTGTTCAATCTCTTTTAAAAAGCTATCCATCTTCCATTAAATCCTTTTTTTGTATCAAAATAAAAAGCTGGAAAAGGCATTTTTATTCCATTAAAAAGCCCAAAAAGCAGTTTCAACCCTTTATGTTTGGTTTTTATTTCATTCCAATTTATATCCAAAGACAAATAAAAAGTTCTTGCACTCTGATAACCATTTTCATTATTTTGATTTTCGCTACCATAAAGCATATTATTTGCTCCATACCCCACCGAAAGAGCCAACCATTTTGGAAATTTTGTTGCTTTATTTTTCCACAAACTAGGACTAGATGAAAACCAATACGTTTGCCCATTATAATCTTTTATAATTTTTGTTGGCAAATTTTCACCCAAAGTATTTGGGCGCATATCAGAATAAGAAGTTGGAAAAAATGAGAATTTCATCTGAATTTTTTGTTGTTTAAAAGCAATCTGTTGGCTCACAAACAAAAGAGAACCTATTCCATTAGCTGCCAAATCTCCAGTACTTGCACCATAAGTAGGAGAAAAACCATCAAAAATTTCGATAGGAAGCATCAACCAAAAACCTGCCGTAGAAGCCCAAATAGCTGTTTTTTCAGAATAATGTAATTTCTTGAGAGTATAATAACTCACCTTTCCAATTTGATACGAAGTATAAGTATGTCCAAATTTATCCAACTGATTCCATTGTTTGTTATCATTAAAAAAATGAAAGGAAGTTTGATTTTCATTTTTATACCAACTTTGATACAAAAAAGCCATTCCACCCAAATAAGTTGTAGCAGTTAGCGTTGGGAAAAGCCATTTTTTGTTAGGTTTTATTTCTTTATTTTTCGCAATCGAATCATTTTTAGATTGAATAGTTTCTATACCTTGAGAAAAAGAAGAAAAACAGATAGTCAAAAATAGAAATAAAACAAAAACATTGAACTTGAAAAAAGTAAAATAGGTCATCAAAATTATTTTAATAAAAAAGTCTAATAGTATCTAAAAATGTGTAATTTCAAATTAATACCCCTCTATTTTTAATCCAAAAATTGCTTTATTCAAAAAAAATACCTTACTTTGTGTATAAAAAACACTAAGAAACTCTTATTTACTTAACTTTTCCTTTTATGTATAGCTACGAATATCCACGCCCCTCTGTTACTGTTGATTGTGTCATTTTTGCTTGGGACAGCGAAAGCTCTGACCTAAAAGTGCTTTTAATAGAACGAGCGCATAATCCTTTTGCAGGAAATTGGGCTTTCCCCGGTGGTTTTGTGGATATGGACGAAGATTTGGAAACAGCAGCACGAAGAGAATTAGAAGAAGAAACAGGAATGAACGACCTTTTTATGGAGCAACTTTTTACGTTTGGTACGCCAAATCGTGACCCTAGAGGGCGAGTAATTAGTGTTGCTTATTATGCTTTAGTAAGTTTGGCGCATCATGCCGACCAAATAAAAGCTGCTTCTGATGCTGCTGACACAAGATGGATTAGTGTAAAAGACCTTTCAGAAATCGAACTTGCCTTTGACCACCAAGAAGTAATGAAAATAGCTTTGGAAAGATTGCGTGGAAAAGTGCGTTATCAACCCATTGGTTTTGAACTTTTGCCCGAGAAATTTCCTCTTTCTCAACTTCAAATTTTGTACGAACACGTACTAGGCACAACACTTGACAAACGAAATTTTAGAAGAAAAATTTTGAAAACAAAATTAGTTATTCCTTTAGATGAATACCAACAAAATGTTTCGCACCGTGCTGCTCAACTCTATAAATTTGATAAAAATAAATACGAACAACTTGTAAAAGAAGGATTCGTATTTGAAATTTGATTATAAAAAAATAATTAATACCATTTTCTATTTTCGTTTTTCCATTTTTCCAATCTGAATATTGAGTGCCTTTACTGAAATCTGTATTTCCAAAACCGATAAAGAGAGTGAAAGCATAAGCAAAACCAAACTTATTCCGAAGAGCCATTGTCCAGCTTCCATTTGTCCCCAAAAAAGTACAAACATACAGACAACACACAAAAGCAAACTAAAAACACCCAAAAACTGCATATTTCGAATTAAATAAACTCGTCTTCGAAGGTTTTTGATTTGTTCTATCAAGATTTTATTTGGTTCGTTCTCATATTTTTCATGTAAATTCCGAATAAGTGTAGCGATTGCCAAAAAACGATTGGTATAAGCCAACAATAACAACGAAATAGCAGGAAAAAGTAAAGCAGGTGTAGTAAGACTGATTTCCATAAAAAAATAAGGATTAATAAACGTTATCACGGTTAATTTTCATGTATTGAATTGCTCAAAACTGAATAAAGTGCTTCTTTAGAAACGTAATAATATTAGTGGTGTTGTAAAAAGTATGATAAGTTATTTGGTTGTTGGTGTCGCTTCGCTAAAACACCAACATAGGTAGTTTTTAGTTGTATAATTTTGCTATTCTAAAACGCTTTAAAAAAATCATACTTTGTGTAACACCACCATAATGTTTAATAAAAACTAAAAAATAATACAAAGAAAAGGGAATATTATTTGCTATTCTAAATTATATCTTATAAAAAATCAAAAAAAATATATTTCCATTTCTCAACTTCAATATAAAACACTATCCAATGATTTTTATCAACCTAAAAAAAACCTTTTTTTCATTCTTTTTTATATTAACCATATATTGTTCTTTTTCTTCATTTAGTTTTGCACAAACCACAAATGCAGATGGCTGGGAGGTCGCAACAGAAGAAGATAATGCAATAAAAATAGATACAACTATCATAAAGCGAAAAGCTCTTTTAGCTTATGGAGGTGATTCTATCAAAATAGCAAGTATTGAGGGAAAGTTAGGAGTTTTGAATGATACAAATGCTACCATTGTTCCTTTTCAATATGAAAAAATAAGTTTTTTTGAGGGGGAAGATTCTACCTGTACACGCTGGCAAGGAACTTTATTAGTACAAAGCAGAGGAAAATATGGTGTTCTTGATGCAACAGGAAAACCACTAACAGCTCTTTATGAAAAAATTGAATTTATGCCCGAAACCTGTCAGAGTGCAAGTGGAAAAACAAAAGTAATGCTCTTTCATACAAGAGGAAAAGTAGGCTTGGCTGATGCGTATGGAAATGTTGTTATTCGTCCTTCATACAATAAAATTGAATTTATCAAATATTTTATTACACGTTATGGAGATACTGCCAAAATAGAACGAGTTTTGAAACCAGAGCTAATTTTAGCACAAAAACAAGGAAAATATGGACTTTTTGACCTTCATAATAATATCCCTCTTCTTCGTTCTGAATATAATTCTATCGATTATCTACAAAGTATAAAAGTAGAGCAAAAGAAAAAAACACATTCAACACACCTTTTAAAAATAAAAAAAGGTACAAAATATGGCTTTATCACTTTGCATAATAAAGCTATTTTGAACCCTCAATATGATTATTTAGGAGAATTTTCGGCAGAAAAGGGAAAAACAAAAGGAAAAGCTGAAGATTTAATTTCTTTGGTTCAAAAAAATGGAAAATGGGGTTGGATAAATTTGGAAGGAAAGGAAGTAATTAAGATAAATTATGATGCTGCCGAAGCCTTTCGAAAAAATATTGCTTTTGTTAGAAAAGGCAGAAAATGGACAGCCATTGACAGAAATGGAAAACAAAAATTAGAAAGTTCGTATGAGGAAATAAAATATCTTGCCTTAGAAACCGAAAAAAATGCTTTCTTCAAAACACTCATTATAGCAAAACAAAAAGGAAAATATGGAATTTTGGATATTGAAGGAAAAACATTACTCAATTTTGAGTATGACAAACTTGCCTTTGTTCCTGAAAAGTTTGGTTTTGATGTAGAAATAAATGGAGAAGAAAAATTTGTAAACCTAAAGACAAAGTAGAGATTAAATTTATTTATCTTTAAGCAAGAAAAATATCGCTTTTTACAACCTAAAAATAAAATAATCAAATGAAAACAAATACTCTATTATTAGTCTTCGTCTTCTTACTTTTTGCTCTTCAATCTTCATCAATTTGTGATGCACAAAATATTTATACTAACGCTCCTTCCATAGAAAATCCTTACGGAATACCAAATCAAAATGCACCTAAAGAAATTTTGGATTACGCTGATTTGATTGGAAAATGTAATTGTAAATCTGTAAGTCGAATCAGCCAGACAGAATGGGCAGATACAGTTGCTATGACTTGGGAGTTTAAATATATAATGAACGGAATGGCTATTCAAGACCAAACTTTGAAAGCTGATGGAAATCATTCGGGCAGTATTCGTCAATTTAATTCAGATAGTTCTCGTTGGTATGTTCATTATTATAGTAGCTCGGTGGCTATTCCTGCTATGTCGGTTTGGGAAGGAAATAAAAATGAAAATAATGACATCGTTTTATACAAAAATCAGCCTTCTCCGAATGGTACAGAGGGTTTTTACAAAATTGTATTTTCAAATATTTCTAAAGATGGTTTTGATTGGACAGGTGCTTGGGTAAACAAAGATGAGTCTATCATTTATCCAACGTGGAAAATATTTTGTAAAAAACAAGCTCAATTAACAGAAAAAGAAATTATTCTAAAAAATATTGATACTTTTTCAAAAGCCTATATTGATGCTGATTTTGAGGTAATTGCAAACTCTTATAGCCTTGATGCCAAAATTTTTCCTAATAATTCAGACATCATAAATGGAAGAGAAGCCATAAAAGAAAAATGGATTATAAAAGATGGAAGCAAAATATTAAAACATAAAGTTACGCCTTTAGAAATCAAACTCTTAGGTAATTATGCCTACGATTTTGGCTATTATGAAGGAGAAGTAGAATCAAAAAAAGGAAAAAAATCAACTTTTAAAGGAAAATATGTTATTATTTGGAAAAAAATAGACGAAAAATGGGAAATGTATTTGGATATTTGGAATAAACTCTAATCCTTATTTTTTATCTAAATTTTCTCAAACAATTCAGTTTTAATCACGTTGGTAATTTTATAATTCATTCTATTTTTCTGAATTTATTTTTAATTTTTAACCCTAAATTACTTTTTAATTATGGCATTCGAACTTCCTAAGTTGCCTTACGACTACAACGCTCTTGAACCAAATATCGATGAGCAAACAATGACAATCCACCATACAAAACACCATCAAGGCTATACCAACAAGCTAAATGCAGCTATTGAAGGAACAGATTTAGAAGGAAAAAGTATTGAAGAAATTCTCCAAAATGTAGGAGCTGCTGGCAAAGCAGTTCGAAATAATGGAGGTGGATATTACAACCACGACCTATTTTGGAAAGTAATGTCACCAAATGGTGGTGGTGAGCCTTCTGGTGAATTAGCAGAAGCAATCAATAAAGCATTTGGTTCTTTTGCAGATTTCAAAACCAAATTTGAAGACGCTGCCAAAACACAATTTGGCTCGGGTTGGGCGTGGCTTATCGTAAAAGCTGACGGCTCTTTGGCTGTTACAGGAACTCCTAATCAAGACAATCCATTGATGGATATTGCCACTGAAAAAGGAACTCCTATCTTCGGAATTGATGTTTGGGAACACGCTTATTACCTCAACTACCAAAATAGAAGGCCTGATTATG
>CAKZOK010000066.1 GCA_937136415.1 uncultured Cytophagales bacterium | reverse complement strand
TGTTTTTTTTGGTCCTTGTAGGCTCTGTGTTTATATCATAATTATTTACTGAGAAATTTGAAAACACTTTTTGATGATTACACCTATGAAATTGTAGATTATAAAGCTATTCAAGAAGTTTTTAAAGAAGAGCGTTCTCATGTTTTTGCTGATGAGTTTACTATTGAAGTAGAAAAATTTCATACTAAAAGAGAAAAAGATTTTCTAAAAAACCTTCCAAAAATTGATATTTATAGACTTTATATTTTGGTGTATAAACGCCATGAAATTATAGGTTGGCATATAGGTTTTCAAAAAAGAGATTCCTTTTATATGATGAATACTGCTATTTTAGAAAAACACCAAGGAAAAGGTATTTACACAAAATTACTTAAGGAAATTATTCATATCCTAAAAGACAAGGGTTTCTACTCAATCACTAGCCGACATTTAGCTTCAAACAACGGTGTATTAATACCAAAACTTAAAGCAGGATTTGTTATTACAGGTATGGAAATTGAGCCTATATTTGGCACGTTGGTAAATTTGCAATATTTCTTTAATAAAGAAATAGAAAAAGTATATTCAGATTTTAGTAAAGCTATAGAGAATATTGCTTTAGGTTATGGTCAGTTAATGGGAGGTGCTGCTAACACACTTTTTAAGCAGGATGCTATATATGGTCTAGTAGGTACTGTTCCAAATAACAAGAGAGTTTTCAATAAAGCATTATTTGAGATAGAAGTATATTATTTTTCATTTTTAGACTCTGACCTTATATTAAGTAAGTTTAGAGAATTTGAAAACAATTTAGAAGCCTTATACAGTAACAGTAGAGAGTTTGTCAAGTCTATAACACTGGGAACAAACAGTAAGAAAAGTTATAGACATAGGTTTATTGCTTTCAGAGAGCTTATGTTAGAAACATACAACCTTAAAGAAAATGATTTACCATTACCTTTTGAACTTCAAGAAGATGAATGATAATGACAGAATTGAAGACTTACATTCTACTTTTAGACAACGAGAGGCAGAATTAAGAGAAAAATATATTACTCCCTACTTAAATTCAGAAGATGAAAATTACCGTATGGATTTAGAAGCCTATACAGCTTTATTTTATGGCGCAATAGAGGACTTTACGAAAAAGATGGGAATAATATCTATTGAAATTGCAAAAGAGAAATGGAATCAAAACAGAGAAATTAATGATACAGTTCTTTCCGTTACTTATTTTTGTATGTATACTTTAAGTGACAAACAGAAAACAAGTTATGTATCACAAAACAAGCTCATTGCTTTATCAAAAGTCAAAAATGAGCAAGGACAAATTATATCATATAAAGATGCAATTACCAAATTAATAGACTATAGTTGTACAGAATATCGTAAACAAGTATTTAAGTATTATGGAGGAATAGACTACGATGGATTAGCTATGATACTAAAACCAGCAGGAATAGACCTTATAGACAACCCAGATATAGAATCAGCATTTTCAGATATAAAAAAATACAGAGGCAGCATAGTCCATAGAATGAATGCACAGGAAGGAATAACCACTTTACCATCTATACGAGATGTGATAGACAAAGTAGATTATTGCCTTCAATTCTGTGAAAATGTAAAAGACCAAGTAATAGATAAAATCTAATCTTGGTCTTCTTATAATATGATTTCTAAACGTCGTCTTTTTGGTAATTATTACTATAAATAACAATTCTACTCTTTACAAAGGCAAATTCCCATGTTTTTTCCTTGGCAAAGAATCTACTTTATTTTCTAGCATTTTGAAGGCACGAAGTAATTTTTGTCTTGTTTGTTCTGGCAAAATCACTTCATCGATATAACCTCTATGTGCTGCACGATATGGATTTGCAAACTTTCGGTTGTACTCGTCTTCTTTTTCTTTTAGCTTTTCAGCAGGATTTTCAGAGGCTTTAATTTCATTTTTGAAGATAATTTCGGCTGCTCCTTTTGCTCCCATTACAGCAATTTCGGCATTTGGATAAGCAAAGTTCATATCTGCGCCAATGTGTTTTGAGTTCATGACATCATACGCACCTCCATACGCCTTGCGAGTAATGACTGTAATACGTGGAACCGTCGCCTCACTAAAAGCATACAAAAGTTTTGCACCATCATTGATTACTCCATTCCATTCTTGGTCTGTACCAGGTAAAAAACCGGGGACATCTACAAAAACAAGTAACGGAATATTAAAAGCATCACAAAAACGAACAAAACGAGCTGCTTTTTTACTTGCATCAATATTCAGACAACCAGCCAAATTTGAAGGTTGATTTCCTACAATTCCGATGCTGCGCCCACCAATTCTGCCAAAACCAACTAAGATATTTTCAGCATAATTTTTATGAACTTCCAAAAAAGTATCTTCATCTAGTGTTCCTTCAATGATTTCACGCATATCATACGGCTTGTTGGCATCATCTGGAACAATATCATTTAACGCTGGACGGAGTTCGTCGTCTTTTGCTTCATAAGGATAAACTGGCGCAATTTCTTCACAGTTTTGAGGAATATAAGAAATGAGTTTCTTCAATTCTTCGATACATTGCACTTCATTTGCACACGAAAAATGAGCTACTCCACTTTTCGAACTGTGCGTACTTGCTCCACCTAATTCTTCGGCAGTAACTTCTTCATGCGTAACCGTTTTGACTACATTTGGCCCCGTTACAAACATATACGAAGTGCTTTCGACCATCATAATAAAATCTGTAATGGCAGGAGAATAGACTGCGCCACCAGCACAAGGCCCCATAATAGCAGAAAGTTGAGGAATAACGCCTGATGCTCTAGTATTTCTATAAAAAATATCTGCATAACCAGCCAAAGAAACAACACCTTCTTGAATCCTTGCACCACCCGAATCATTTAATCCAATAATAGGCGCACCGTTTTTCATTGCCAAATCCATAAGTTTACAAACTTTTTCGGCGTGTGCTTCTGAAAGCGAACCACCAAAAACTGTAAAATCTTGCGAAAAAACATAAATCAAACGACCACTTACCGTTCCATAACCAGTAACCACGCTATCGCCTAGATAATGCTGTTTGTCTAATCCAAAATCTTTAGTTCGGTGCATCACAAAACGTCCAATTTCTTCAAAAGAACCTTCATCTAAGAGTAATTCTATGCGTTCTCTTGCTGTTAGTTTTCCTCGCTTGTGCTGTGCATCGATACGATTTTGTCCACCACTGAGCATTGCTTCTGCATTTTTTCGGTCTAAAACTTCTGTTGGCGTTCCGTCGTTGTATTGGTTGTTTTGGTTCATGGGTTGGGTTTGTGTTTTAAAATTCTTAATGACTTTTGTAGGATAGAATGGCTAAAAGATTTGTTGGATTGAAAATACAGATAAATGCAACTCACAATCTTAATACTATTTCTCCTTAAAAATAATACGGATAGGCACACCTTCAAAACCAAAATGCTCACGAATTTTGTTTTCTAAAAAGCGTTTGTACGATTCGTGTACATGTTGAGGATAATTGGTAAAAAAGGCAAACAATGGCGCACTTCCTTGAAGCTGTGTAATATATTTTATATTAATATTTTTTCCACGATGCACAGGTGGTGGCGTTCTTTTAATATCTGGCAATAATACATTATTTAGTTTTGATGTTGAGATTTTTTTGCTTCTCTCTTCATACACTTCAATCGCCTTTTCGATGCTCTGAAAAACTCGCTGTTTGGTAAGCATTGATGTAAAAATAATCGGAATCCAAGCAGCAGAACCCAATCTTTGTTGCATCTCTAGGGTATATTCGTGTGCCGTTTTGGAATCTTTTTCTACCAAATCCCATTTATTGGCAATCAAAATAACTCCTTTGTGTCTTTCTACTGCCAAACGTATTAAAGTCAAATCTTGTGACTCTAATTTGTGTGCAGCCTCAATCATAATGATACAAATATCACAATCGTCTAAAGCCTTCAAAGAACGCATTACCGAATAAAACTCAATATTTTCTTTTACCTTAGCTTTGCGTCGCATTCCTGCTGTATCTGTCAGAATAAACTCTTGTCCATAGGCTTTGTAATGCGTATCGATAGAATCTCTAGTTGTTCCTGAAATATCCGAAACGATAGTTCTTTCTTCTCCTAAAAGGATATTCAAAAAAGATGATTTTCCTACATTTGGACGACCCAAAATAGCAATTTTTGGCAAACCTTCATTTGGATTTTCATCTCCTTTTTCTTCAAAATTTTTGACTACTTCGTCCAACAAATCTCCTGTTCCTGTTCCTGTTTGAGAAGAAACGCAATAAAGTTCGCCTATTCCTAAATTATAAAATTCGGTTGCATTGGTTCGGTGTTCGAAACTCTCAACCTTGTTGGCTACCAAATAAAGAGGCTTTTTCGAACGGCGCAATACTTTGACAAACTCTTCATCAAGAGGACTAATTCCGACATGAGTATCGACCATAAACAAAATTACGCTGGCTTCTTCCATCGCAATTTCTACTTGTTCTCGTATGGCTTTTTCAAAAACATCTTCCGAACCAACCACATAACCACCTGTATCGATGACCGTAAAAAATTTGCCGTTCCATTCACTTTGTCCATAATGCCTATCTCTAGTAACACCACTTTCATCGTGCATGATGGCTTTGCGTTGTTCGACTAGGCGATTAAAAAGAGTAGATTTACCGACATTTGGTCGTCCTACAATAGCTACAATATTTGACATAATTTATTTTTTGAGGAAATATTATTTCCTGTTTTTTCTGAATTTTCACTTTTTCTATTAATCTACAAAATTACATAACTCTTTTGAACTTCTAAAATTGATTTGAATAGATTTGTATTTTTTTTGATACGTTTATTTATAAAATAAAAAAAACCATTAATTTGTTATTTTTATTGCTTATTTTTAGTAATTTTATTTTTCAAAAATTTAAAACACAACTAAAATGTTAGCACAAATAAAAAATAAGGGCGAAAAGATTTATGAATCTGAAGATAAAAGCGTTTTAATGTATGCTATTCCAAAATTTGGTTATTACTATTTGTATAGCATAGGCAAAGTTGAGATGCAAAATTATAAGGAGGGTTATATTCATCTTTTAGAGGTTGCAAAAAAGTATCAATTTAATAAAGTTATTTTTTCTCTCAAAGATTTGACTTATACTCCTTTGAGAGGAAGAGCTTGGTTTGCAACTTATTTTGCGCCTCTTTTTTATAAATTGGCTGATAATGATTTGACAGTTGTTATTATCAAGCCCCAAAATAAATTTGAAGCTGTAACGATTGACATTATTTCTAATTCTCTTCCCAAAATGGGAATCAATGTCAGAACACAATTTTTTGAAGATGAAGAAAAAGCAATAAAATGGATAGAAAATCCTATCTTTGATTAATTTTATAAAAAACACATAAAGTCTGTTTAATGAAAAAATACTCTCCTTATATTAGTGCTGGTTTGGTAGCCTCAATGTTTTATATGTTGTACCAGCTTCAACAGGTAGGCAGCACACTAGCAAAATTTGGTGAAACACTTCATAATACTACAATATTGTTATTGTTTTCTGTTTGTGGTTTGCTTGCTATTGGGCTTAGTTTAAGTGGCTTCAAAAGTTTAGATGATAACTTAAAATATGTTTCTTATTTTGGCTTTGGTGGTTCTGTGATAATTCTTTTTATAGTTTGGTTTTTTCCTTTTTTTGTGTAATTTGGCGTGAATTAGGAGGGGGGAAGAGTGAGAGGAAAGACAAATTACAACTATGTTATAATTCAAATAAAAATATTTTTTCATTCAGTTTTTGACTAGCTATTTTAAGTAATTGAATTTTACTACTAGACATTTTGGTTTTTGACCTCTCCCAGCCCCTCTGAAGAAGAGAAGGAATTACAACTACTTGCTATTTTTGAAGCAAAAATAGTAAAACTAATTCCTTAAATTTAGAAAATGTCTAGTAGTATGTAATTGAATTTTACTGGTAACTGGTAACTGATAACTGATAACTGACTTTATGGATAATTTGCACTTATTTTGGGAGCGATTAATGGCAGACAGACAGCTTGCTATCTTTGTAGGCATTTTGAGTTTTCTTTTTGTGGCTCTTTTAATTGCCTTTTTGAAGGTAGTTTTTACGGCTGACAAATCTGAAAAGTTAGCTTACAAACGTTGGAGAAATGGGCTTTGGGGAGAAGAATATCTTACCCAACTCAAAACAATGACAGAGGGAACGCAGCGAACCATCGAAGCCTTACGTACAGAAATTAGCGACCGAGAAGAAGATAGCCGACACCGTTTGGAACAAGCTCAAGCTTTGGAAGAGCAAATCACTGAAAGACAACGAATTATTGAAGAATTAGAAGCCCAAAACAAGCCTCCTTTTTCAGTTTCTACATTTTTTATTGGTTTTACTATCGGAATTATTCTCTTAGGGGTTGCCTTTGGGGTACTTTATGGTTTGCAGATTATTCATTTTTAAGATTTTTTTATTAAAAAATGAGTAATTAATAAATTGATATATAACTTAGAAATTGAAAATCAAATTATATTATCGTACCTTTGCAACTTGAAAAAAAATGAGTTATGCAGTCAAACAACTGTTAATCAATGATTTGTAATCAATGAAAAATATACAATTTGTAGTTCTTTTACTCTGTACTTTATTAGTTACAGGTTTTTTTAGTTCTTGTAGTAAATTTACAAAGGCAATGTCAGACCCAAGTTGGCGTGTGCGTGATAAAGCTGCTCAAAAATATTATGAAGAGGGTGATTATTATCGTGCTGGGCTTTTGTGGGAAGATGTTGTGCCAATAGTAAAAGGCGACCCACGAGCAGAAGATATTCAGTTTAAGTATGCGTTTTGTCATTTTTATCAAAAACAATATCTTTTATCAGCTTATTATTTCAAAAATTTTTATTTTACGTATCGTAGAAGCCCAAATGCACCAGAGGCTTATTTTATGAATGCTTTTTCATTGTATAAAGATTCTCCCAGAACTCACCTTGACCAATCTAGTTCGGAGGAAGCCATTCAAGCCTTTCAAGATGTAATTAATACTTATCCAGAGAGCGATTATGCCAAACGCTCAAATAATCATCTCAATGAGTTAAGAGCAAGATTAGAAGTAAAATCTTTCGAAAATGCAGAATTATTTTATAATTTAGGTCGTTATAAGGCTGCTGTTATTGCACTAGAGAATTTTCAAAAGGATTTTCCAGATGCTCCCCAGCTTCCAGAGGCTGCCTTTTTGCGTTTCAAATCTGAATATGATTTGGCAAGAAATAGTGTTTATAACAAACAAAAAGAGCGTTATGAACTTTCTAAAGAATATTATTTTTATTTAATAGACCGTTACCCAGAAAGCAAATTTGTAAGAAATGCTGAAAATATTTATGGAAATATTGAAAAGGCTCTTGATAATATAAATAAAGGGGAAATTATTGATGCCAAAGAAAAAGACAAAAAAGACCCTAAAAAAACAACAACTTCAGAGGGTTCGGCAGGAGAATCTGAATAAAATTTATTCTTTTTATTAAAAAAAATATACTTCAAAATAAATTAACTTAATATAAATATGTCAACTAAAAAACTAAACCCTCGTCGTATTCCATCTGCTAATCTTCATACTCGTGATGTAAGAGAAATTATTGCAGCAACGGGTAATTTGTACGAATCTATTTCTGTAATTGCAAGGCGTTCTCGTCAGATTTCGACAGAAACAAAAGAAGAATTGAATCAAAAAATTTCAGAATTTAATGTAGGAACAGACTCTTTAGAAGAAGTTTTTGAAAACAAAGAACAAATTGAGGTTTCTCGCCAATATGAGCGCATGCCAAAATCAACATCTTTGGCAACAGACGAACTTATGGAGGGCAAAATTTTCTATCGTTATCGTCAGTCAGAAAATGAAAAATCTTAGTTTAGAAAGATAACTTGATTTAATATAATAAGTACAGTCAAATTTTATTTTTGGCTGTATTTTTTTTATGAAAAATTTCGTAAAGCAGTGATTAATACGTACTTTTCGAAATTATTTAGCATAACTCATATAAGCGTAATAATTATTTTGAATATGTTTAAATATTAATTATATTTTTTTATATAGAAATAGATTTTTTTTAAAATTTTTATCTCTAAGTTATATCGTATTTATATCTAAATGCAAACATCAACTACTAGCAAAATCAATAATACATTATCTCATCAAACAGAATCAAATACTACTTTTCATTATAGTTCTGATTTTTTAGAGTGGTTAAGAACAGAAGAGATTAGTTTGGCAATTTCTACTTATCAAACCAATAAACTTTTTTTGATAGGAAGAGATACTACCAAACATTTATTCGTATCTGAGAAGTCATTTGACAGAGCTATGGGGTTGCATGTAGAATCTGAAAACTCATTTTATCTAAGTACTCGTTTTTTGCTTTGGCGTTTTGAAAATGCCCTTGCAGAAGGTCAAATTCATAAAGAAGCTGATAAGGTATATATTCCTCGTCAGGCATTTAATACTGGAGATTTGAATGTTCATGATGTTTCTGTTGATGAAAATGAAGAAACTGTCTTTGTAAACACTCGTTATAATTGCATTGCAAAAGTTAGCGAAAAATATAATTTTAAGCCTCTTTGGTTACCTCCTTTTATTGATAAAATGGTAGCTGAAGACCGTTGTCATCTTAATGGAATGGCTATGCGTGATGGCAAACCTCGTTATGTTACTGCAATTTCTCAAAGTAACTTGTTGGATTCTTGGCGAGAACACAGGCAAGATGGTGGTGTAGTGATGGATATAGAAACAAGCAAAGTACTTGCTGACGGTCTTTCTATGCCTCATTCTCCTCGTTATTATCAAGACAAAATTTGGGTTCTGAATGCTGGTAGAGGGGAATTTGGATATGTAGAAGATAATAAGTTTATTGCTATTACTCAATTAGATGGTTTTTTACGTGGCTTAGCTTTTCATAAAAATTATGCAATTATAGGGCTTTCAAAGCCTCGCCACGAACGTACTTTTACAGGTCTTCCTTTAGATGATATTTTGAAAAGTAGAAATACAGAACCTCAGTGTGGTTTTTGGGTTGTGGACATTACTACTGGAGAAATTGTTCATAAATTTGAAATAAAAGGAAAGGTTGTAGAGCTTTATGATGTTCAAGTAATGCCTTCCACTAAACGCCCGATGACTGTTGATTTAATGTCAGATGAAATAACTAGGTATATTTCAATAGAAGGTGATAATAATACCGTGGATTTTAAGGCTTTAGTTGTTTTAGATGAAAAAAAACCGAAAGATTCGTTTCAATCTCCGTACTCTATGCCTTCTATGGGACAAAAAACAGAATCTGTTTCTGCTCCAATTTCTGAAAAAGTAACACCATTAGATAGCAATCAACTACCTACTCTTAATCCTAATATTTCAGCTACTTCGTCAAAAGAAATAAAATATCAATTAGCTAATATTTCGGTTGCACAAGCAATTAAACAGTTTAATTCACTTACTTTTCCAAGGTTAGACCAACAAGTAAGAGTAACTAAGTTTAATGAGCCTTTATTAATTGTTGTAGCAAAAAATCAAGAACAGCATATTGGAGCAATAATTATAGAATTATTTTCTAATTCTGTTGCTAAAGTTTCTAGTTGGTATGTTTTGCCTCCTTTTAGAGGTTTAGGGATTGGAAAAGAGTTGTTGGCTCGTAGTGAAAAGGTTTTACGAAAAAATAAATTTAATAGTGTTCATACAGAATATCGTTCAGACTGGAAGAGTGTTTTGAGTTTTGAACATATTTTAAAAGAAAGGAAATGGGAAGCACCACAAACAAAGGTGTATCTTTGTAAGGCTTCTATAGATATTATAAGTAAAGCTCCTTGGATGAGTAGATTAGAGTTGCCACAAGAAATGGAAATTGAGCTTTGGAAAAATATCACTCAAGAAGAAAAAAAGACAATTCTTCAAAAAAAACAAACTCAAAACTGGTATCCTGACCACCTAAACCCTTTTCAACATGAAGAAAATATGGATTTAGCGACAAGTGTGGGGCTTAAATTTAGAGGTGAGATTATAGGCTGGATGATTACTCATCGCTTGAAAGCAGATACTGTAGAGTTTACTGCTGCTTTTGTTGATAAAGACTTAACAGGAGGTGGGCTTCGCAAACAAAGTTTGTTTTTACCTCTACTTACCAAATCTTTACATTACTTGAGAGAAGATGGGGCTAAATATGGTATTTGGCAAATGCATGTTGATAATTCGTCTATTCATAAATTTACAAATAAATTTTTAAAACGATTGTAGTTTTTTTCAGCATTGTTAAAAGCAGTTTGTGCTTGTGCAATTCCTGCATTATCTAGACCAGCATAATTATAAGCAAAAACGGAAAGCGGATCGTAGCCCTCTAGTGGTAATCCACCTAGTATTCCAAAAGCTGATGTAGCTATCCTATTGTTATAACTGATTAGTTTACTCTTATTATGAGCTAAAGTAAACCCAGAACGCCAAGTAAACGCACCATCAATGTTTAATGTTTGTAATGAGGCTTCTACACCCTTATTTTCTAATGATCCTAAATTACCAGGTATTGTTGTAAATCCCGCAAAAACATTAACAGGAATAGAAGCTAACAAATTGTCAGTTTCGCTTTCATAATAATCAAAACTACCTCTAATTCTATTATTAAAAAGTCCAAAATCGAGCCCCATATTTAAAGTTCTGGTGCTTTCCCATGTTAATTTTTCATTTGCGGGAGCAGTGATTTGATTCGCAAATACGTTAGGACCATAAATAAATCTATTGGCTGGTTGTGTAGTCAATACATCAAAAGAAGCTGCACCTCCTGGTTTCGGAGCGTTTCCTGTTATACCAAGAGTAGTACGTAACGCCAAATTATTAATCCAGCTACTATTAGCCATAAAGTTTTCTTTACTTATATTCCATTTTAAACCGGTACTCCAAACTGGTTTTTTTTGTGCCGATTTATCAACACCAAATAAATTAGATTCATCCAACCTGATACTACCACTTATGGTGTATTTATTGTTAAATGTATATGCAGCATTACCGTAAATTGACGTAAACCTGGAAAGCGCTTCAAATTCATCAAAAGGTGCGAATCTGCCATTTACGTTTAAACTACTTCGACCAAAAACACCACCAGGAGCTAAAGTGTTGCTAATACCACCTGCAAGCGTTACGTAATCTAATATAGCAGCTGTTTGAGTTTTTTCGTTATAGCCTCTAGAAAAGGTACTTCTATTACTAGTCAGTTGTTCTTGAGACTCATAACCTGCTAATGCCGTTATTTTATGTAAACCATCGTTAAAGTTTCCATTATAAGACAATTGATTACGTAATGTCCAGTTTTTAACAAAAACATCAGTTGTTCCATAATAACCACCTTGCTCAGGGAGAAGAAAAGTAGGAGTGTCTCCA
>CAKZOK010000065.1 GCA_937136415.1 uncultured Cytophagales bacterium | reverse complement strand
TTAAAAGGAAATCCAATAGAAAATATACCTCAAGAAATTTATGATATTGAGGGAAATTGTCTTGAGGGAGTGAGGGAGTATTTTGAGAATAGTGTAATGGGTCAAGAAGAAAAGATATTTGAAGACGAAAAAATATTTGAAGAAGAAAAATTTGACATTGAAACTGATTGGGAAAAAGTGATACAAAGTAAAGTTAAAGAGTTAGAAGAACAAGCTAAATCAGGCAGAATGGAAAAAGTGTTTGAGTATTTGGATTTATACTTTGGTAAAAATCCTTATTTTCAATATGCTAACCTAAAGAAGGAATTTATGATGGCATCTTCTCCTTATATGACAACATTAGAACGTCTAATAGTTTTTTTAAATAGTGAAATAGTAAAAGAAGCAATAAGTTTTATTGAGCAAGAGAAAACAAAAACCGAACTCAATAAATCTACAGAAATAAATTATTATGGAATAGAGAAAGAAATGGAAGAGTTAAAAAATATCCGACAAAAACGGATGGAAACATTAGAAGAAGAAATGAAAGAGAATAGACGAAAAAGAGAAATTGAAGGAATAAAAAAAATGATTGAATTACTTTTAGAAAAACTAACATTTCTTTTACAAGAACGTTTAAAAACCTCTAATGCAAAACTAAAATTTAATTTAACAAAAGAACTTGAAAAAATTGAAGAAGAACTCAAGAATTATCGTCAAAAACTTGAAAAGTTAGAAAGAGTACAATCAGAAAGTAAACTTTACAGCTCACAAGAGTTTGCTATACTGTTTGGCAATTCAAAAAAAGAAAGCTATTTTTTCTTTGTGAAGGATATAGAAGCGAATAAAGAAAAACTATCTAATCATGAAAAAAGAATGTTTAGCCAACTTAGAAATAAATTCGTTCATCAAGACAGAAAATTTAATACTCCTACATGGAAAAAAAAATTTTTGAGTTTTCTCCAGTCATTAGATATTCAAATTGAAGTACATTTTGTTTCGCCAGAAATACTAAATAATTTTGAAGATTTCACAGATGAAAAAGTCATAAATCAAGAAAAAACTAATAATTCTACCTTAGATATTACTGAAAATTATCTGAGTAAAGAAAAAATAACTACTCAACTATTAAAGAGACAAAAATATTTAGAAAATATTAGACATAAGAAACCTAAATACAAAATTGATAAAGTAACAAAAAAAAGAACTCGTATAGATATGGAGGTTGTTGTAGAAGATATATTGCAAGCAAAGACACTTGAAGAAATAGCTCAAGAAATTAGAAACAAACCAAAATACACGACCAAAACATTGTTTATAGGCTTTTGGATAAAATACCAAATGAAAGGAACTGGTTATTGGGCAACAGCTACATTTGAACCTAAGTTATCATGGAAAATACAGGGAATGCAAATTGATGTAGAAGTAGAAATAATTAAAACCTTACTAAAAGACTATAAAGAGAAAGAAACTTTTATAGGTATTTGGACTGATACATGGGGGAAAAATTATAGGTCTATCAGCTTTGAAAATGGTAGTTATGTACAAAATCGTCATTATGTAAGTTCAGTTTATGAATCAATACTAGATAAAAGAGATAATACTTTTACGTGGGAAAACTCAAATGGTGAATATTTGATAATACAGGATAGTAAATTAGAGCTTTACGCAGAAGATGGAAATAGACTTTCAAATAGTTTTATTTCAATATTCGATTTGCCTGTAGTCGTTTAGGGTTATATTAATAGTTCAACCCGAAAAATCACTTTAATTTTGTATTTTTGGTTAAATCTTATTTTAATAAAAAAACGATGCAAAAATTACTAATAGAAGTAAAAGAGTTTTCCAAATTTTGTTTGAAGTAGTATTTGTGTGTAGATAAAACAGTAAAAATTAAACTTTCCCACCAATTACAAGGACATCATCAATCGGTTTGTGTTCTGTTCCTATCCAATTTTTGAAAGTTTGATAAAGAATTTGTTTTTGTTCTGAGGTGTCTTTCGTATGAATTTCAAAGAGTAAATCTCTAAAATTCTTGACCAAAAACTTACGCCCTTCTTGTCCTCCAAATTGGTCTTGAAATCCATCAGAGAAAATATAAAATGTAGTGGGAACAGAAATATCAATGACATGTTCTACAAACTCACTTTTATGCTCTTTTTCAGAACCACCAATAGGCATTTTGTCGCCTTTTATGATTTCTAATTGATTATTCTGAATATAAAAAAGAGGGTTTTTTGCACCTGCAAAAGTAAGAGTTTTGGCTTTTTTATCTATTGTAACTAATGCCAAATCCATTCCATCATGAATATTTGTTTCGTCTTTATGTAGAGCTGTTGTTATTCCTTTATCTAGTTGATTTAGAATTTTGGCTGGTGAAGTAATACGATTTTTGGCTACAATTCTATTTAAAATCTCATTTCCTATCATAGACATAAATGCCCCCGGAACGCCATGACCTGTACAATCAACAGCAGCCAAAACTGTTTTTTGTTCTTTTTCAAGATGATGAAAAAAGTAAAAATCACCACTTACAATATCACGAGGACGAAAATAGACAAAAGATTGAGGCAGAATTTTTTGAATATTCAGAAGGCTAGGTAACATAGCTTCTTGAATGCGTTTGGCATAAGTGATACTTGAAGTAATCTCATTATTTTTAACTTCAATTTCGTTGACAGCAGTTTCTAATTCATGATTTTGTTCCATAATTTGAACTTGCTGAAAACTAATTTCATCATTTTTATCTTGAAGTATCAAATTTGCTCTTTTCTTTTGCTGTTGGTTTCTATAAATAAAAAATAAGGCAACAAAAGAAAGTAATAAAATTCCTGCAATTCCTCCAATATAAAGACGTTGTTTTGCTATTTTCTTTTCATTTTCTGCTTGCTTTTGTGCAAATTTGGCATCTTTCAAATCGGTTTCTTGTTGCAAAACTTTGAAGGCAAGTTCTTGTTTGGTAAAGTTAGATTCTAACCTATTTAAAGCTTCATTTTTATTTTGAATATTTTTTTCTTGCTCTTCTAATTTTATATTTTTTAGAGCTATTTCTAGTTCAGCTTTTTGCTTTTCAGCTTCTGCTAAAGCTGCTTGTAAACGTGCTTTATCAGCTTCTGCACTTACAATAGCAATTTTTTTCTGTTGCGACATCTCGTGCATATTTCGATACAAATCAAAATATTCTTTTGCTTTTTCATTATTTTCTGCTTTTTGATAAGTTTCTGCAAGCATTCCATAAATACTTTTCATCTGTTCCAAATCCAATGATTCTTTAGCTAAATCTAATCCATCTAACAGATGTTTGGCAGCCTCGTCATGTCTTTTTAAATTATTCAAAACAACAGCTATATTTATTTGACCAGAAATAATGGATTCTTTCATTCCTTGACTTTTGCGCCCATCTAATGATTTTTGAAAGAAAACAAGAGAAGAATCAAATTTTTCTAAATCAGCATAAATAGTAGCCAGATTGCTATAAATACCATACATTCCACTTTTATTATCTACTTTTTGATTTAGGGTTAATGATTGTTGAAAATAGGTAATGGCTGAACGAAGTTCTTTTCTCTCCCAATGAATAAGAGCTGCTTTATTCAAAAAGTCACTTGCCCCTCTATAATCGTTTCTTTTTTCACGTTCTTTAGATTTTTCTAAACACATCTGAACTGTCAGTTTTTCACCTGAACCAGTGATAAATTGAGCTTTTGTAGAAAAAATAAATGAGAAGAATAATAAATAAATAAATAAATAATTTCGCATTTTTACTAAGTGAATAGGAATAGAGTTGAGTTTATATGAAATAGATTTTACTCAAATATAGTGCTATTTTATCTAAAAATAATAAAAAAGTAAAGAGATTTTTTTGAAAGATTATTTATTAAGTAGGATTATTCAATGAAAATACTGTAATTATAGTTAAGGTAATTTGCATCGCCAAATTTCATTTTTCATAACATTTAATTGATAAATTTAATGTTATGAAGAATGAAATACGTATTATAATCTGACACGAACAGCGTTTGCATGAGCTTTTAGTTCTTCTGCTTCTGCCATTTCGATGACAGTTTGCCCAATTTGATTTAAGCCTTCTTTTGTAAGTGATTGAAATGTGATTTTTTTAACAAAACTATCCAAAGAAACTCCACTGTATGCTCTTGCATGTCCGTCTGTTGGAAGTGTGTGATTTGTTCCAGAAGCATAATCTCCCACTGATTCGGGCGTGTAATTTCCCAAAAATACAGAGCCTGCATTAATAACATGTTCGGCAGCTTCTTCGGGATTTTGTAGAGCAATAATCAAATGTTCGGGAGCATAAAAATTACTCATATCCAAAATTTCTTGTCTATTTTTTAAGATGACAAAACGACTATTTTCTAAAGATTTTTGAGCAAAATCTTTTCTAGGAAGTGTTTCTAATTGTTTTTCTACTTCTATTTTAATTTGATTTGCTGTTTCTTCATTATCTGTCATCAAAATAACTTGGCTATCTTTTCCATGTTCGGCTTGTGAAAGCAAATCGGCAGCTACATAGCTAGGAACACAGCTTTTGTCAGCCAAAACAGCTACTTCAGAAGGTCCTGCAGGCATATCAATCGCAATTCCTTCGTTCTGAATGAGTTGTTTGGCAACCGTTACATATTGATTTCCAGGACCAAAAATTTTATAGACTTTTGGTACTGTTTTAGTTCCATACGCCATTGCACCAATCGCCTGTATTCCTCCAATTTTGAAAATATCAGTTGCTCCAACAAGATGTGCAGCATACAAAATTGCAGGGTGAATTTTGCCTTCTTTATTAGGAGGAGAACATAAAACAATATTTTTACAGCCAGCAATTTTGGCAGGAATCCCGAGCATCAAAACCGTAGAAAAAAGAGGGGCAGTTCCTCCTGGAATATACAAACCTACTTTTTCGATGCCTATACTTTTGCGCCAACAGGTAATGCCTTTTGCGATTTCAATTTTTTTAATTTCTTCTTTTTGGCTCTCATGAAATGTTAAAATATTTTGATATGCTTGATTAATTGCCGTTTTGAGCGTATCAGAAATTAAATTTTGAGCTTCTTGAATTTCTTCTGGACTAACTCTAAAATTTTCTAAATCTATTTTATCAAATTCTTTTGTAAATTTTTGAAGAGCTGTATCTCCTTCTTCTTTGATAGAATTAAGAACATTCTGAACTTGGTTTTCAATTTCTTTTAAAGAAAAAGTAGGACGTTTGCAGATATTTTCCCATTCTCTATGAGCAGGATTTTTATATATTTTCATAAAACTGATTAAAGGCTATTTCTTTTGAATAAAAATTGATAAAAGAATCTAATCTTTTGACAAATTGTAATGTTATGCAAAAATAAGCATGAACTTAGTTTTTTCAAAGAAAAGAAGTCATAAAAATATTTTTAATTTTACATATTCAAAAAAAAGTAAACTTAGTTTGCTTTTTGAGGTTTTTAAACTTTGTGTCTATCTTTGAGTATTCTTAAACAACTTCAATAAGAGATTTTATAGACTACTAGATATTTTCTAATTTAAAGAATTGGTTTTGATTTTTTACCCTTTCCTAAAAAAATAGAATTTTTAAAATAACTTTTATTTTTTATTTCTATTTTTTTTAAGAGTTGGGAAAGGTCAGAAAAGTAAAATATCTATGTAGTATGAAGGTTTTCATTCAAAAACATTTTTATACAGACTACAACAGTTTGTAATATATTCATTTTTATTAAAAAAATATGGCTTCATCATCAAAAACGGCTGTTTATGCTGCCTTAGTTGCAAACTTGGGAATTGCAGTTACTAAATTTATTGCTGCTTATTTTACAGCAAGTTCGGCAATGGTTTCTGAAGGGATTCACTCTTTGGTAGATTCTGGAAATGCAATTTTGATTTTATTAGGTATGAAATGGAGTGCAAGACCTGCCGATGAAGAACACCCTTTTGGATATGGAAAAGAACTTTATTTTTGGACACTTATTGTAGCCGTTCTTATTTTTGCGATTGGTGGGGGAATGTCAATTTATGAAGGAATTATTCATATTAATCACCCTGTAAAATCTTCTGACCCAACAATAAATTATATTGTTTTGGTTATTGCAATGGTTTTTGAAGGAATTGCATGGTTTCTTGCATACAAAAAAATAAATGTTGGAAGAGGCAAAAAAGGACTTTGGCAAACGATAAAAGATAGTAAAGACCCTGCTACTTTTGCTGTTTTGTTTGAAGATACGGCTGCTATTTTAGGGTTAGTAATTGCATTTGTGGGTGTTTTTCTAGGGCATTATTTTGAAGAGCCTCGTATTGATGGTGCAGCTTCACTTTTGATTGGTATTGTGTTGGCAGTTGTGGCGATTATGTTGGCTCGTGAAAGCAAAGGGCTTTTGGTAGGAGAGGGTGCAGACCCAAGGCTTGTAAAAAAAATTCATACGCTTGTTTATGAGGATAAGGCTGTAAAAGATTGTGCAAAGCCTCTTACGATGCACTTAGGTCCTGAAGAAGTATTTTTAGCTTTAGATGTAAAATTTAGTCCAACATTGACAGTAGCAGAGCTTTCGAAGGCGATTGTACGACTGGAAACTAATATTCGAAGAGAATATCCTCAAGTAAAACGGATTTTTGTGGAAGCCAAATCAGCCTTTAATCCTAATGATATTTTTATTGATAATGTAGAGGATGATGATGAAATTGAAGGAGGTTTTATGGGAGAATGACAAGCTAATTAAATAAAATTATCATAATAAATGTTATCACGATTGCTTTTTTATGTCTATTCAGTTTCTCAGAAGCGATAAGTTTGTTTGTGAGCAAATAAATACACAAAATTCTTATGTAAAAACAACGGTAATAAGGTTTAATCTCAAAATTTGCAAACAAGTGTAATAATGTTTATTTTAAAATTGTTTTCAATTCAAAATATTCGTAAATTAGAAGATTAGTTTAACCAATCTTACTATTAAATTGTAAATACATTCAAAAATTATTTTTACAAAAAAATAAAATAAAGTAGTTTGAAGCAATTTAGTAAATTTATATATTTGTTTTATGCAAATTATATATTATTTATTCTATCAAAATTAAATTAGTAATTATCAGTATGGATTTTAATGCCCTTAACAACGACCTTGAAAATATTATTCAACAACGTAGTATGCTTTCAGATATGGACTACAATGATGAAACGTATGATGATGCAGAAGAAAAGCTACATGAGTTTGAAGATGATTTTTTAGAAAATTATGGTGAGTATTTGGAGGATATTTTGGAAGATTTGTACGAGCAGCACAGCCCAAGCCAAGATGTACTTTCTCCTATTGCTTATATTGCCCGTAATTATTCGCCTTTAGAAGAAACTGAAGTCGGACAACAATATAGTTTTAAACCACAAGATGCCGTGCAGTTTGAAGTGCAAAAAGCACCAAAAATGGATGCTCGTTTGGTTTTTATTCCTAACCCTGTTCGTCTTTTGCTTGTTTTAGACAAAAAAGAAGTAAGTGAGCTTTGGAGGCAACCTGAAGAAAAATCTGTCAAATAATTATAAAAGTTGTTTTGAAAATAAGATTGTTTTATTTTCTTAAATAATTTGACACATTATTTAATTACGAATTAAGTAGATAGAATTTTGAAATTTTTTTCAAAATTCTATCATACAAATTACTTGCTAATTATTTATATTTGGTGGTGTTATACAAAGTACGATTTTTTTAAAGCGTTTTAGAATAGCAAAATTATACAACTAAAAACTACCCACAATGCCCTTGTTGGTGTTTTAGCGAAGCGACACCAACAACCAAATAACTTATCATACTTTTTACAACACAACCGAATTTTTTTTCAAAATACATTTTTTTGAACTCTATTTTTTATCCTTTTCATTTATGAACAACAATTTACAATTTACCAAACTTCCTTTTTCCATCAAAACAGCATTTTATATTATTGCTTTTTTGGTGCTTTTTGTTTTTTCTATCATAGAAGCAAAAGGGCTTTTGATTCCTTTTACCTATTCAGTTCTGATTTCTTTTATTCTTTACCCAATGTGTACTTTTTTTGAAGGAAAAGGAGTGCCTCGTATTTTGAGTATTTTGATTTGCTTTTTACTTGTCGTACTGGGCTTGTTTGGTTTGTTTTATTTTTTTTCGACGCAGATAGTCAATATTATACGTGAATTTGATGACTTTAAAGGGAAATTATTAAACCTTCTTCATCAAGGGATTGAAGAATACAACAAAATTATTCCTAACTCAAAACTAGACGATGAAAGTTTGCTCAATCAATCCAAAAAATGGCTTTCCAACTCTGGTAGTTCGTTACTTTCAGGTACACTTAATCAAACAAGTAACTTTTTTTCAGGATTGATTCTTGTTCCAATTTATGTGTTTTTATTGCTTTTATATCGTACAGGAATTAGAAGTGTTTTGTTGCGTTTTGTACATATTGATTATCGAATCGCCTTTACAAACCTCCTAACTGATGTACAACAAGTAGGACAAAAATATATTGGTGGACTCATTACCATTATTTTCATTATTGGTATTTTGGATAGTATTGCGCTTTGGATTATTGGTATTGATTCTCCTTTCTTTTTTGGTTTTTTGGCTGCTTGTTTGGCTATTATTCCGTATATTGGAACAGGAATCGGAGCAATTTTGCCTGCTTTGTATGCTCTGATGAATCATAGCCCAACAATGGCTTTATATGTTTTGATTGCTTTTTGGGCTGTTCAGTTTTTGGAAGGAAATTTTCTTACACCCAAAATTATTGGGGGTGAAGTAAGCCTAAATCCTTTAGCTGCCATTTTATCTTTAGTGGCTGGTGGCTTTGTATGGGGACTTTCTGGAATGGTTTTGTTTATTCCTTTGGCTGCAATTCTGAAAATTGTTTGTCAGAATTATAAAGAATTAGAACCTATTGCAGGGCTTATGGGTGATGAGATTTCACAAGGTGAAAGCATAAATAATGAACCTAAAAAACCTTTTTGGAAAAAATTATTCAAATGAAAAAAAGTATAAATTTTATTTAAAAATAACTATGAAAAACAACAAAAAAATACTGCAAGCAATTTGCCTTTCTCTGCTCTTTACTGGGTGTAATCAAGCTGTGCCATTGGAAGCAAGTTCAGAAACAAGTACAGAAACGAAAACCACTCAACCTAAAGCAGTGGCTATTTCTACTCGTCTTGGTGAAATAGATAAATTAATCAAAAATATCGATTCTGAAACAAAAAATATTAGCCCAAAAGAATATAAAGAGAGTATAATTGTAGGATTATACGCCTGTAAAATAAAAGATTTTGGACAAAAAAAGGAAACTTTTTGTTTTGATGGAGGAATGGAAGCAAGGGAAATTTTGGCTTATTATGGAAAAGATAGAATCTTGAAAGCAGCCATTTTTTCAATTATGAAGTATAATGCTTCACCAGCTAATTTAGCCGAATTTGATGAATCTAAAACTTCTATTTTGAAATATAAATTAATTTTTAAGAAACATAACGACCCTATGTACACTGGCGAAATTGAAAGTGTTTATGATGAAAATAATGAAGAAATTACATTGACAGAAGATATAAAATCACAGTGGAACACATTTACAGCAGCAGTGCCTCCTTATTAAGCCTTCTGATTTTTCCATAAAGTAGAATTTATAATCTTCTACTTTATGAAAAAATTCAAAATAGATTCCTTAAAATTTGATTTTACTTTCTCCACTATTAAGTTTTTCAATCTCTTTATCTCCTTCAAATTTTTTGATATAATTTTTTCTTTCTTGAAATAAATATTGAGCATCATAGCCTAAAAGATAGGCTTTTTTCTGTGCTAATTTCTTAGCTATTTTTTGTATCGCATAATCAGCACTACTTCTGATAGCTTTTTTCTCTTCAGTTGCAAATGCAATTATTTCTTCCTCAAAACTACGAGCATATTTTAAAGTCTTTATATAATCTTCTTTTGTAATATCTTCTATTGGTTTGAGTGTAGGCAAAACTGTTTTTATATATTCTTCTGAAAAGAAAAGCTCTTGATTAATATTTTTGAATTTTGCCTCTGTCATTCCTTTTTTTGCTTCTTCAATCGTTTCATAACCTTGTTGCGAACTGGTAAAGACAGTTTTTATTCCTTTGACTTCTGTTTGACTAAATAAGGCAGAATTGTATTGATTTTTTCCATTTCTTTGCCTAGAGATAATCAAAGAAACAGCATTTTCATTTTTGAGAAACTCTTTTTTCCAAATCTTGATTGTATCTTTTACTTCCCATTTTTGTATAGGCTTATTTATTTCTGTTTCTGAAATATATGATTGACTTTCAGTAATAAAAAACTTGTCGTTTGCTCTAACTCTGGAGTTGCCACTGGTTTTTTTGGGATACCATATTCCTATAATATCTTTTTCATTTGTATTTATTTTGGAAGAACTACAAGAGAAAAAATTCAATAATAGAACTATAAAAAAAAGGGAGTAAATAAAAGTTTTCATAAGTATTGTTTTTTTTATAAAAAAAACGCCTTTTTTATTTCAAAAAAGGCGTTTTGTGTTTTTTGAGAAGCAAAATTTAATCTACATTATCATGTAAAAAACGGTTTCCACCCAAAAGCTCACTTCCTTCATCTACTTTATAACGAGAGTTAGAAGATTCTGACGAATGAGGCGTTTCTTTTAGTTTCACATTTCTGCGAAGGTAAGCAGGAACATCTCTACGTTCTTGTAGTTCTTCATCGCTCAAATCAGATAGACTTTTAGTAGGAACAGTAATACGCTTTGGTTGCTCTATTTTTTGTTCTACCTTTTTTTCTATCACAGTATTTTGAGATACATTATTTGCTTGATTATTAGTAGGTTGAGTCTGCTGACTTACATACCCATAATCATTTACAGCAGGTGTATTTTGTGGTGCTTGATTAGTTATTTTTTTTTTTGAATCTTCGTCATTAAAATAATCATCTTCCAAACTAAAAATTATTTTGTCTGTTTTTTTAGGCTCTGTATTTAGAGGTTTTGCCTCTTGGACAGGTTGTTTTTCAGTTTGGTTTTCTACTCTATTATTATTACTTATCTGATTATTGTTTGTTTGAGTAGTTTCCTGTTTTTGCCTTTCTTCAAAAAAATCTTTTTTCTCGTAATCTTTTACTTCAATTCTGTTTTTGATTCTTTTGTTGCTTGTAAGGTCATATACTTTGCGTTCGGGTCTTTCTGGTGGCAAATCTTCCGAATGCTCAAAACCTGTTGCGATAATTGTAACACTTATACTATCACCAAGTGTTTCGTCAGTTGCTTGCCCAAATATAATTTCTGCATCATCACCAGCTTGCTCTTGCACATAATCTGTAACTTCTTCAAGCTCGTCCATTTGAAACTCTTCTTCGTTCCCAATAACAATAGAAAGCAAAATATATTTTGCACCAAAAATATTTGTATTGTTAAGAAGAGGAGAAGAAATAGCTCCTTCGGCTGCACGTCTTGCTCTGTTTTCGCCCTCAGCAGTAGATGACCCCATAACGGCTGCACCTGCACCCTGCATAACAGTACGAACATCTTCAAAATCAACATTTATTGTACCCGAAACAGTAATAATTTCGGCAATAGATTTAGCTCCTTTTAAGAGAACATTATCAGCTTGACGAAATGCTTCACGCATAGAAGCCTTTCCATAAACATCTCTCAAACGGTCATTCAAGATTACCAAAACAGTATCACAATGCTCACGAAGTGCATTTACGCCTTCTTGCGCTCGCACTCTTTTTGGTCTTCCTTCGAAGCTAAAAGGAGCTGTTACAATTCCGACAGTCAAGACACCCAAGCTTTGAGCAATTTCGGCAATTACTGGAGCTGCACCTGTACCTGTACCACCACCCATTCCAGCAGTAATAAAAAGCATTTTGGTATTTTCTCCTAATATTGCTTTTATGTCTTCTTTGCTTTCAAGGGCAGCACTTCTGCCACGTTCGGGGTTTGCTCCTGCTCCCAAACCTTGTGTAAGTGTTTTTCCTATTTGTACTTTATTAGGAACAGGACTCAAATCAAGAGCCTGAATATCTGTATTACAGATATAAAAATCTACTCCTTTTATTCCATGCAAATACATGTGTGCAACAGCGTTTCCACCACCACCACCAACACCAATTACTTTAATAATTGAAGGTTCTGTTCCGAAATTATAATTTGTAACGTCTGACATCATTGAATGATTATTTTGAATGCTTGTTTCAAGATTTTACTCTTCTATTATATTTTTACTACCAAAGCTAATTTACTACTCTAAAAATGTGTAATATATATTATTACAATATAGAAATTAATTTGAGTAGGTTTTATTCTTTAATTATCTTTTTAGCCAACCAACCACTAAAAATTTATTTTAATTTATTATTATATCAATTTTTGTGATTTACTTTTCTATTTTGGCTTTACTTTGTTTAACTCATTTTTATAATTTGAGTTATTTATACACAAAGAAACAAAATAGATTTGATTAATCTACAATAAGCTATGCTAAATTATTCCAAATATGCAAAAAAAAATTAATAATCCTATAATTTTTTATATTTAATTTAAAATTAGTCTGTTTTTTGTGAAATTACCAACAAAAAAAATCCATTTTTCTAAAAGAATTAGAAAAATGGATTTTTGCTTATTTAATAAAATAATTTATTAAACAAAGTCTTTCTGAATAACGTCGGCGTGGTCGACTTTTTTACGGTCAGACATAGGAACAAAGCTTCTTTCGTTTTCGCCAATATAAATCTGACGAGGACGACCAATAGGCTGTTTCATTTCTAACATTTCTTTCCATTGAGCAATCCAACCTGGCAAACGTCCCATAGCAAACATTACTGTAAACATGTCTGTTGGTAAGTTCATGGCACGATAAATAATTCCAGAATAAAAATCAACATTTGGATATAATTTTCTTTCTACAAAGAATGGGTCTTCCAAAGCAATTTTTTCTAATTTTTTGGCAATTCCTAATAATGGGTCTTCAATGCCTAATTTATCCAAAATATCATCACAGGCTTTTTTCAAGATTTTGGCTCTTGGGTCAAAGTTTTTATATACTCTGTGTCCGAATCCCATCAAACGCATTTCACGATTTTTTACTTTTGTAATAAATTCGTCAATGGTTGCTCCACTACTATGGATTGCCTCTAACATTTCGATAACTTGCTGATTTGCTCCACCATGCAAAGGTCCACCCAAAGCATTTGTTGCAGAAGCCACAGAAGCATAAATGTTTGCCAATGAAGAACCTACAATACGAATTGTAGAAGTAGAACAGTTTTGCTCGTGGTCTGCATGAAGAATCAAAATTTTGTTCAATGCGCTTACCATCACTGGGTCAATTTCGTATTGTTCGGTAGGTAAAGCAAACATCATTTTCAAGAAACGTGCGCCATAGTTAAGGCTATTGTCTGGATAATTTACGGGGTGTCCCATTTCATTTTTGTACGACCAAGCTGCAATCGTTGGAACTTTTGCAATCAGACGAACAATAGACATATATACTTCTTCTTCTGGTCGATTAGATTCCATTGATTCAGGATAGAATGTACTCAACACTGAAATAAGAGAAGACAAAACAACCATTGGGTGAGAAGTAGTTGGGAAGCCATCTAATATTTTACGCATATCTTCATGGATAAGCGTATGATTAGTAACATCATTCTGAAACTTTGTGAGTGAAGCTTGGTCTGGAAGCTCTCCAAAAATGATAAGATAAGCTACTTCTAAAAAACTTGCTTTTTCAGCAAGCTCTTCTATATTGTAGCCACGATAACGCAAAATTCCTTTTTCGCCATCTAAAAATGTAATTGCGCTTGTTGTTGAGCCTGTATTTTTATAACCAGGGTCAAGGGTTACAAGCCCTGTTGCAGACCTTAATGTACCAATATCTATACCTACTTCTCCTTCTGTTCCCTCAATAAGAGGTAATTCAAATTCTTTTCCTTCATGGGTAATTTTGATAGTCTTTCCGTTTTGTGACATACGTAATATAGGTTTTTTGCTAAAAGTTATGTTCTGTAAAATATTTTTTTTGAAGTTTCTATAAATTTATATAAAAATATCTAAAAAGATAAAATAAAATTAGCTGTTTTGACTGTTTTTTGAATAAGTTCACAATTTAACCAAAAAAAAGCCACAAAAACAAGTTTATAACTATCTTTATAACTAAAAAATAAATAACCTAAATCAAACAAGTAAGACTAAATTATTACGCCTTTTATTAAAAAAAAAGGATTTCATAGTATTTATTCCAAACAAAAAAAATAGAGTTTCAAAAAAAGGGTTCTTCTTTATTGGGTTTTATTTTATTGGTTTTTCCAATTTTTTTAGCTTGTCATTCATTTTACCTCTTAAAAAATCAAAACTTATCTTGTTACATTCAAAAAGACAAAATCAAATCTAACTTTTAGTGTATCTTTAGCGTTAAGTGGTTCGGTTATCTATAACAGACTTCCTAGCCTGTTCGAAAAATATGAGATTTAAACAGACTGGTAAGTTTGTTATACAGAATACAAAATAAAAAATGAAAGAACTTTTTGCCCTAAATAAATATTTTTACCGTTACAAATGGCATCTTTTGGGTGGCATTTTCTTCGTGCTTTTGTCGTGTGTTTTTGCCATTATTCCTGCCCAAGTTGTGCGTCATGCTTTTGATTTGATAACCAATACTATCAGAATGAATGACCTTTTTGAAGGAACAGCTTCACAAGACCAAGTAATGATTACCTTTAGAAATGTAGTTTTACTTTATGGTGGAATTATTTTATTGATGGCTTTTTTTCGTGGTATATTTTTGTTTTTCCAACGCCAAACGATTATTGTCATGTCAAGATTGATTGAATATGATTTGAAAAATGATATTTATATTCACTATCAAAAATTGCCTTTGTCTTTTTATAGAAAAAATAATACAGGCGACCTTATGAATCGTATTTCAGAAGATGTTTCACACGTCAGAATGTATTTAGGACCTGCCATTATGTACACTATAAATATGGTCGGAACGGCTGTCTTGGTTATTTCTTATATGCTCACAATTAATGTCCGATTGACTTTATTTGCCCTCTTACCTCTGCCATTGTTGTCATTTGGAATTTATTATGTTAATAATTTAATCAATAAACGTTCGGTTTTAATTCAAAAAAGTCTTTCCAAAATGACCACTTTCGTACAGGAGGCTTTTTCAGGGATTCGTGTGATGAAGGCTTATACTAGAGAAACTGATTTTTCAAGAGAGTTTGAAGGAGAAACAAAAGATTATTTTAATAAATCACTTGATTTGGTGCGTGTAAATTCACTTTTTTTACCTTTAATTGTGGGTTTGATTGGATTGAGTACTATTCTCACAGTTTATATTGGTGGAATTGAGGTAATGAGAGGAACAATTACGACAGGAAATATCGCCGAATTTGTGATTTATGTAAACCTTTTGACTTGGCCTGTTGCTTCTTTGGGTTGGGTAACGAGCCTTACACAACGTGCTGCTGCTTCACAAGAGCGTATTAATGAGTTTTTGAATACAAAAAGTGAAATTGTTTCGATAGAAAATAAAACGAGTGAAGTAAAAGGTGCAGTCAAATTTGATAATGTAACTTTTGTTTATCCAGATTCTGGAATTAAGGCGTTGGATACTGTAAGTTTTGAAATTCGTGAAGGGCAGACACTTGCCATTTTGGGTACGACAGGCTCGGGAAAAAGCACCATAGCCAACCTGATTTGTAGAATGTATGACACAACAGAGGGAAAAATTTTGGTAGATAAGACCAATATTAAAGAATATGAAATTGAATATTTGCGCTCAAATGTAGGTTATGTTCCACAGGAAGTATTTTTGTTTTCTGATTCTATTCGAAATAATATTGCATTTGGTTTTAATGAAAATGATTTTGAAGAAAATCAAATTAAAGAGGCAGCAGCAGACGCAGATTTATTGGAAAATATAGAACGCTTTCCAGAAGGATTCGAAACAATGCTTGGGGAAAGAGGAATTACACTTTCAGGAGGACAGAAACAGCGTGTAAGTATTGCCAGAGCAATTATTCGCAATCCAAAAATAATGATTTTAGATGATAGTCTTTCGGCTGTTGATACAAAAACAGAAAATGCGATTCTTCAAAATATGAAACGTATTATGAAAAATCGCACCTCAATTATTATTTCTCACCGTGTTTCTTCTGCCAAACTTGCTGATTATATTATTTTCTTAGATGAAGGAAAAATAACCGAGCAAGGAACGCACGAAGAGCTTCTAAAATTTGGTGGACTTTATACACAACTTTATGAAAAGCAATTACAAGAAGAAGTCAGTTAATTAATTACGGATTAAAGATTATGGATTAAAGATTACGGATTAAAGATTACGGATTACGAATGAAATGCCTTACATTTATAAAGTTAGTACTTTAATTAATTTTTAGCCCTAAATTATATTTTTTAGTTTGATATTTTCCGTAATCCGTAATCCGTAATCCGTAATTGAATTAAGCCAATGCCGTTGTTGGTGTTTTAGCGAAGCGACACCAACAACCAAATAACTTATCATACTTTTTACAACACCACTTGATATTTTCCGTAATCCGTAATCCGTAATCCGTAATCCGTAATTGAATTAAGCTACTTTTATCCATTCTTCGGCAGCTTTTACGGTGCTAAAGTATTCAATTTTGATAAGGTTTTGAAAATGCAGGCGTGTCATGGCAGAAAGTTGTGCAGCAGGAAAACGTTTGAAGAAATCACGCTCTTGAATGATTGCCATAGATTGATAACCAGCTTCTAAAGCACGTTCCAACCAATCTTCCATTGCCCATTTTTGGTCTTTTGGAGCAAGTCCTTTTTTTATTTTACGGTCATCATTAATGATTTTGGAAACTTGGCGTTCTTTCATCCAATTTATTGTATCATTAAGTGCCTGACGATAACTTTCACTTTCCATATCGCCACGCCATTTTATCATTATACAAGGCACTTCTGGGTTTAATTTTATTGAGTAGTTTGGTGTTTCGGCTAAAATTTCGAATTCAGTCATTTTTTATATATGTTTTATGCGAATAAATATTCGCTTTCTAATAGTTTGACAAGATTTTAAAATGAAATGCAAAATTACACAAATTTCTTAAATTGTGGCTACACATTTTAATTCAATAGCAATTGGAGTTGGAAGGGCTTTAATTCCTAATGTTGTTCTACAAGGTTGATTATCTTTAAAATACTCTGCATAAATTTTATTATATGCCTCAAAATCATCTTCCATATTGGTAAGAAAGACAGTTACATCGACGAGGTTGTTCCAACTGCTTCCACTTGCTTCCAAAATTGCTTTGACATTCTGAAAGACAGTATGGCACTGTGCCTCTATATCATAGGCTACTAATTTTTTATTTTCATCATACACATTTCCATGTATTTGGTTGGTTTTGGCATCTCTAGCTCCTACGCCAGAAAGAAATAATAAATTGCCTACTTTGCGTGCATGAGGATACAAACCAACTGGTTTGGGTGCGTTATTCGTTTCAAATTTTTGATTTGACATAATAATTATATTTATAGGGAAAAGGCATGCCTTTTCCTAAGTTAGTATTTTGATTGATTAAATTACTGTATAAAAGAAAAAGGCAAGTCATTTTCCCTACTTAAAATCATTTCATTTACACAAAAATCATTAATTTTGATTTACTTTTCAAGATGTAGAATAATTCTTTATCCAAACCTTCGTTTAAGAAAAATATAAAAGAGGTAAAATAAACATCTTACTTTCAAAACTAAAAAAATAAAACCAATTATTAAGCGATAAATTAAATTATGCAAAAAATAAAACTAACTGTTTTTGTCTTTTTTACTCTACTTACTTTGTTACTTTTTTCTTCGTGTTCACTTCAAAAGGAAAGCCTTCCTGATATTTCAAATTTGAAAGTTAATGTAGAAATCGAACGAGTAGATAAAAAAATATTTGATGGACAAAGTAA
Source organism: uncultured Cytophagales bacterium (assembly GCA_937136415.1). Lineage (GTDB taxonomy): Bacteria > Bacteroidota > Bacteroidia > Cytophagales > Bernardetiaceae > Bernardetia. The sequence goes on along the minus strand of CAKZOK010000065.1, from coordinate 39,750 downwards.
AGACGAAATTCTTACTTATTTAAAAGAAAATCCAGATTTATTATTAAAAGGATTTCGGGTTAATGATATTCGTATTTTGGAAGAGTTGGTAAAGCGAGCAACTGACCCTTATATTGATACTGTTCAAAATCAAGTAGATGAGGCGTATGATTTTGATGAATTAAGACAGCAATTAAATGATGTTTTTAGTTATACAAAATATTATTATCCCGATTTTTATGTTCCTAAAGTTTATACGATTGTGGCAGGATATGAAATGGACGTAGTGCCAAGTGATAGTATGTTTTTGGTTGGTTTAGATTATTTTTTGGGTGCGCAGTCTTATTATCGCCCTCCAATTGAGGCTATTCCAAATTATCTTTGGGAGCGTTATCACCCTGAGGCAATCCAAACGCACATTGCTAGAGAGCTTTCGGGGCGATACAATTTGAGCAACCCATCAGATAATAGTATGATAAATGAAATGATTTGGTGGGGAAAGACGTATTATTTTATTGAAAAAGTAGTTCCAAAAGCTGCTGATTCTTTAGTGATTGGTTATTCAAATCAAGAAATTAAAGATTGTGAAACCTACCAAACTGATGTTTGGGGGCATTTTGTAAAACAAGAATTATTTTATGCAACTGCCCAAGTAGAAAAACGAAAATACTTAGAAGCACGCCCTCATACTTTCGAAATTGGTCAAGAATGCCCTGGTAGAATTGCACAATGGTTGGGCTGGCAAATTGTCAGAGCCTATATGAAACAAAACCCTGATGTGAGTTTGCCTGAGCTTATGAAAATGAAAAATCATAAAGAAATTTTTGAGAAATCTAAATACCGACCCAAAAAGCAAGAGGAGTAAAATTTTGATTAACTCTCAATACTCAATAAGATTTGAAACCGTCGTTGAGGGTTTAAATCTCAACGACGGTTACGAACTAACCTGCTAATTCTAATTGATTTTTTACTAAATTAAAATACATTCCTTTCTTTTCTACGAGTTCTTCATGTGTTCCAATCTCTTTTATTTTTCCTTTTTCTAAGAAAATAATTTGGTCTGCATTTTTGACAGTACTCAGACGGTGAGCAATTATTACTTGCGTTTTTGATTCTCCAAACTTTTCCAAGTTTTCAGAAATCACCTTTTCATTTTTGGCATCAAGGGCAGAAGTTGCCTCATCAAAAAACAAATAATCAGGGTTTTTATAAACAGCACGAGCAATAAGCAAACGCTGTTTTTGCCCTTGACTTAATCCTTCTCCTGATTGTCCTACCTTTGTATAAAAACCCAAGGGAAGCCCTTGAACATGCTCAAAAATATTAGCTATTTGAGCAGCTTCGATGAGGCGTTTGTTGGTGGGTTGTTCATCACCCAAAGCAATATTTTTGGCAATACTTTCAGTAAAAATAAAACCCTCTTGCATAACTGCACCTATATTCGAACGCCAAATATTACTAGAAATAGCATTTATTGGGGTAGAACCCATTAAAATTTGCCCTTGTTGAGGAATATAATATTTCAACAAAAGTTTTAAAAGTGTTGTCTTTCCACTCCCACTTTCTCCTACAATAGCTGTTGTTTTGCCTGCTGGAATATGCAAAGTCAAATCATCAATAGCTGGCTGACTGTGTGGCGTTCCGTACCTAAAACTCACATTTTTGAGGTAAATATCTCTATTACTCACCCCTTCTACATCCAATGGCATTTGTTGAACAAGGGCTTCGCCTTCATCTTCATTTTTTTGGTCATGAATTTCTCCTAAACGTTCCAAACTAAGCTGTGCGTCTTGTCCTTTTTGAGCAAAATCTACAAATAGTCTTAATGGTACATCCATTTGCCCCAATACTTGCTGTAATGCCATCATCATACCAAGTGTCATACTGCCTTGAATAACTTCATAAGCAGCCCAAAATGTAATAATAATATTTTTGAGTTCATTAATAAACCCACTTCCATATTTTTGAACTTGGTCTAGTTTTAATCCTTTCATTGATAATTTAGCTCGTTTTACTTGTAACCTTTCCCATTCCCACCGTTTCTCTTTTTCAAAATTATTAAACTTGATTTCTGCCATTCCTTGTATAAGCTCTATCTCATTGCTTTTTGTTTCTGAAAAAACAGCAAAGCGTTTGGCATCAAGTACTTTTCGTTGTTTCATAAACATCAAAATCCAAAAAACATAAATAGTACTTCCTATCATAAATATAGTAAAGATGATTGGGCTATAAACCAACACCAGTACTCCAACAGCAAAAAGGCTTGCTAACGAAAATATAAAATCTAGTAAAACTCGGCTTAAAAAGATTTCAATTAGACGATTATCCTGAATGCGTTGTATAATATCTCCTAAATTTTTAGAGTCAAAAAATGATAGGGGTAGCTTAATCATTTTAGCCAAAAAATCAGATACAATTTGAATATTTATTTTCATAGAAAATTGTAATAATATCCAAGTTCGTATCATGTCAATAGCACTTCTTGAAGCAAAAAATAATAATTGAGCTATCAAAACAACATAAACAAAGGACAAGTTTTTCTGCTGAATACCTGTATCTACAAGAGCTTGTGTAAGAAGAGGCAAGAAAAGAGAGAGTAAGGTAGCTCCCAATAAACCCAAAAAAAGCTGAAACATAATCGCTTTATGAGGTGTAAAGTATTTGAGCAAGTAGGAAAAAGATGCCTTATTTTCCTCTACTTCTTCTTGATTATCAAACTCTGGTGTAGTTTCTATTAAGAGTGCAATACCTTGTCTTTTATTATCCTCATTTGATTGAGCCCAAACCTTTTCAAATTCGTCGTGTGTGTACTCTAAAAGACGTGAAGCAGGATTGGCAACAAATACTTTTTTCTGTGTGATTTTATAAACTACAACAAAATGATTCTGATTCCAATGTGCTATAAAAGGTACAGGACGTTCTTTTATAATGGTTTGAGTATCAATTTGTACAGCAAGTGTACGAAGCCCTATTTTTTCGGCTGCCGTAGCAATTCCTAAGAGAGAAACTCCTTGTTTGCCTATGTAACATTGCTCACGCAAGTAAGGTAGAGAGAAGTTTTTACCATAATGTTTGGTTATCATTTTCAAACATGTAGGTCCACAATCCATTTGGTCACGCTGCTTGATATGAGAAAATTTTGCCATGTTAATTTTAAGAATAGGATTTTATTTTTTATGTAAATGTAGCATAAAAAATTGAAACATGTATGGTATTGGTAATGCTTTATTCACAATTAGGAAATGTAATACTTTTTGATAAAAGTTGTTTTTTTAGGAAAAAAAATGTAAATTTGTTTCTCTAAAAAAATATCCCTAATTAATTATATTAAACTTACGAATCAAATGTTTAAGAAAACGGCAAAAAAAGAAAGTATAAAATCAAAATTCAAAAAATTTGCACTATCCAAAGAAAAAATGTCTAAAATAAGTGGAGGAGTTTAACTAAACTGCCTTCTAATATCAATTTTGCTAATGCACCAAAATACTTTTTGTGCATTATTTTTTTGTCAAAATTATTATTACAATAAAAATTATCACAGTTAATTTTTCATGTGTGTTTAGTTCCTTAAAACCCAACTTATTACTTCTTCAGAGGCGTGGTATATATAAAATGAGGCTTTTGAATAAATGAACACACAAAATATATCATCTAAAAATAACTGTCATAACGTTTAATGAAAAACACAATCACAATTTTTTAAATAAACTAGGTGTTTCCTGTACGCTTTTTTATTTATCAAAAATTACTGAAAAGTGTAATCAAAATCAAATATTGAGTAATATTGTGTTGCTTTTGGTGCATTATAAAATAGATTTTTTGACTGTTCAGATTGGAAAAGAAGAGTTATCAGAAAATTAATTTTACATCTATTTTTATTATCAATGGCTGTCTTTTATCATAAAAATATACTGTTTCCTATTTAGATTATTTTATAGTACATTTGATAAGTCAAATGAATGAGGAAGTAGAAGAGAATCAAAATTAAGGAGAGTTAATTACCTCTTACTTCTGTTAATCAGTTTAATAAAAAATTTTAAAATAATAAAAAATGGCTTTAATTCTTCCTGTTCGTGGTTTTTCTCCAAAATTTGGTAAAGATTGTTTTCTTGCTCCTAATGCGACGATTGTTGGTGAGGTAGAAATGGGCGATAATTGTAGTGTTTGGTTTAGTGCTGTTGTTCGTGGCGATGTTAATTTTATCAAAATCGGTCATCATACAAACATTCAAGACAATGCAACTATACACGGAACTTTCGAAACTGCACCAACAACTATCGGAAATTACGTAAGTATCGGACACAATGCCATCGTTCATGGTTGCACCATAGAAGATAATGTTTTGATAGGAATGGGTGCACGATTAATGGACGGCGTAATCGTCAGAACAGGAAGTATTGTAGCAGCAGGCGCAGTCGTTTTGGAAGGAACAGAAATTGAAAGTGGGTTTATTTATGCTGGTGTTCCTGCCAAAAAAATAAAACCTGTCGGAGATAGAGGCGAAATGTTGCAGCGAATAGCTAATAATTATATCAAATATTCGGGTTGGTTTATGGAAAAATAAGAATTAATTATGAATTATTTCTAATAAAAATATGGGTTTAGATTCAGTAGAATTAGTAATGGAAGTAGAAAAAGTATTTGATATTCAAATTTATGATGGTGAATGAGATGAAATTGACAGACACATTACTTTTTATTTACCATAGAAGATTTTGCTTGGTCAGTTGGCAAAATCAAAACATCTGCAATATTGACATGAGCAGGGCGAGAAACCACAAAATAAATCAATTCGGCAATATCTTGAGCTGTAAGTGGCGTGTAATTTTGATAGACTTTTTCAGCTCTATTTTCATCATTTTTAAAGCGAACTTTCGAAAATTCGGTTTCTACTAATCCTGGTTTTACTTCGCTTACTTTGATATTTTCTTTAAGCAAATCAATTCGCATTGTTTCACTAAGCATCGCAACAGCAGATTTGGTGGCGCAATAAACATTTCCATTGGCATAAGAATCTATTCCTGCAATCGAACCAATATTTATGATTTGTCCTTTGTTAGTTTCTGACCTTGTTTTGTTTAATAATTTTGGTAAAAGTGACTTTGTTACATACAAAAGACCTTTTATATTTAGGTCAATCATAAAATCCCAATCATCTAAATTTCCTTCTTGAATAGAAGAAAGTCCGTGTGCATTTCCAGCATTATTGATAAGAATATCTATATTTTGAAAATCATTTGAAAGAGAATCAACAGCTTTTTGTACTTCATTTCTGTTGCGAATATCAAAAGAAAGTGTTGTTATTTTTACCTTTTGAGATAACTCTGTTTCTAACTCTTGAAGTTTTTTGGTTCTTCGTCCACAAAGAATAAGGTCAATATTATTTTCTGCAAAAATGCGTGCTGTGGCAAGTCCAATTCCTGAAGTTGCGCCTGTAATGAATGCTAACATAGATATAAGGTAAGAAGTGTGAAGTAAGAAGTATGAAATATAAATTTCTTTTTTTGATAAAAACTCAAAACAATTATTTCAAAATATAATTTTTTTTAACTGTAAAAGCTACCAATCAATAACATCACCTAAGTTATTTAAAAAAGGCAAATCATCTTTATAAGTTGTCAGTTCTCCACGGTTTGCCCAAATATTTACACGCTGCAATTCTTCAAAATTTGGTGTGTGAACAGTAATCGGAATTTTACGAAGACGAGAATCATTTTTTTGAAAGGGAGCTTCTTCTTTCGAAGTATAAAACAAATGCCACAAATCAGGTGAGCCACTTTGTCCAATACGCTCTATTTTGTCAAAAATATCGGATTTTTTATGCCATTCTTTTAATTTTAGATTGATTTGTTCGAAAAACCAAATTGTATTTTGCAATCGAATGCGAGAACCCAAACGAGATTTTCCTTTAGAGTTGAGGTGTTTTATTTGTGATTTTCCTTGTTTTTTTCTGACCATATATGCTGTAATGACTTTGTGGTATATCAATTTGTTATCTTCAAAATACCCCAAAGAAGCAGCACCAGCTTGAATCAAGATAAGTAAATACGGTTTGGGCGAAAATGTAATTTCATCAGAGTAATCTGAAAGAAAAAGTGTTTTTTGTTCGTCATCTTCTTTTATTGGAAGGGTCGGAAAAGTAATCGGAACACGAAAGTCAAGAATTTTTTCCCCTTCTTGATTTGTACCATATAAAGTGCCTTTTTTAGGGTCAGAATCCCAAAAAATGGCTTCTTCTTTTTTCTGAAAATCTAAAGAAGCTAATCGTTCTATTAAGTCTATCGATTCTGAATAATTCATATTTAATCTTATAGATTATCTTTTATTTTTTGGATTTGCTCTTGACTAAGATTAGTAGTTTTTGCCATCATCTCAATAGATAAACCCTCAGAAAGCAAATTTTTAGCAATTTCTTTTTTACTTTTTTCCAAACCCATTTTTAGTCCCATTTCGAACCCTTTTTTTTCTTCAGCATAATCCAAACTATTTTCATAATTTTTACGCTCTTTTTTATTGAGTTGAGTTAGTTGGGCAGTTTGAAATACTTCATTCAAAAAACGAATTAATAAATCACTATTTACCTCCAAAGCAAATAATTTTTTGAATCCAAAATCAGCAAAAGGATTTAGATATTTTCTTGTGTCGACATGACTATTTTATAAAATTATTTTTCATTTTTTGAGCTATCTTTCAAATCATTATCTGAAATAGAATTTATTTCATCATTATCTAACTCATTTTGGCTACTATTAGTTTGATTTGTTTCTTCTGAAATTGTGTCTTCATTTTCATCTCTAATCTCGCTTTCTAAAGATTTTTTTAGTTCTGTTTCTACAATTTCTTCTTTAGGAAAAAACTTTCTTTGCCAAATCAAAATAATACATACTCCGATAAAAATAGCTGCATCGGCAATATTAAAAATAGGAAAAAATGAATAATGAGAACCTCCAAAATAAGGAATAGATTCTGGAAAATAACCCGAAGCAATATCAAAATAAAACATATCTATTACCTGCCCATGAAACCACGGATAAAAACTAGGCTCATTTCCGTACATCGCAACAGCATTTCCATCAATAAAAACACCATAAAAAGTAGAATCAACAATATTTCCAAAAGCTCCTCCCAAAATTAAAGACATACTAAAAACAAAACCTTTTGGAGCATCACGCAAGGCAGCACGAGCCATAAAATAGGCAATTCCGATGCCTGCAAAAATCCTAAAGACACTCAAGATAAGTTTGCCATAATCTGAACCGAGTGTAATACCAAAAGCCATTCCAGGGTTGAGTGTGTAATGAAGTTTGAACCAATCGCCAAAAATCAGAATATCTTCTCCCAAAGAAAGTGTAGAATGAATGTATAATTTAAGAGCTTGGTCAATAAGAATTACGCCCAATGCAATGAGAAAGTAAGGTAGGTATTTCATGTATTTTTTTAAAAAATCAAAAAGTAAATTGGCATTTTTTCTAAATCTAATCCTATAAACCAAAAAAATGATTCTATAAATGTATCCAAAATTTAGAAATAAAAAAATGTAGCCACAAATTTATTAAAAAAGCAGCGTTTAATTAGTAAGCCTTAACAAGTTTTAGCGACTAGAGTTATTAAATAGTACAAAAAATATGAAAAATTGACTTGAAATAGATATAAGATAGGCAAAACAAGAAATTTTATGATGTTTTGAACAAAAAGGAGTTAGCTAAGAATATTAATTTTAGTATTTTTGCAGCCAAATATATAGCATACATTTTGGCTGTGTGCTTTTCAAAATCTAAAAATAAAAAGATTATTATTCAAAAAAATATCATGAAACTCAAATATATACACCTTTCTTTTTCATCATTATTTTCTTCAAAATTATTTTGTTTGGGAGTTCTTTCAAGTTTTATTTTTCTTAGTAGTTGTTCCAATTCGTCCAAAATTAAGGGGCAATGGGTGCGTTCTGATTATAAAAGTACGCTCAAAATAACTGATGAAAAAATAATATTTGATAATATTACAGAAAGAGATTATGCAATAGAAAATAACAAATTACAAGTGATAGCTTATGGAATTGCTGATGATTATCAATTTGATTTCAAGGGAGATACGCTTGTTTTGACAAAAGGAAAAAAAGTGCAAAAATTTATTCCAAAAGATAAGATACAGTCAGATGAAGGGCAAATAAAAACACTTTTAGAGCCTCAAGTAGAAAAAATGTTTGAGAAAAAAATTGCAACTATAAATCTTGAAAAAGAACATTGGGGAGATTTAAAGAAAAAAATTACATTACAAAAACTACCTTCTATTCCTGATGATGAATGGGTATATTTGTCAGAAGTAATATTTGAGGATAAAAATACGCCGTCAGCTTCTGTTTTTGTGCGAGTAGGAAGGAATAAAGCTGGTATCTTGCAACCTTCTTGGGGAGAAATATTGGAATCTAGCACAAGACGTTATTTGATAAATGGAATGGGAATACCTGCCAAAAAAGTAGAATTAAAATCAACAGGTGGAAATAAGTATGAAGTAGCCGTTACGACCGAAGATGGAGCTACATTGCCTCTTCTTTTAGACCCAAATATAGGTGTTTTGCCCAAACAAGATGATGCTTCTATTTCTACTTATTTTCAATATTCATTACAAAAAAAATATGGAAAAGAATTAATCAAAAAAGTTAGTTTGGAAAAAGAAACAGTTGATTATAAAGGAATAGTTACTCTATCAAATGGAACAGAAATTCAAACAACTTATTCTAAAAGTAGAAATATTAGTTTTGAAGAACTAGACCAAAAAACAAAAGAAATATTGGTTAAGGGTATGGTAGAGAATGAGTTGAATGTAAAGTTGGAATCGCAAGCAACAGAAGTTGTAAAAGATTTATTAAAAATAACTTTCCAAACAGCTTCTAAAGAAAAATTAGTAATTTATGCCGATGTAATACGTGGTTGGTATCCTGAAAACACACCAATTTCACTTTCTACGGCTACTCGTTATCGCATTCAAAGAAAATTAGGAGATAAAAACAAAGTAGGCTCTGTAATTTTGGCACAACGTTCTCAAACAAAATATGAAGGAACTGTTGATTTTGCTTCTGGACACGTACAAAAAATTATTGTCGAACATACAGGAAGTGCATTTAGTTGGCGTGTAGCAACAGAAAAAGATAAGTATATGAATTAAATTTGCTCATTTTTTCTAAAATAAAAACCCTCAAAATTAGATATAAAAATATCTAATTTTGAGGGTTTTTATTTGTTCTATAATTCAAATTATTTTGCCAAACTCACAGCTTTTCCAAAGAGTGTAGCCGAAGTACAATCGTGAACAGAAACATTTACATACTGTCCTTTTTCGTAGATTTCTCTAGGAAAAACGATTACTTTATTATCTGTCGTTCTGCCTTGCAAATCTTTGTCAGAGCGTTTGGATTCTCCTTCTACCAACACTTTATGCGTCTTGCCAATGAGCCTTTGATTACGAGCCAAAGAGTGTTTTGATTGAAGATTGATAATTTCACTTAGGCGTTTTTTCTTTACGTCCATCGGAATATCATCTAAATATTTCTTTGCTGCAAGCGTTCCAGGGCGTTCAGAATAGAAAAACATATAGGAATAATCGTAATTTACATACTCCATTAAGGTCAATGTTTCTTGGTGTTCTTCTTCTGTTTCGGTACAAAAACCAGCAATCATATCCGAACTAATGGCACAATCTTCTCCCAAAATTCGGCGAATAGCATCTACTCTATCAATATACCATTCTCTTGAATAAGTACGATTCATCAGTTTCAAAACTCTACTATTTCCACTCTGAACAGGCAAATGAATATACTTACAAATATTTTCATATTTTGCCATCACATGCAAAACATCGTCTGTCATGTCTTTTGGGTGCGAAGTGGTAAAACGAACTCTAAGATTTGGGTCTATTTGAGCCACCAATTCTAAAAGAGTCGCAAAATTTTCCTTTCTTATTTTTTCTCCTGTTTCAGCTTCAAAGTTGGCTGCTTTTATTGTTCTTGGTACGTTTGTCCATTTGTACGAATCTACATTCTGCCCCAAAAGCGTAATTTCTTTATAACCTTGAGCTACCAAATCCTTTATTTCTTGTACGATAGAATCAGCAGGACGGCTGCGCTCACGACCACGAGTAAATGGCACAACACAAAAACTACACACATTATCACAGCCACGCATAATCGAAACAAAGGCAGAAATACCATTACTATTCAGACGAATTGGCGAAATATCTGCATAGGTTTCTTCTCTTGAAAGAAGTACATTCACGGCTTTTTGTCCGTCATCTACTGCGCCGACAAGTTTTGGCAAATCTCGGTAGGCATCGGGTCCAGCCACCAAATCAACGATTTTTTCTTCTTCTAAAAATTTGTGTTTCAAACGCTCTGCCATACAACCCAAAACACCCACCATCATTTCGGGTTTACGTTTTTTGAGTCCGTTGATATGTACTAGACGTTTACGAACGGTTTGCTCTGCTTTTTCACGGATAGAACAAGTATTTAGGAAAATCAAATCTGCATTTTCTGCCGAATCGGTCGTACCAAAACCGTGTTCTTGCATTACAGAAGCCACAATTTCGCTATCAGCAAAATTCATCTGACAACCATAGCTTTCGATGTAGAGTTTGCGCTGTCCTTCCGTAGAATTGTTCGCTGTTTTTTTGACTGTTTCGCAAGGTTCGTGTTTAGCTTCACTTGCGTTGGTGTCTATAATTTCAATATCAGCAATTAATTTATTCATTTTGAGTTTTTTCTTTATGTTTTAATCCAAACTCGTTTATTTAAAATTTGGACTTTCTTTTTTATCAACTTACAAAGTTAATGAATTAGTTCTTATTTTTTGGAATAAAAATCTATGATATTTTTATAAAAATTTTGTTAGTAGTTTTTTTGTAATCCAAAATAACTCTGACAATAATAGTTTAACTATTGACAACCTTCTGAAAGGACTGTCAAAGTTTTTGTCCTTTTATCTGTGTTCTGTGGCACAGCACACAGAACACAGCTTGTCTATTTTTAAAGAACTTCAAAGAAAAAAACTAGAAAAAAAGAAAGGCTAAAAATGCTTAATACTTTAGAGGAAAGATACAAGGAACGTTTGAGTAAAAAAATGGAAGGAGAAAATCTAAAGATAGAATTTGAACCTAAATACACGAAAGTAGGAACTACAAAGGAGTATAGAAATATAGTTCTTAATTATTACCATTTGACATTTGAACTACTATTAAATAAAAGAATGATTTTTAGGTAAAAATAAGTAACTTTACCTAAAAAGAAACACAATATTGTTAGAACCAGCAATAAATAATTACTCATCTAATTTTATCAGTGAAAATATAGATGAATTGAAATTATCATTCAAGTTCAAAGAAAAATTTTTTATATTCTAGCTGATATATTATTTATTGTAAAAAAATAAGTTTGTTTTATGTCTATTCCTTCTCATATCATTGACCAAATAAGAGATAGCTGCCATATTGAAGAAGTGGTGGGCGATTTTGTTACACTCAAAAAACAGGGAGCTAGTTTTAAGGCGTGCTGTCCTTTTCATCAAGAAAAAACACCTTCTTTTGTGGTTACGCCAAGCAAGGGTATTTTCAAATGCTTTGGCTGTGGAAAAGGAGGCGATAGCATAACTTTTGTGATGGAACACGAAAGTATGAGCTACCCAGAGGCTTTGCGATTTTTGGGAGGAAAATATAGCATAGAAATTCCAGAAGAAAATGAAAAAAGTAATGAACAGAAAGAAGAGCAAAGGCACAAAGAAAGTCTTTTGATTGTACTTGCATTTGCTCAAAAATTTTATAGAGAAAATCTCATAAATACAGACGAAGGAAAAGCTATTGGAGGAAGCTATTTTAAAGAGCGTGGATTTATCCAAAAAACACAAGAAAAATTCGAACTAGGATATGCTTTTGATGAATGGGATTCTGTCCTAAAGGCAGCCACCGAAAAAGGATATAGCAAAGAATATTTGGAAGATACAGGCTTGATAATAAAAAAGAATGAAGACAAACAGTACGACCGTTTTCGTGGGCGTGTCATGTTTCCTATTCATAATGTTTCGGGCAGAACGATTGGTTTTGGTGCTAGAGCATTAAAAAAAGACCAACAACCCAAATACCTCAACAGCCCAGAAACAGAAGTTTACCAAAAAAGCCATATCCTTTATGGAATTTTTCAAGCAAAAAATCCGATTCGTAAAGAAGAAAATTGCTATTTAGTAGAAGGCTATACCGATGTAATTGCATTGCATCAAGCAGGTATTGAAAATGTAGTCGCAAGTTCGGGTACTTCGCTCACAGAAGGACAAATAAACCTTCTAAAACGCTTCACAGACCGTGTAACCCTGCTTTTTGATGGAGATAAAGCAGGTTTAAAAGCTGCTATTCGTGGAATTGATATTATTTTAGAGCAAGGCTTAGATGTGCAAGCTGTTGTTTTGCCAGAAGGACACGACCCAGATACATTCGTAACCGAACAAGGAGGAGAGAAAACTAAAAATTATTTGCAATCCAAAGTAAAAGGTTTTGTTCAGTTTACATATGATGCATTGACTTTTGATGTTGATAATCCAATTGAACGAGCTGAAACTTTAGGTGAAGTATGTAGAAAAATAGCACTAATCCCACAAGAGTTTAAAAGAGCATTTTTGAGTAAAGAACTTGCATATATAATGGATGCTGATGAGAAGAACATAATTACTGAAGTAAATAAACATCTTTATAGAAAATATGAAACACAAATAAAAAATTATCACTCAAATAAAAAATATGATGAGGATAAAGTAAACAACAATAATAGTAAGATGAGAGAACTTAATAGAGTAAACTTTTTCTTGCCATTTGAAAGTGTAAGAAATGATATAGATACACAGATAGAAACTATACTTTCTGAAAATAAAGAAGTAAATAGTAGGGTTGCTTTTAGGCTATATGAAGATGAGGTTATTCGTCTGTTAGTGAACTATGGATACCTTACAACAAATGAAGGTATGTATATTTGTGATTATATTTTGGAAGAAATTAATGAAATTCCTACCATAAACCCTAATTATTCACAAATTCGTATTTTGTTTGAAAATGCTCGTTTATTGAACAAAAAAATATCTAAAAATTGGTTAATCTCAACTTGTCCACAAGACTTAAAAGGAGTAGTTGTAGATTTGCTTACTAAAAGCTACAAAAATCATAAAGAAGACAGAGTAAGTGTTGAATGGAAAAAAAGAATGGGAATTATTTTACTTCATGAATCAGAACAACTTGATAAAGTTATCCCTCACACTATTTTAAATTTAAAAAGAGTATATTCCAAAGGTTTATTATATGAAAATTTAAGAGAAATAAAAAGATCATCACAAAAAATTCAAGAAATAGAAAAACTATTGAATATTTATCAAGGATTAAAAACACAAGAGATTGAAATCTCTAATGAGTTGGGTATAGTTATACAAGGATATAGTTTGTAAAAAGAGTTTTTTTGAAAGGTATTTTAAAGGAAAACGAAAGAAGAATTAAATTGACAAATAACAACAGAGAAGAAATTGATAAATTGATGCTTATTTATATGGAATTGAAAAAGCAAGAAATGATAATTTCTAAGGAATTAGGAGTAATTATACAAGGATATAGAACTTAAATACAAATTACTGATATTACATTTTTTCTTAATAATTCATACGAACAATTCATAATTTTTAATTCGTAATTATTTAGAATCTATCAAGAGTTTAGACTACAAGAAGTACAAAATTCAAAAGAAGTAGGCATTGTTATTTATAAATAAGATTTTTTTCAAAAAATGCCTTATATATCCTTATTTACTTAAAAAAAGAGATAAAAAATTTTGCATTTTGCTAAAAGTAGTGTAGTTTTGAAAGCAAATAAATCAATTATTGATTTATTTTAAAAAAAAAACGTAAAAAAATACAATTATAATAAGAGATTAAAGAAAGTAATTAAATTTAATTAGTATGGTATTTGATTACCTTCCAATTAATTATTATATTATTTTCTAATTTTCATTTACCATTTTATCATTGAATATATTTAACTATGGGTTCTAAAAAAATACTTATTGCAGAAGACAGTTCTGTAATCCAAAATATTACTCGCAAAGTATTACAGTTTCAAAATTATGAAATCGAAACAGCAAAAGATGGCTTGCAAGTATTGGAAGCAATGGCAATGGAAGATTTTGATGCAATATTAATGGACATCAATATGCCAAAAATGGACGGAATGGAATGTGCTAAAAAAATTCGTTCTATGAGCGACCCTAAAAAATCTAAAATTCCAATTATTGCAATTACTGGAAATGCTCGTAATTATACAGCATCAGATTTTAATGCTGTAGGAATTAATGATTATATGCAAAAGCCTGTAAATTTTGATGATTTGGTAGAAAAACTTTCTTCTTATTTAGATAAATAAGGAATTACGAATCTAATTATATTGAATATCAATATTTCTAAACAGGGCAAATCAGAAAAAGTATTCTTTTTCAAAATCCGATTTATTTCGGCAAAATAAAAAACCTTCATTTTTCTATAAAAATAGATTAATGAAGGTTTTTTATTTTACTAATTTTGCTTCAAAAATAGCAAATAGCTGTAATTTTTCCCCTCCTTGCGAAGGAGCTGGGAGAGGACAAAAACCAAAATGATTAGTAGTAAGTAAAGATGCAAAATTAAATATACCAAATCTTATATTTTAAATTGCTCTGTACTGAAGGTCTGTCAGACTAAAGGTACAAACTTAGACAAGATACATTTTTGGGTATAAATAATTAAGCCTAACCACTTATGTTTTTTTATTAATAATTATGTTGAATTTATCTTACCAAACTAATTATCAAAACTAAAATCAAACTGACTACCAAACCAGCAAATACTTTTAACAAATCAGAGCCTATCATTTTGAGAATCTCCATTGTATTCGAATATCGTGGATAAAGAGGGTGATTGATAGGATTTATTTGCTCTTCTTCTACCCATGTTCCTTTTCGTTTGGCTTTTTTCTTTTCATTTTTTAGACGAGTTTTGAAGGCTGCTTCCATATTAATTTGTAGGTTTATCATTAGTTCACGCCCAGCCAAAAGCCCTACAAAAACCCAAGTTGTACTCATCGGAATATCATTTACTTCTTTAAAAACAAATAATACAATGCCATAAATGAGGTCAATAATAGTTGCCGAACGAATGTCAGCAGTATTAGTTTTTGTAGTAACAATTTTCTGAATTTTTCCACCACGGCTATAAAAAATATAACCCAACAAAGCTACCAAGACGACCATTGATGCTATAAAAGCAGTAGAAGAAAGCTCTTTGCCACGAGGCAGGTAAACATAAATATTTGCCAAATCTTGAATCAACCATTGCGACCATAGAAAGCCTGTCGAAGCCCATTGCAATACTGTCCAAATGCGTTTTTCATTCTTTTTTATTTCTTTTTTAATAAAATTTTCTTCAAAAAAACGACTTATCACATAATAGATAAAAGCAGCAGCACCAAAGGCAACCAAATATCCTAAAGCAGATTTGGTAACCATGCTTGTAATATTTTTGGTTGCAAAAACACTCAAGACCAAAAAAGTAGTACTGACAGGGATTCCAAAGCGAGTAATAATCAATAATACTAAAGGAGGCAAAACATGCCACCATTGTAACATTTCAGGAAAAGGAATTTTGTTGAGCCTTCCATACGCCACACCTTGCCCAGAATACCAACCATAAAAAAGAACACTTATCAAAATAAAACCTGTGTAAGCCCAAAGCAAGTACCAAGGCGTTTTTCCATTGGAGCTTATGAATGTACCTAAGGTTTGGATTACATCGTTGCCTACCACCGAATAAGCAGCAAAACTAAAACCCAAAATCATAAATATGACGTGAAAATCCATTTTTCTTTATTTGTTTCGTTAAATGATTAATTATTATTTTTTCTTTTTTTGATTGAAAGAAGAATCTTGTTGTTTGTTGTTTATTGTGCTTATTTCCTGCAAATTTAAGCCATTATCTTGAAAGGAACTATAAATCATGCCAAAAGGAAGAACAAAAAAAACAACTAACAAATAAGCCAAAGCAGTACTACGATTTTTCATTGCTGCTATTCCCAGACGTTGGGCAAGAAAAGTCGGAATTTGCCTCATCAATGGAATAATTAGAAAAATTAAAGCACCAATAAGATTAAATAAAATATGAACAAATGCTATGGTAATGGCTGCCTCTGACTTAAAAAGAGCTGCCAAAAGGGTTGTTAAAGTAGTGCCAATATTTGCCCCAACAATAAAAGGAAATGCTTTTTGAATATTAACTTTCCGAGTGGCTACCAAAGGAACAACCAAAGAAGTAGTAACAGAACTAGATTGAATGGCTGCAGTAGTAATAAAACCCCAACCAAAAGACTTCCAAATACTTCCAAAGAAAAGCTCATGCATTTGTTGTCTTTGTTTTCCTATCATTTGTTCCTTCAAAAGAGTAACAAATAGACGAATAGCCAAAAACAAACACAAAACAGAAAAAACTAAAATCAAAATTGGATAATCATGTAATTGATTCACTACAAAATTAGAGGGAATAGAAATGAGAGGTGGAATAAAACTCCCAGAGGCAGCCGAAAAAGGAAGGAGTTCGGTTACATATTTGGCAAGATTAGACAAAAAATGAGTATAATATTCTAAAGGAAAGAGAATCAAAACTGTCAGAAGGTTAAAAAAATCATGCAGGCTGGCTGCTGCAAAACCTTTGCGAAGTTCTTTCTTTTTCGAAATATGCCCTAAAGCAACAATGGCACTTGTGATAGTTGTGCCTACATTTGCTCCCATAATAATAGGAGTAGCTGTTTCGATAGTGAGCGTACCTGCTGCAACGGCTGCCACAACCATTGCCGTAACAGTGGAGCTACTCTGCAAAATAGCAGTAATCAAAAGACCCACAAAAATCCCTACAAAAGGGTGTGCCGAAACCGAAAAAATAGTGTTAGCAACTTCCTTCCCAAACAAACGAAAAGCACTCATCAACATATCTATCGAAACCAAAAACAAACAAACAATCAATACTGCATACAAAATACGAAGTAGTAATTTTGTCAGATTTGTTTTATTTTTGATAGAAATGTTATTATGTGAGGGTAAATTCAAGACGAACGAAAGATTTTTTTGTTACTAAATTATTCAAAATGACTATTCTGTATCTAACTGCAAAGTTAGTGTTTCATGTAGCCACTCTTGATACTTAGCAAGTGAACGATTTGTTAAGTTTAGTTTATCTTTATGTTATTTTACTTATTTTAGAGTATTAATTAATTCGCAAAATGAAAATATATTTGATTCCAATTTGGTTGGAAGAAGGAAATAAAAACAGTCTTTCAGAAGAAATATCATTGATTATTAGCCAAACTAAATATTTTTTGGTGGAAAATTTAAGAACGGCGAGGCGTTTTATTTCTGCCCTAAAACTAGGAGTGGTCATTGATGATTTGGTGCTTTTTCAGTTAGATAAAAAAACAACAAAGGCAGAATTAGAGAATTATTTCAAACAAATTCCGATAAAAGATGAGAATAACCAACCAACCAAAATAGGAATTATGTCGGAGGCTGGTTGCCCCGGAATTGCAGACCCCGGTGCATTGGCTGTTGAGTATGCTCACAAAAAAAATATTGAAATTGTGCCTCTTGTGGGAGCTTCTTCTATTGTTCTTGCTTTGATGGCTTCAGGGTTTAATGGGCAAAATTTTGCTTTTCATGGCTATCTTTCTATTGATGCCAACAAACGAAAAAATGAAATTAAGCAGCTAGAAACGGAAAGTAAAAAACTAAAACGTTCGCAGATTTTTATGGAAACTCCTTATCGCAACAACCCTTTATTGAAAGATATTTTAAAAGTATTAAGTCCCAAAACTCGTCTTTGTGTTGCATCAAATATTACTTCTAAAAGCCAATTTATCAAAACAAAAACAGTTGCAGAATGGAAAAAAGAAATTCCAAATTTGCATAAAATACCAACAATTTTTGTTTTGTATGCTGTTTAATAAACTTAGAAGTATGAATTAAATATATTTTGACCACAGAGGAAGACGAAAAAAAGACAAGGGAATTAAAATACACTAGAGTACTGGACATGAGTTAAAAAGTTGTTGGTGTCGCTACGCTAAAACACCAACGAACGGTGTTTTTCCCTGTTCTGTGACTCACAGAACAGCAAATACATCTAGTGTCCAGTACTCTAAAAATACACTTTTTAAACGCAAAAAAAATGAATAGAAATATACTTTTAATTATCTCATCAGTGCTTTTTTTCTTATTTGTAAATTCTGTAAATGCTCAAATTTTATCAGCAGGTTTTCTTTCACAGGCAAATTATTCAAGGATACGAAATCTTGAAAATGTGCGCCGTTTGGCGTATGGTGCAGGAGGTTTTTTAGAAATCAGACTAAAAGATAATTGGCGCATTCGTCCTCAATTTTTGTATAATCAAATAGGAGGAAATATGGGAGAAAAAAAATCAAATAGTACGCCTTTGAAGTTACATTATTTAGAAAATCAATATTCTCTTTCATATATTTTTGAAGGAAATTATTGGCACTATCAAGTCAGTGGAGCAGTTTCGGCAGCCTATCTGTGGCAAGCAAAATACGATACTAATCCTAACTTTGACTTACGTTGGGCAACTCATGATTTTGATGTAGGTTGGCTTATGGGGTTTGGTTTTCGATACGAAACAGGAGGTTGGCGATGGTTTTCAGCAGAATTTCGTCATTATTGGGGAAGAAATAGCGTTTTTTTGGATAGATTTGGATATTCTGTTCGAAATTCAGTTTTTTCAATTCGTTTGGCGTATAGTTTTCCTTTAAAAATGAAATGAAAATTCGATTTTTGATATTTTAGTGAAGCAATACCAACAACTAAACAACCTAACATACTTTATCGAAGACCACCAAAAATTCAATTATTAAAATATAAATAGTTATGTCAAATTATATCGAATCAAAGACGTTTGAAAATGTAGATTTTACAAAAAATGAATTGCCAAAGGCTGAATATGAAGAATGTCATTTTTTGAATTGTATTTTTTCTCATACAAATTTATCACACTCTATATTTATTAATTGCAGTTTTCAAAATTGTGATTTGAGTAGTGCAAAATTAGGAAATACATCTTTTCAAGATACATCTTTCAAAAATTCAAAACTTTTGGGACTTCAATTTTCAGACTGCAACCCATTTTTATTTTCTCTACATTTTGAAGATTCTTTGTTAGATTTTTCGTCCTTTTATCAATTAAATCTCAAAGATTCTACTTTCAAAAACTCTACACTAAAAGAAGTGGATTTTACAGAAAGTAATCTTAAAAATAGAAGTTTTCAAGCATGTGAACTCCAAGGAGCTATCTTTGAAAATACAATTTTGGAAGGAACAGATTTTAGAAATGCAAGTAATTATTCTATTAACTTAGCCAAAAATAAAATTAAAAAAGCCAAATTTTCAAGCAATGGAATAAAAGGGCTTTTGGATAGTTATGATATTTTGATTGAATAATTATATCAAAAAAATGAGTCGGTAATGTAGATATGAGTGAAGTTATTTCGTATGTTTCAAATAAGAGCATTTATTCTTACAAACAATACCATTTCTTAAACAACTTCACTCATCAAAATTTAATGTCACTCAAAAACTATTTTACCAAATATGGGTCTACCATCGAACGCAACCCTGCAAGTGGCATCATGCCCGACTGACGAGAAACAGCCTCCCCATTCTTAAAAACAATAAAAGTAGGAATCCCACGCACATTGAAAGTAGAAGCAACAGCAGGATTGGTATCAACATTTATCTTAATCACTTTTACCTTTTCTCCCATTTCAGAAGAAAAATCAGTAATAACAGGAGTCATGGCTTGACA
This sequence comes from uncultured Cytophagales bacterium, assembly GCA_937136415.1. Taxonomy (GTDB): domain Bacteria; phylum Bacteroidota; class Bacteroidia; order Cytophagales; family Bernardetiaceae; genus Bernardetia. Next base: position 19,867 of record CAKZOK010000065.1, on the reverse strand, counting down.
AGGTCCACACCAATCTGCATAAAAATCTACTAAAACAGGAGTATTTGATTGAATAATGTCTTGAAATGAAGGTTTAACGTCCATAATATTAATTAAATTGAGAGTTTTAAATTAAGCCAAAAAAATGAGTTGAAAAATGATTGAATAAAATAATTACACAAACATATCAACATTTTTTCATATATACGCTTTTTAGCTCTAAAGGTTTTCTATTTTTAGATTATTTATATGAGTTTTAGTCTGTATGATTTTTTATTATCCGTTAAATCTTATTAAAAGCCTTTTTATTCTCTTTACTTCAATTAAATATGAGTTATCTTAGTAAGATGATTAACTTTAATTAAAGAAAAAATGATTTTATGAATATTATTTTTATAATATTAGAGTTTTCAAAAACATGTCAGATAAATCAAAAAAAACACACTAAAGTATTTGTAGTCAGTGTATTATAATTTATAATTATTCCATTTTTTATAGTCTAATTTTATGTCAGAAAATAATTCAGAATCTTCAAATGAACGTCTTATTTATACAAGTAGTACGCCAAATGAAAACAAAGCAAAGACTAAATCAAGTACCTCTATTTCGGCAGCTCAAATCAAATTACCTATTTTTACAGCGATTGCTTTGGGAGTAGGGTTGATTTTTGGCGCACGTTTTTTTGGTGGAAATGATACTTCTTTTTCTAGTTCTTTGGTTAGTTTTACAGATTTGAAAACAGAAGAAAGTGCTTCTGACCAAGCCAAAAAAATGCGTCAGGTGCTTTCTTATATCGAAGATTATTATGTCGATACAGTTAATCTAACTGATATGACAGACCATGCCATTAAAGAAATGCTCTCAAAACTTGACCCACATACAAGTTATATTCCCTCAAAAGATGTAGAGATAATGAATGCTCAACTGGAGGGAGATTTTGAAGGAATAGGAGTGGAATTTGTGCTTTTTGAAGATACCATTCAAGTAATTATGCCTATTCCGAATAGCCCATCTGATAAAGCAGGTATTGAGGCAGGAGATAGAATTATAAAAGTAAATGAAACTCCTGTCGCAAATGTAAAAATTGATAATCGAAAGATTTTTGATTTATTGCGTGGAAAGAAAAATTCGAAAGTAAAGCTAACCATTTTCAGACCTTATCAAAACAAAGAATTGACTCTAACAGTAGAGCGTGGAACAATTCCGACAAGCACCGTAGAAGTGGGATATATGCTCACACCAAGAACAGGATATATCAAAGTTTCTCGTTTTGGTATGAATACTTTTAAGGAGTTTGAAACTCAATTAAGTAAACTTTTGCGTGATGGAATGGAAGATTTGGTGTTAGATTTGCGTGGAAATCCAGGAGGATATATGGATCAGGCTGTCAAGATGGTAGATGAGCTTTTGGCAGGAAAAGAAATGATTGTTTATACAGATGGAAAACAAAAACGTTTTGATAGTGAAGAAAAAGCTCACCGAAAAGGAGATTTTGAAAAGGGAGCTGTTGTTGTTTTGTTAGATGAAGGAAGTGCTTCGGCTTCTGAAATTGTGGCTGGTGCGCTGCAAGATAATGATAGAGCTTTGATTGTAGGAAGGCGTTCGTTTGGAAAAGGATTAGTACAAAAACCCATTACATTGCGTGATGATTCGGAGCTTCGTCTGACAATTTCTAGATATTATACTCCAAGTGGACGTAGCATTCAAAAACCGTATAGCGACACAACTGACTATAGTTTGGAAATTATGGAACGCTACACAAATGGCGAATTATATCACGCTGATAGCTCAAAAATGAATACAGAAACAAAATATAAAACACTTCATGGCAGGACTGTTTATGGGAGTGGAGGCATTATGCCTGATATTTTTATAGCTAGAGATACTTCTTATTTTACACCTTTTATAGATTCATTATATTCGAAAAATATAGTCAGAAATTGGACAAGTACTTATTATAATCTCAACAAAGAGAAGTTTAAAGAAATGCAAGTAAAAGACTTTATTTCTACTTTTGAAATTGATGAAAAATTAGAAAATGACTTTTTAAAGTATGCCCAAAGTCAAAAAGTAGAATTGAATAATGCAGAATATCAAATTTCAAGAAGTTTTATTTTGAATCAAATAAAAGCAAGTTTGGCAAAACTAGAATGGCAATATGAAGGTTTTTATCCTGTAATTAATCAAGAAGATAATGAAATAAAAGCAGCCTTAGAAAACCTTCATAAAGCAGAAGAATTAAAAAAATATTATCTAAAAGAAGAATGATTTGAAATTCAATTTGTATCCAAAAAACCTTCTTAATTTTATAATTGAGAAGGTTTTTTGGATTTATAAACTAAATTGAAACAGAATTTCAATGCTGTTGTTGGTGTTTTAGCGAAGCGACACCGACAACCAAATAACTTATCATACTTTTTACAACACCACTTTAATTTTTATATAACTTGATGTAAAGCATTGTAAGTTAGTGAGTTAAGTTTGTGATTGTTTTAATTAAACCTCACAGGGTCAATCAAAGAAAAATCAGGAATTTTGACTTCAAAAAGAGTTTCATCGTCTATTCTTTTCATAAGATAAGTACCCGACATTTTGCCCATATCACTTTTAAGATAACAACCCGAAACATATTTATGCGATTGCCCAGATTTCAAAATAGGTTGTTGTCCAATTACTCCTTCGCCTTCTACTTCTTGATGCGTTCCTTTTGAGTCATAAATGTACCAATGTCGGCGCAAAAGTTGTACAGTTTGAGAACTTGTATTTGTAATGGTAATATAATAAGTAAAAATAAAATTTTCACTTTGAGAATGTTTTTTATGAAATTCGGTACGTACACGCACCAAAATACCATTTGTAATTGCACTAAAGAGTTCTCCAAACATTTGATAAAACATTTAGTAAAGAAAATGATTTACTACTAAAATGATAAATATTTTAGAATATTGCAAATTATCTAAAAACTAAAGTAATTTTCTTCATTCTATCATTTTCATTCAAATCATTTAATTTTTACCAAATTACCAATTATAATTTTATGGAAGTAAATATTGCAGAATCGTGGAAACCTCATTTAGAAGATGAGTTTAAAAAGCCATCATTCGAAAAACTAGCTGTTTTTTTGAGAGAAGCTGTCCAGCAAGAAAAAATATATCCTCCCGGAAATCTGATTTTTAATGCCTTTCAAAAGTGTACTTTCGAAGATACCAAAGTAGTTATTTTGGGGCAAGACCCTTATCACGGTGCAGGGCAGGCAAACGGGCTTAGTTTTTCGGTAAGTGATGGGGTGCGTATCCCTCCCTCATTGAAAAATATTTTTAAAGAAATAAATGATGATTTGGGAAAAGAAATTCCTAAAAGTGGAAACCTCGAACGCTGGGCATCTCAAGGCGTTTTGATGCTAAATGCTGTTTTGACAGTACAGGCATCTAAACCTGCTTCGCATCGCAAAAAAGGCTGGGAAGAGTTTACTTCGGCAGTTTTGAAACTTGTTTCTGATGAAAAAGAAAATCTAGTTTTTTTGCTTTGGGGCAAAGATGCTCAAAAACGAGGCGAAATTATAGACAGAGAAAAGCATTTGGTTTTAGCATCTGCGCACCCTTCTCCGTATTCTGTTCATACTGGTTTTTTTGGAAATAAGCATTTTAGTCAAGCCAATAATTACCTAAAAGAAAAAAATAAAGAGGAAATTGATTGGTAATTTTGCGCTTTCAAAAAATAGAGAATTTGTTTAAGAATGCACATTTTTTTTAGAAGTAGATTTGTAAACCTAATTCTAAGAAAAATAACCATACTACTAGACACATTGAGGCGTTGCTGTAAACGAGAATTTAGTATTTGAACTCCCTCAACGACACTGAAAAGCCCCTTGAGGGTTACAAAATAAAAATGTCTAGTAGTATGGAAAACAACCTAATCTTTGTTAGTGCTTTAGTGTAGCGACACCAACAAATACACACAAAACCAATTCTTAAACAATTTTTCTATTTTTGAGAATCATCATTGCAAAACGGTACAAAAAATATTTAAGGTTTTTAAGTAACTTTGGTGCTTATTTTGAAGGCTTTTAACTATTTTCTACGAGCAATGAAATTTTTATTTTATATTTTTCTTTCCATTATTTTTCTTTTTTCGTGCAATACAGAAGAGAAAAAAAAACAAATTAACCAAAAAAAATTTTATTATAATGAATTGAATTTGGTCAAAACATTAAATCCACTTTTAGTAACAAATGAGGCAGAACGCAGAGTTGTGCATCAAATTTTTAATGGTCTTTGGAGGCTAGAAAATGATGGTAATTTTTATCCTTCTTTGGCAGATTCTACCTTTCAAATTGATAGTTTGACGTGGGAATTTGTTTTGAAATCAAATATTCAATTACACAGTACTCAAAATCAAGAATTTTTGGAGGCAAAAGATGTCGTAGAAAGTCTGATTCAGTGGGCTAAAAAAGAAAATAAAACAAATAAAAATCAACCAATTCAGACTCAAATTTTTAAGAAATTAATAGGAAAAAATTATGAAGAAGCCTTCAAAATAATTCATAAAAATAAATTTAGAATACATTTGCAGATGCCTTTTTCGCCTTTTATTGAGCTGCTTTCTTGTACTGAAAGTTTGATTGTGCCTAATAAAAATAATAAGGCAGGAAATAAATTTTCTCCTGTTGGTACAGGGGCTTTTTATGTAGATTTTTTTGAGGATAATGAAAAAATAGTTTTAAAGAAACATCAAAACTATTTTGATAAAACAATAAAATTAGACACGCTTCCTCTTTTAGATGAAATTCAGATTTCTTTTTATCAAAATCCAGAACATATTGCCTACAAAATTTTGAATAATGAGTTAGATTGGCTGCCCTCAACCAACCAAACTCAAAAAGTTTTGCCTTTTATTATTCGAAAAGAAAAAGAATTAAATCAAAAAAAGCATAAAAAAAATAATCCAGATAAATCTGAAAGTCAAAGTGATGTTTTTGCTTCAAAATTTATTCAATTAGATTCTTTTCCTCTTCTTCAAACAGTAGGTTTTGAGGTTGTTTTGGATACTTTTGATGTAGATATATCAAAATTAAAGGCAAATTTTTTTACAATTCAATCTTTTAGACAGGCTCTGAATATGGGGCTTTATAGAGAAGATTTTAAAGCAAATCTATCTTTTTGTTTACCAGCACATGAAGGGATTTTTCCAAATATTTTACCAAAAAACACACAAAATACTGCTGATGGATATTATTTTCACCCACAAAAAAGTAAAGAAATTTTGCAAAAAATAGGTTTTGACTCTACAAATAGCATCAAAATTTTTGCAAGCAAACAAGATACTCTTTGGGTAAATTTGGCACGAAAACAATGGAAAAAATTAGGAATACATTCGATACTTTATTTAGATGAAATTAATAAAGGTAAAGCTGATTTGATTGCAACAACTCTCAAGGCAGGTTTTGCAGATGAGAGTTCTTTGTTTTGGAATTATTTTGAGAGTAATAATTATGATAATTATTTAATAGAAAAAGAAGGTTTTTTGGATTTTGAAGAGTCTTTGATAGAAGAAGACACCAGTAAGGTGAATAATCAAATTGATAAAAATGATTTGTTTAGCCTTAAAAAACTTGATTTTGATTCTCTTTTTATAGAATATTTAAAACAAAATAATAAAATTGAAAGAGAGTTTTTGTCAAATCAATTAAAAAACAAATTGATTCGTTCTGCTCCCTTTATCGAAATTTTTTATATGCAAAGGCATCAAATTAGACGTTCTTATATTGCTCAACTTGCTCCAAATGCACTAGGCATTTATCATTTTGATAGGCTAGATAAATCTCTTTTAGAGCCTTTAAAATTGATTAGAGAAGATTATATGTATGAGGAATAATTAACTATTTCTTTTTATTTTATCAATTTTTTCTCTGACGTTTTTAGGAACTCGTTTTTTTGTATTATTCATTTCTAAAAGCCCCCCTAAAAGCTCTGGGTCAATGCTTGTTACTATTGTTTCTAGGGTTTCCATGCGCATTTCTAGTTCGTGATTACGCTGTTTGAGTGCATCAACTTCTTCTTTTTCTTGATTTGATATTTTTTTATTATCAAAAAAAGCAATTTTCATAAGTATTCCAATCAAAAGAAGTGAACATGCAGATGCAAAAATCATCATTAAAGCAGCCATAGAAATAAAATTATTTTAGAAATGAATAAAATTAAAATACAAAAAAAGTCCGATAACCTATCGGACTCTTTTCAACTTACAACTTAACCCTATTGATATGAAAACATCAAAAATATAGGAGAAAATGAATAAAATTATTTTTTAAAACTATATATTCCCATATTATTTTCCAGTTTTCAAAACCTTAAATTTCAGTTTTTCAAAGAATCCCTAAAACTATCTTTGAAAAAAATCTTTTTACAATTACATCTACTAAATAAATCATAACTTATTGATTATTAATTAATTAGTGAAGTATTGTACTCTTAGAACGGAAAATATCTTAGTTGGGTTTCTTAAAAGAGGGTAATTATTCACAAATTGTGAATTTATTTTGAATTTTTAATAGAAGATTAAATTTATTTTTGTGTTTTAAATATTTTTATGAAAAAGTATTTGATTTTTTAGAAGACTACTAAATTTGATATATTTCAATATAGCATAATTTTTAGAATAAAAAAAAGCAATTTTATTTTATTTTTCTATAAAAATAAAATAAAATTGCCCTCAAAGTAATTTGCTTTGAATGAATACTCAATCAATTATGATTGGTATTCAATAGTTTTATTCGTTCGAACCAATGTTCGTAGTGGCTACAACTGATAAGTCATCAGCACTAAGGTGTACATTTACATAGCCGTTATAACTTGTTAGTTGGTCATAACTTTGAGCTACAGTAGTTACACTTTTTGAATCTACTACATTTGTTAGACCAAATGCGACTCCACCACCACTGCCCGAAACGCCGTCATGGATATGAGCTGGGTGTACTCCATCGGCTGGATTGCCTGTAAGTTCTATGGTTACAGTAGAGCTTGATGAGTTTATTTCAGTAAATGTAACTGTTCCACCTACACCAGCAGCGACTGTTTGTAGTGTATATACTTTAGTTCTTAGAGGGTCTTCATCATCTGAATCGTCATCACAACTAACTGCTGTAAAAGCGAATAAAATAAGAGCCATGCTCCACATTGCTGTTTTCCAATAATTTTTCATAATAGGGTTTTGTTTTAGTTTAAAAAAAAGATTAAAAGTAATCAGTTGTTCTAACAATGTATTTCCTAAAATTGTTTTGGTTTTTTGAAAATATAATTTATTTTTTTTTGTTTTTTATTCTTAAATTTGATATATAATAATTCAAAGAGTCTGTTTGCTTAGAGTACTGGACACTAGATGTATTTGCTGTTCTGTGAGTCACAGAACAGGGAAAAACACTGCTCGTTGGTGTTTTAGCGTAGCGACACCAACAACTTTTTAACTCATGTCCAGTACTCTACTGTTTGCTAGTACAATAATTATTAGATATATTTTTATTAAAATAAATTTATGAAATCTTTTGATGCAAGAAAAGGAAAACGATTGTCTTATGAAGTAGTTGCAGACATGCGTTTTTTTGGTTTTTATATTGGAAACGATACACTTTTGATACAAGATAATATAGATTTAGATATTATCTATGAAAAATCTGAACATTTGGGAATGATTTACGCCTTAGAGTTATTTAAAGGTTATACAAAAGATGGAGTAGATAATGAAAAACCAAGGAAAAATTATATTTCTGTAAAAGAGTATATCATATCAGCTTATCAGAAAAAAGAAATTTTATTAAATAGATTTCCTTTTACAAAAAAACAGCTTCAAACAGACAAAAATTGGCGTTCTGTCATTGCACGTTTTTTTATGGATTTTGGTCTTAGAAACTTAGATACTTTTCCTCTACAAGATTTGAAAGAAGATTATGCAGATGATATTATTGATTATGGTGGTCATTTGGAACGCTTGACAGCTATTATTTGTAATATAATTCGTTTTGATAAAAATTATAATGTCATAAATGAAGAATGGGTACGCTACCGAGCTAGTCAGTACATACGGGCAATTAATGATGAAAATTACAAAGTTATTCCTGCTTTTAAAGATTGGGAAACTTCGCTTTGGTGGTAGTTATTTTATAAAAAAACGATGCTCTGAATTTGTCTTTTTGCTTCTTTTTGAAGTTGGAAGGCTTTTTTCATTTTTGTACTAACTTCACTTATTATTTTTTCACTTGGTATTTTTATCAAAATATTTGACAAATCTGTATCTGAAATATTCGGAATAGCTGCACCTGTCCTGTACATAAATACTTGTTTTAGGAAAAAATCGGACAATATGAGTGTTCTGTGTGCCACAGAACACGGAGGTGTTTCTTTCTTTAGCTTTTCGCTCTTCTTCTTTAGGTTTTGAATATCTTTAGAAGAAACTTCAAATTCATTCACTAAACTATCATGTTTTTCATGTAGAGCTTTTAGCTCTTTCTCTAATTTTTCATTGTTTTCTACAAGGTTATCATTTTGCTTTCTTAAATCATTAGCATTGTTAGATGTTTTATCTATATCTCGTAATAAATCATCATAGTTCTTTTTTACTTCAACAATTTGTTTGTTCAAATCTTGATTTTCAGTCTGTAAAATAGACCGTTCAGAAGATAAGTTTGATATTTCTATTTTCTGTATATCGTTATTTTGTTTGCTTGTAGTTTTTAATTGCTCAAGTTGTTGCTCAGTCTTATTTATTTGAGTACTTAGCTAACTCCGTGTTCTGTGGCACACAGAACACTCAAAATACCTCTCTATAATCTGTCAAAAAATCAAATTCATCTATTCCATCTTCATAGAATTTAGCAGAAGACCATTTATATTCTTCTGGAGAAGTAGCCAAGTTCCAATGGTCTTGTAATGGATTATTGTGAATATAATCAATTTTCTGTTCTACTTTCCATTTGTAATCCATCAAAACAGCTAACGGATAACGCTGCCAAATTCGGTGCATTCGTTCCGTTTCTTTTACTTTAAAATAAGGAACTACCTTTTTATGATTTGCTTTTAAATCTATCATAATCAAATGAGCCGTTTTTTTATTAAACGAAGCATGAGGCATTTCTTTTCCATTCTTTTTGAGAAGCTCCCAAACGATATGCAAATGATTTGGCATAATCACAAACGCATACACTTTTATATGTTCACTCTTGACAAGCTCACGCAATATATCAATTATCAAAACTTTATATTTGTCAAGTTTGAATAACTTGTGCCAATCCTTTACTGTATCTGTCCAAAAATAAACTTTATTCAAAACCATTTTTGATTTTCTAGGACGATTGAATATATCCATTTTTTATCTTGTTTAATTGGAGTTTGCATGAGTGTTCTGTGTGCCACAGAACACGGAGGTGGAAAAACATACGTTTTTTCGCTATTCATTATCTTTTCCTATGCTTTTTTGTTTACTGCTTTATAATAGGAAAGTAAGATAATAATTTTACAGATACTTTTACGAAGGTTTGCAAAAATATTTATTTTTGATGAACTAAATCTGTATTATTTAACATGCATAAAATAAGCTCCTAATCCGTGTTCTGTGGCACACAGAACACCAAAAAACCTAATATTCTTCTTTTTTTTTCATTTTTTCTGACAAATCTCTTTTCATTTCTTCTTTACAACTTTTAATAAATTCGCTTATTTCTTTTCTTTCTTGTTCAGTCAATGGATTATAAAATCTACTCTTTTTGGTTCTTTTATGTATGTCATAATTAAAATACTTATGAGTGTTCTGTGTGCCACAGAACACGGAGGTGCTTCTGTGGTTCAAAGGTGGTATCGACAGAAATAAAAGTAAAAAACCCTGCACGATTTCCACTTTTCAATATTCTAAAAAGTTGTTGATTAGTTTCTGTTGTAAACGAGTGTGGATAATCAGCAAGGAGCAGTAAATTATATGCTTTTGCTAATTCTCCTGCTAATTTATTATACTCAATTAAGTTTTTATCTCTATACTTATGACCTAATACCTTTTGAATTACATTTGGAATTTCAGAAACAGAACTTTGAAGCATTCTTTTTAATTCTGAATTATCAATTAATATATTTTCCCCCTTTATCTTTTCGCTTATTTGTGCTAGAAATATTAAATTATCGCCTAATCCTTCTGGGTCATACATTTTTAACTTAGCCATACCATTGGGAACTTCTAACAAAAATCGTAAGACAATATTTTGCATTGCCTTGTGCATTTTCTCCTTGTTTGTCTTATTTGTTAAAAAACAAAGTCCATTTATTTTTGATAAAAAAAGTAATGCTGGAAACTTATCTTCTAAAAGACTTTCGAAGTCACCTAAATAAATACCATTACTAGGGAAAAATGATTTGTCATCGTAATTTTCCAAATTAATTGTGCGTATGTTACCAATAGTTTCCAATATAATTGCTGTTTTAGCATTGCAAAATAATTATGTTGTATTCAAAGTTAAGTCAATGGAGGACTTTGAATTATAAAATCTACTCCTTTTGGTTCTTTTATATGTGCCATAATTAAAATACTTATGAGTGTTCTGTGTGCCACAGAACACGGAGGTGGAAAAACATACGTTTTTTCGCTATTCATTATCTTTTCCTATGCTTTTTTGTTTACTGCTTTATAATAGGAAAGTAAGATAATAATTTTACAGATACTTTTACGAAGGTTTGCAAAAATATTTATTTTTGATGAACTAAATCTGTATTATTTAACATGCATAAAATAAGCTCTTAATCCGTGTTCTGTGGCAGAACACAAACAAAAACTACTGCGCCAAATTAAACCTAACCTGCACTCCAAACGCTGTATTATAACGAGGAAAAGAATTACTCAAACGAGGTTTATTGATAGCTCTATCAAAATAAGCTGTCAAGTTTACACGCTTATTGACCATATAAGAAAGTGTTGGTTTGAACTGTAAATTGAAATTTCCACCTGTAAAATCGCTGTCTTGTGTTCCGTCGGTGTCTATTTTGCGCTGAATCACTTTTGTATCACGAAGCGTTACGGCACAACGGAAAGTCAAATCATTTTTCAAGACGACATCACTAAACGGAATTTTTACGCCTTTTCTAACAAAACCAACATCAAAAACAAAATCATTATTTTTCTGTTCGGCAAGTTGTGAATTGGAAAGATTTAAAGAAAGTGTACGGTCTTTATTAAAATTGAAACGGAAAGTAATATTATTATTTGTACGAATATTAATTCCGATAAGTGGACTAAAACGCTCACTAATACTTACTTGATTGACTACAAAAACAGGTTGCAAATCGCCAGTTTCGGGGTCGACAAGGTCAGCCAAAGGAACATTATATTCTGTTATGCCCAAATTCAGATAAGAAAAATCATACAAAAGCGACGAAGTATAACTTCCAACTGCATACGTAGATTGATAACCATGTGTAAGACTAATAGAACGAAAACGGTCTTTAAAAACAGCTAATTTGCTAAGTCCGTTGTAGGTAAGTCGCCAGTTTGGCAATGGAATACGTGGAAATTCGGAAGTAGTATTTCTTCCAGAATACGCAGACAAAAACGAAGGAATCAAAACATCTTGCGAACCCAAATCATAACTCCCTGCTGGATTATCAGCGTCCAAACTTGCTTTTACTTCATTTCTTTTAGCAATAAAATCATCAAATAAAGGAGAGTTTCCAAACTCATCATCGCTTGTGAAAGCTGTCGCCAAACTAAAATAAGAAATATTATAATTACCTGTTCTGACGGCAGTTTCTGAAAGGTAATCATCTGTAAAAGGGTCGTAACGCAAGACTTCTGAATAATTTGCGCCCTGTGTTCGTTGTCCTTCTATTTGCAACTGAAAATCCTTTAATGGCTCAATATCCATTCTGATACTTAGCGTTTTGGCTTGGTCTTGTACAATCGGATTTGTTTGCGCTTGTGATTTGGATAAATACCCTCTATCTGCCATTGTTAGGATATTATCTCTACTTTGACTTCCCAAAACAAACGGCAACCCAGGGGCTGTGAGGTCTTGGTCTAGTCCAAAATATTTTGGCGTTGTCAGAAGATTTGGAAGCATTGTATTTCCATTAATCGAATAATTAATGGTTATTCGTTTGACAGAAAGCAACGCCCTAACTGCACCTTCACCAACTCCACCACCAGAAGAAGAACCCCCTTTTTTGCCTTTTTGCTTTTCTGTTTCTGCTTTTAATTTTTCCTCAATGCGCTGTTGTCTTTTGTCTAATTTAGCAACTTTTTTATCATATTTTTCATTGATTTTTTCTTGTTTTGAAGAATCTAATTGAGCAATCATTATAGAATCTACCAAAACAGAATCTATCAATCTATCTAGTTTGATGTTTCGAACCTTATTTTTTCTAGTCTTTTTATCTCTAAATTTTTTGATTCTGTATTCCAAACGCTTCTGTTTTGGCGATTTAGTAGGACGAGAAGTTGCATTATTTTGATTGTTTCTTCCACCTCCTCTGTTTGGTCGTCTTGGCGCAGTTATTTCTCTCAAATATGGACTTTTATTATACAATTTTTGCATATCAATTTGTCCATTTACCAAAAACTGGCTGCTACTTCGTGCCATATTTCCAAGTGTATCAGCAATTCCGACGGCGTTGGCAGTCCATGTATAATTAGACGAACGACGAATATCAGCATTAAGAAAATCTATGGCTGGAAATTTATCTAAAGGAACACGATAATTCAAGGTGGTAGCCTGTGAAAAGAATTTCATTCTACCCAAATTTTGGATATTTGACCAAACAGAATCTCGCTTTTCTTGTGTGTTGAGTTCTCCTGCTGGTTCGTCGATAATTGCCGAAGCCGTAGCGTTATAATCAGCTAACAAACTCTTTGTAAAATTCCATTGAACGGTATAATTTCTATCAAAGAAAAATGATTTTTGAAAGAATGGAACTACGCCATCGGTTGTCAGTTGAGCATTTCGATATTGCGTTTTCAAAAATCGCCTATTTACCTGCCCTGCAACAGTAATATTATTTGGTAAATAATTGAAATTAAAATCTCTAATAAATTTGAGATATGGCGCATTCAATAACTCATTTTTCTTAAAAGGTTCGAAGGGTTTTACTTCAAAACCATAATTATAAATCAAACCTACTTTTGTTTCTCGCAGCTCATCGGTTGCAAGTCTGATATTGGTTCTTTTCGAATCGGTATAAGAAAATGAAGCTGCAAAATTTTCTATGTCCCAAAAATCCTCTTTTGCATCTGGATTTACTCTCTGTTTTCGAACATTTGTTAGGTTTATGCTTCTTCTTGTCAATCTATCTTGTACCAAATTTCTGTAATCTCTTCTTGCATTTTCATTATCAAAAGAAGTTTCTAAAGAGCGTTCTAATCTAATATCTGGGTCAAGAGGATTGAAAAGAGGTGTTATTTGAGTTCTTTCAAAACCAACAAATAAAGGCAATGAAATTCCCAAACGATTCAGAAATATTTTATCTAACTGTGTTGCTGCCGAAACATCATAAAATAAATTTGTTTCTCTCGAACGGTCAGAAATTCGGTCTTGTATTCCTCCAAAAAATGGCGTACTATAACGCAGAGCTGCATTTACAGTTGCAAAATCTGCAAGTTGAGTTTGTAATTGTAGGTTTGTAGCCCAGCCACCTTCTTTATTAAAATCGGTAACTCGCAATTCATTTGCCCAAACACAAACCGATTTTGCTTGTTCGTCTGCTGTTTTTGGGTTTCTAATTCCTATCATAATTGTCTGGACACTGCTAAGGTCTGGATTTCCGACAACACGCAATTTATATTTTTCAAAAATTCGTTCGTAAGGAACTCTTACACTAAGCCCACTTGCATTACGTTCGGTTTTGGTATCATAAAGAGCATCAAAAGGCAAATCAATTTCGTTTTCTTGCAACCAAATTTGATTAGGCAAAGAAGAACCTGCTGCCGACATTTTTAGAGGAACTTCAATTTCATAATAATTTTCTTTAAAATCTGTTCCCAAACGCAAAAAGGCTGTAACCTCTCCGTCGTTTGCTGTTGCACTATTTGCGTGTAAGAACATTTTTAATCTCTTATAAAAAACAAAATCATAGATAAGATTTTTGTAGGCTGCACGGCTATCTCCGTCTTGCAAATCTTCTACACAAAGTTGTAAAGATTGTTCGTTCAGACGAGCTTGAGTAATTGAAGTTGGGTCTGTATCACGCTGAAAATTAGGAGGAACAGAATATGAAATTCCTTGAGAGTTGGGACTTGCATCGCTTCCATTTTCTTCAATATTGACCGTAGAAATAATAAAACTTGGGTCGTAAGGCTCAACAGGACGAGCCAAACCTTCGTCTTGCAAAGAACTAAAATAAGGTCGCCATTGCGCTCCCACAAACTGAAAATGAGCCATACGCATCACAACAGGTTGCTCCCAATCGGTCATAAACAAACGAATAAAACGAATAGATTTAAAACCATCTATACTTCCTATTTTGTCATCAAATTCACGAATTGGAATACGAAATTGATACCAATTTACTCTATCTCCATTGCGTTCGACGGTTACTTTATCTACTACATATTTATTGTTTTCCAACTGATTTGGTCGCAAATCCAATTCGTATTGATAATATCCGTCCAAATCTGAAAGTGTATTATCTCTATTCAAATCTTCATTGTCTGGCAATGTTGTGGAAGAGGCTGTACCCGAGTTTGCTGGTGAGTTTCCTTCTGTACCATTAAAATCAAGATAACGTCCTAATATTTTTCTGTTTTCTGCATCTTGGTCGCCTCCCAAATAATAACTAAAATTATCTTTTGAAGGGTCGTCTTGCAATTTCTGAAAAGCTGTTGCGCTCAAACGAGGCTGGACGGCAGCCAAATAATCTCTAAACTGAAAACGTTCTCCTTCATCATTAAGTCCATCAAGCCCAACATCTTGTTTTTCTCTAGCTCCATCTTCTGCCGAAAAAGCATCTGTCAAGTATTGTTGTGTCGTTACATTTCCCCAAATAGTTTCTTCTACGTCATTCAAATCTGCATCATTGACAGGCAAACCATTTTCAAAGCCGTGTCTTCTATCAGGAATTACATCTTCTGAAATATTTCCTAAATTGATATAAAATTTTCCTCCAGTACTGTTTGGAATACCTGCGCCATCTGGTGTTTCTACTCGTCCGTTTTGGCTTTGAATAAATGGGTCTAACATCCAAAATTCAATATACTGAACATTGATATTATCAAAATCTACATTATAAGTAATTCCTTTAGTAATGGCTGCAAAATTTTCTTTTGGATTGCGAAGCGTTCCATCTACATTTAATTCTGGATTGTAATTATATTGACCGGGATAAGAAGGATAATACGCCAAATCAAATGTAATTTCTGGTGGGTTAATCTGTTGATTATCACGCTGTTGGAATATTTCGTTAAATTCTATCTGACGTACATAATGATTTTGTTTGTCTTGGTCAGAAATATTATTGGGAACTTGACTAGAAATTCCTCCTGTAAAAAATGCTGTTACATCTACTGTATGCCACGAAAGTTTTGCTCTTTTGTAAGAATAATTTAATCCATTAAAACCTGTTTCTGGGCGAAAAAGCTGTGGCGTACTTCCTAATTTCCATGTAGTGGGTTGGCGAGTGAGGTCATACGGAATTTCGCTACTCTCAAAATCATCTACATACGAAGCTGCCTCTCCACCATTTCGTTTGATTACATTATTTTCTCCTGGAATAAGCTGTGCATATTCTCCTCTAAAAGTAATTGTCGATTTTTCTTTTGTATCAAGCCCCGGAATTGCATCTATCATTCTTGTCAAAAACCCTGATTCTTTCTGAATACTTGCCGTTGCTCCTATCATTGTATTTCTGACAGGCTCTAAACCTGTCGTAACACGAGTAATGACTGGGCGTTCGTTGAGGTGCAAGAGTGTTGCTGAAAATTTTACATCTTTATTCAGAATATATTCGGCATCTAATCCCATAATATTTCGCTGCTGAACACTAAACAAATCAGCTCTTTCGTACTGAATTGTAATATCTTTTCCAGAAGCCATAACACCTTGATTCAGAATACGAACTCTACCAAACTGATAATCTACGGTATAATCTGCACCTTCTGAAAGCATTACCGAACCTGCACGTACCATTACCGAACCTTCTGAAATATTAATTCCGGGTAGAACTACTTCATTTCCACCACCACTTTGGTATGAACCTTTCAAGAAATATTTACTTTTATTTGCATACAAAACAGCATCGGCTTGTGTGCCGTCGTAGAGTTCATTAAAGACATATTTATCGATAAATTGAACTTCTGAAACGGGGTCAAAATAACTTAATAGTTTATCTCCAAAAGGCTCAACAACAGGAAAAATAATTCGTGCTTGGTCGGATTGAACCGTAATATTTTCTAAGAAATCAAAGTTTCCATCTACTTGTGGGTCAAGATTTGGGTTTAGCCTATCCATATTTGTAAGCTGAACCAATGGAATGCGTTCTGTATTTTGTCCTTCGTGCAAACTTGGATTATCAATTCCTGTAATATCATCACGATAAATAACCTGAAGTTGGAAGTTTTCTGGGCGTAATTGTGTTGCTTGAAGTGAATAAATATTTTTCATCATCAAATCCCACGTTGGCAAATCTGTTCTGATAGTCGGAGGGCTTAACAATTTCATAAAAATCGCATCATTTGCGCCCTTATTTTGATAATCTTCGGTCATTTCTCCTACCTTAAAAACTTGTCCATTGTAGGTATATTCATACGCAACAGCCAAAATTTCATCATTTCTAAGAGGTTGTTGTAATGAAATATAACCTAGTTGAGGGTGAAATGTAAATTCATTATTACTCAATTTTCTCGCCGAACGAAGGAAAGAATAATCTGTTCCATTTTCAAAATTGAATGCACCACTTTCTAATAATTGTGTCAGTTGGTCGGGTGTTCTTGTCAAATCTTTTACTTGTTGAAATAGATTATTTGCCTCATTTCTTGTCGCTCCTCCTTGCCCTGCAAAACGTTCTCTGAAAGGGGTTCCTTCTCCCAAATCCATAAAACCAATAATATTTCGAAGCGTTTCGGTATCGTTGTTTCGATTGGTTACATAGACTTCAACACGAGTAATATTGACACCAGAAACTACGCTGGGAACGGCACGAAGAGCTTCTTCATAATTATCTCTAAAAAACTGCCCTAAGAAAAAGTGTTGATTGGCTTCGTATTGGTCTGCTCTGATTTCAAATTCTTTTCCCTGCGCTCCATTTCGGATAGTTATGCTTTCAGAAACACCTCTTTGATTAGCGATTAGAGTATTCAACCAAAGTTTTCCAAAACGAAGGCGAGTAGTAACACCCATTAAGTTTTGGCTTCCTGTAATGAGCGTATTTGTAGTATTTAGGCTTACATTTCCAAACTGAACTTGCTGCACAATGTCTTCTTCATATCCTGTATAACCTTGATTAAAACGATTTTCGAACTGAAAAGCAGCCTTTGTATCAAAGTTTGCATTGAGTTGCATTTTTTCTCCTAATTTTCCCAAAATAGAAAACTGAATACGTTGGTCAAAGTTAATTCCTCCGTTGCGTTGCTGACGAACAGGGATTTGTGGATTATCGATGCGCTGCCATTTTCCACCAAAATCTAAAAGTACTGAACCTGTCGGCTGAATTTCAATTTTATCTCCTCCCAAAAGCCTTCCCAAACCAGAAGGCAAAGCGACTTCAATCTTAGGAATTGAGCTTGTAGTGGCTGCTTGCTCTTCACTTTCTTCTTGAATTTTTTCTTTATAATAAGCTACATCATCATAATAGGTTTTTAATTTTGTATAATCTTCTACCGAAATTCTGCCCAAAGGCGTGTAAGAATTTGGAGCATCACGGCGCAAAACATCATAAAACTCTCCTGTTTCGTCCAAACGATAAACAGCATCAAGGCTTCTAGGGTCTGGGAGTTGCAAAAGAGGCGAAGACAAGTCAGGCTCTATTATTGGATTTTGAGTTTCGCCCTCTATTTCACTTGATTTTATTTGTTTATCAAAAAATAGAAGTGAGTCTATGTTATTTACTGTCGTTGTATCTTGAGCAAAAAGACTATTTGCAGAAGAATAAAAAATAGAAAATCATATAATAGTACTACAAAAAATAACTGATGTAGTAAAAAAATGAGAATATATAGATTTTGCAGAAAGCAAAGTAAAACTATAAACAGATTGGGCGAAATGGGTTCGCTGCATAAGTATTTTTAGCTAAAAGAGTTATCGTATTTTATCTTAGGGATTCTATTTTGAAATAGAACTTCTATTAAATTGTGTTTGACTTTCAGTGCTTGACACTTTCCAAGTGTCGTATAAATACTGTATTTCTGACACTTGGAAAGTGTCAGCTACTAAATAACAAGCCAGTTACAAAATTAGCATTTTAGAATTTAAAACAAACTAAATTCAGAAATTGAAGTTTTGTAATTAGATAATTTTTTAGTTAAGAAATTATAAAAAAATGACTAAAACAATTAAATAGAAAAGTAGATTTTTTTCATACGAAAGATTAAAGGAGCTTTTTTACTCTAGTTTAAAATGAAGGGAAAGGGAATACAAAGATTCTTAAAAAAATAGAGATTTCAAAATTGTTCCTATAATTTGTCTTTATTTCTCACCTCTTATTTTATTTCATCAATTACAAAAAACTCTACTCGTCTGTTTTTAGCTTTAGTTTTTGCATTTGTATTTTCTACTTTTGGCTGATTTTTTCCCCTTCCGATAGCAAAAAGCCTTTTTGTATCAATTCCTTTTTTTATCAAAAATTTACACGCCGATTTTGCTCTTTTTTCCGACAAAACTTGATTATAAGAAATTTTGTCTTCATTGTCTGTATGCGCAATTATTTGAAGAGAAACAGCAGGGTTTTCATTCAAGAAAAGTAAAATTCTTTCCAAACTATTTTTTCCTTTTTGGGTAAGCAAAGCAGAATTTGAAGCAAAAGTAAAATCATTCATTTCAAAATATTTTCCTGTGGAAGTTTCTATGAGTTTATTTTTTTGAGTGATTAATTTAGAATCTTCTTTTTGAGGAAAAAACTTCTTTAATTGTTTGGGAATTGGAATGCTATGCCCAGACTGAAAATAATAACCATTGGGAGGCATTCTTGAAAAATAAATTTTGTTTTCCTTTGGCAAAACTGTAAGACGACCTTCAATAGATTCTGAACTAATACTTTCAATCAGTTCCAATTCAGACCATGTATTATTCTCCTGTTTTTGAATCATATAAATATCATACAAACCTAAATTTTTTACACCATTTTCACCTCCTTTTCGTTGAGCCGAAAACAAAAGCGTGTTTCCATCAGGCAAAATATAGGGAGCAACATCACAGCCATAATTGATATTTTTTTTACCTGAAATAGGAATCATTTGAGGTTTGTTCCATTCTCCCAGCTTGTTTTTGGTAGAAAAATAAATCCTTGCACAGCCTGTCGCATTTGGGTTTCTAGTAAAATAAATTGTATTTCCATCTGCTGAAATGGAAGGCGAAAGCTCATACGATTTGAGTTGATTGAGTGCTTTTACTTCGGTGGGTTCTTACCAAATAGGCTTTCCATCTTTATTGATTTATCTTTTAAACTTTCTTTATTATTCTATGTCTTTTTTTAAAAAAGGTAAACCAATTCTTGATTTTTTGCATAAATAGTACAGTTTATATTACGTTTCGCTGCAACTTTAAAAAAAAGTAGGGTAGAGTATTGATATGGTATTCATTAATTTTAATATTTTTTTTGCTTTAAAAACTTCTATTTACCTTTGGGAATAATTAAAAATTATAGTGGTGTTGTAAAAAGTATGATAAGTTATTTGGTTGTTGGTGTCGCTTCGCTAAAACACCAACAACGGCATTGTA
>CAKZOK010000064.1 GCA_937136415.1 uncultured Cytophagales bacterium | reverse complement strand
GGTTACGCTACGATGTAGCTAAATTTCAAAAGACACGAAAACTGTATGAGAAAATAACCAAATTTTGAACAGCCTACGCTAAAGCGTATGGTACATTTTTCATAGACTAAAGTCTATGCTACAAAATAAATTCAGCCGAATCATTAAATTTTTTTTCAAAATTTTCTTTATCAAAAGGCTTTTCTTTTCCTTTTTCTAATCTTTCTATAAATTCTTTACGAGGAATCATATCAGCTCCAAACCTAGCCAAATGCTCTGTAAACACCTGACAATCAATTATTTCAAAATCATTTGCTATTAAATTTTTGACCAAAACAACAAAGGCAATTTTGGAAACATCATTTTCTAAAGCAAACATTGATTCTCCAAAAAAACATTTTCCTACAATCTCTCCATACAAACCTCCTACCAATTCATCTTCTTTCCAAACCTCTACCGAATGAGCAAAACCTTCATAATGAAGATTTATAAATGCCTGTTGCATCTCAGGTGTTATCCACGTTCCGTGCTGATTTGGTCGGTATGCCATTTTACAATTTTGTATTACTCTTTCAAAGGCTTTATTAAAAGTAACTCTAAATTTTTGTTTTCTCAAAATAGGTCTAAGGCTTTTCGCAAATTTGAAGTTTTGAGGCAAAATAACAAAACGAGGATTTGGCGACCACCATAAAATGGGACTGTACTCAGAGTACCAAGGAAATATTCCATTATTATACGCTTTTTTGATTCGCTCTTCTGATAAATCTCCACCAACAGCCAAAAGCCCATCATCATCGGCATACTGAACAGGAGGAAAATCTAATGTGTTGGGATTAAGACGGTAAGCCATGTTAGTGATAAGTGATAAGTGATAAGTGATAAGTGATAAGTGATAAGTGATAAGTGTGGAATTGCTTATTGAAATAATTGTTTTGAATTTTTCATTTTATAAAAAAATCGTAATTCGTAATTATAATAAAAAAAGCCTTACAAAAATAGATTTTGTAAGACTTTCAATAAAACTAATGATTAATTTTTGTGATTTAATTCATAAAAAAATATTCATTAATCATTTATAAGGAATTGAAATTAAATAACATACTCATTTTCAAATAATAAATCATTGAAATTCAATGTATTATATTTGTAATTTGTAATCTTTAATTCCTAATTAATTAAGGATATACAATTCCTTCATAACTATTTACGTCAATCCAAGGAAGTTTTGAATTATATTTTGTGTTAATTGCTTTGATAAACTCATTTCCTGCAAGTGCATAACCACGTTGAGTAAGATGAATGCCATCTAAACTAAACGCACCACCCAATACAAAACGAGCATCATAACCAACACCTTGATTGATATAGCCACCTGCTGTTACTCTATTAAAAAAGCCGTGTACATCTACGTGTGCATATTTTGAACCTGCTGCTTCTTTAATTATTGCATTATAAGAATCAATAGCAGCCGTTACTTTAGCTTGCTCTTCTACATCTAATACAAAACTTTCAGGCAAAACAGGAAGAGCTAAGAAAGCAGCAGAACTTGCATACGCCCCAGCCGTCAAAGAAATCAAATCATCTGGAGTAGCCAAACGCAAACCTGTAGGATTGGTAGCCGATGGCGCACTTTGAAGAATAAAAGGATTCACACCTGCCGAAACCGTCGGACGGAATTGAGCTGGGATAGCTTGAAAACTTGATTCTACTGTTTCATCTATTGTTGTTTCTACAGTTGCTGCAATTACAGCCATTCCTTCTGCACTTGCAATATAAGCATCTGCGATACCATTTGCTTGTGCTTCAGTTGCGCCTCCTGCAAGGGCTTGTTGTTTTGCTCCTTCTCTTACACCAGCCGTAACTTGTTGTACGATAAGTGGACGACTAGCCTCTACTTGTTGTCTTACACTTCCTTTGATTGTTGCTGTAACTCCTGCATTTACTTGGTCAGCAGTAGCTTGGTCTATTTCGAAGTTGTTGTAAGGAACGGCAGAAAAATAAGCTGCACCCAAAATATCTGGAATATTAGCGATTGCTCCACCACTTGCTCCATCTAATTCGCTCATAATTCTGTTAAAAGATTCTCTGAACTCTGCAACAGGAGTAATCATATCCCCTCCTTCATCTCCACCAGAAGTAGCATATCCTAAGACATCATTATTTCCAATCCAAAGAGTAAAGAAAGTAGGGTTCTGAGCTTTTGCTTCTCCTGCTAAAGTAGCAAGAGGATTTGCTGCAAAACGAGCATAGAATGGATTTCCTTGCGAAGAGCCATACCCTACTTGTGTCAAATTTCCAACTCTAGCACCAGGAACTCCTAAATTTTGGTAAGGTCCACCAGCAGTTACAGAAGCAAAAGTAGAAAGGTCATTCGCAGTAGGAACTGGCAAAGGAAATGATTCGGCAGTAAGAACTAATTTGCCACTAGCTCCACCACTACCATTTCCAGCAGGAACAAGAGGAGTTTTGAACTCTCCATTAATTCCACCTACTTTATCCATACTCATTGCAAGCATAACAGGATAAGAATTTTCTTGTCCTTCACGATACAATGCTCCATCAGAATATCCTGAAGTAAGAGAATTACCTAAAGCTACGTATGTAGAAAAATCGGCACTACCACTTGTAAGTGTAGGCTCATCTAATTCTGGCTGACAGGCAAAGAGTCCCATTGTAGCAAGCATTGCTACACCTGTCCAGCGTGAAAAAAATTTTTTATATAATTTCATAATGAATATATGCTAATTTTTGTGTTTTTTGAAATAAAATAAACTAAGAAACAATTACGAATTAAAAATTACGGATTACGAATGTAAATTACTACTCTTTTAAAATGGCAATTTATTTAATTTCTATTCCTAATCAGTACGATTCGTCTAAAAGTATTAGTTTGAACCAAATTTGTAAGAAAGCCCAAAGCCAAATACATTTGCACCAGCCTCAAACGTTCCATCTATTCCACCCGAATTTGGTGCAGCTATGTTTTCACGTTCTTCTTTGGTTACAAGTAAGTAGTGTACATCGATACTAAATTTTTCACTTACTGTATATCCCAAACCTAATGTATAACTCATTGTATTTGCATCAGGAGTTTCAGGAGTCATATAACCATCATCTACTGCTGTTTGGTCGTAATAAAAACCACCACGAAGAGCAAGAGATTCGGTAGCCATATATTCTGCTCCTAACTTAAATGTAGAAGAATTTTTGTAGTTACGTTCTGATACAGTTTCGGCTTCTCCCAATACAGGTGCATCATATTCAAACTTCAATTCTTTATAAGCGTCCCAGCCTGTTAAGCTCCACTCTACGGCAAGTTGAAGTTTTTCCATTGGTTTGATACCAGCTCCAACTGAAAGTACTGATGGCAAAGGCAAAGTAGCATCAAAGTTTTTGGCTTGGAAGCTACCCTGTATTAAAGGTAAATTAGGTACTGAAAACTTAGCATCTCCACCTTCTACTTTCATATCAACTTTCGAACGATAATTGATACCCAAAGAGAATTTTTCATTTACTTCATAATAAGCTCCCAGATTAAAACCAATTGATGGTTTTGCACTTCCTTCCAAGAGAACTGAACTTTCTGTACTACTTTGAGCAATAGGAAGACTACGCTGCAAAGAAACCGAACCAAAGGCAATATCAAGACCACCACCAATTCCGAATTTTTCAGAAACTTTATAACTTACTGTTGGTTGTACAACAAAGGCTTGTAAACTCAACTCATTTAGAGAATAACGTCCAGACCATTGATTACCCCATACTACTGTTGAGCCAAAAGGAGTAACCACTCCCAAACCAACATTGAGTTTTTCGTTTACTTTATAAATACCATAAGCAAAGAAAGGAGTACCAGCAGGCGAATCTGTTTCTTCTACAAGTGTACTTCCAGTAGCTCTATATTTAACATTAGACATTACAAAGTTGCCTCCTAACATAACAGAACTATTTTGTTCCATTGCCATTGCTCCAGGGTTAAAAAATAAACTTGGCGCACCTGACCTAAAACCAACAGCACAATTACCCATTGCAGTAACTCGGCTACCTTGTAAAACAACTTGATAACCACTTGCCATAACATTAGAACTAGCAAGAAGTAAGCCTGCACTTAATAAGCCAGCTCCAACAATCTTTGTAGTTGTTTTTTTGAGAAATTTTTTCATAAACTGTTCACTATTTGTGTGTGAATAAATAAATTAATGAATTATTGATTATTATAAAATACTCAATTAAAAGAATATTTTTTTGAAAATATTTCAAAAATTCTTTAATAGAAGAAATCATTTTGGTAACAAAAATAATCTTTTTTTTTAAGAAAATACTAAATTATCTTGTTTATTTTCAGTGAAAAGGTATAAAAAATTCGGCTAACATACTAATTCGCAAAATAATTTCGGCTATAATTAGTTACTTTAAAGACAAAATTGATGACCTAAAACAAAATATTTAGTGGTGTTGTAAAAAGTATGATAAGTTATTTGGTTGTTGGTGTCGCTTCGCTAAAACACCAACAACGGCATT
>CAKZOK010000063.1 GCA_937136415.1 uncultured Cytophagales bacterium | reverse complement strand
ATGTGGATAAAATTGATTGAACCTTTGGCCAACGCAGGATATCGAGTCGTTGCCTTTGATCAACGCGGCTACAGTTCTGGAGCTAGACCTGCAGGAAAAGAACACTACACGACCAATCAATTAAGTGAAGATGTTATCGCAATAGCTGATGAGCTGGGCTTAGCCAAATTTCATTTAATTGGTCACGATTGGGGCGCTGCGGTCGGCTGGAATACAGTGATGCAATACCCAGACAGGATAAACAGCTGGTCGGGTTTATCGATTGCCCACCCAGCAGCGTTTTCTGAGGCTTTGCAAAATGATCCTGACCAACAGTCTCGCAGCAGCTATTTTACGCTTTTTGTCACACCGTTGTTGCCAGAAGCTTTGTTCAGTTTTAATGATTTCACCATGTTGTCTGGCGCCTATGGTGGAATGTTAGAAGAACAAAAAAATGAAGTTTTGGTAGATACTTCTTCAGTTTCCAAAACAGAGAGAGAAAAGAAAAAGAAAGTTGCAGAAAATATAGAAAAGCAACAAAAAATAAAAACATTGACAATAGAAGAATTATTAGAGAAAAATAATATTAAGTCAGATAGTTTGGAGCAGCTTCATGCAAATGTAGTTGCAGAGCGAGAAGCTGACAAAAAACTTTTTACATATATTATTGGAGGAGGTGCTTTTTTTGCTATTATTCTAATTATTTTTATAATTATTCAAAGTAATACTGTAAAAGCAAAGAAGAAAGCAAATAAAGAGTTGGCCTCAGCGAATTATGAACTGGCAGCCAAAAATGAAGAAATTGAACAGCAAAAAGAAATGATAGAAAAAGAAAAAGAACGCTCTGAAACATTGTTGTTAAATATTCTACCAAAAGAAATAGCAGAAGAACTCAAGCATAATGTAGAGCTTCACCCTCGTTCTTACGACCAAGTAACTGTTATTTTTACAGATTTTAAAGGGTTTACACAGGCTGCCGAATTGCTTACTCCCGAAGAACTTATCAACGAACTTGCCGAATGTTTTTCCGAATTTGATTCTATTTGTGAGCGTTGGAATTTGGAACGAATCAAAACTATAGGAGATGCTTATATGTGTGCAGGAGGTGTGCCGACCCCAAATTACACCAATCCTGTTGATGCAATTAGTGCAGCTATGGAAATGCAAGAAGTTATCGAACAGTTGAAACAAAAGAAAATGTTACAAGGAAAACCATATTTTGAGATGCGTTTGGGTATTCATACTGGACCCGTAGTCGCTGGTGTTGTAGGTAAAAAACGATTTGCTTATGATATTTGGGGCGATACCGTAAATCTTGCTGCTAGAATGGAATCTAGTGGAGAAGTAGGCAGAGTAAATATTTCGGAATATACTTATTCACTTGTAAGAGATTATTTTTTCTGTTCGTATCGTGGAAAAGTAGAAGCCAAAAATAAAGGCGAAGTAGATATGTATTTTGTTGTTTCTAAGTTTTAAATAACAAGAGTGTAATTTCATTGTAATAAAAAAAATCTTATCCAAAAAAGTGCAGTCATCATGAAAAAAAAATATTTTGTTCTTATTGTTTCTCTAATTTTATTGCTTTTTATTCCTTTTGATTGGAGTAAGGCGCAAAATTATAATCGTCGTCAGGTAGTGTCTAAAATTAGAAAGTATGATGCAAAAAGAAAACGTGCTTTGAGAAATGGTGATTATAAAACAGCAATTAGTTTTAGCTGGCAAATTGCTGAAAGTTATCATCTTATCAAACAAGCAGGTTTGATGGTGCGCTATTATGAGCGTGCAGTTTATGCAGCCAAAAAAAATAAGGATAAACTTTTGGAGGCAAGAAGTCATGAAAAAATAGCAGATAAATATAAAATGCCTAATTATTTTACTCAAAAACATAAGAAATATAAAAAAGCTGCAAATTTGTATTCTCAAATTAATGAATACAAAAGAGAGGGAGAAGTTTTGCGAAAAATTGTCAAAATTACGCATGCAGAAAGAGATTATGAAAACCTTATCCCAATAGCAGAAATACTTTTGTCAAAATTGGATACTTTCCAGATTACTCGTCAGGATAGAATAAATCTTTCTACTGTTTTGATGGAAGCGCATACTAAGCAGGGGAGCGAAGAAAAAGTAAAACTCTATGAACTCATGTGGGATAAGGCGCAAAGCCAAAAAACTGACCCAAGAGATAAAAAAAGAAAATTAAATGAAGCAATGGAAATTGACCCTATGTTGCTTTCTGAAAGAGAATCAGAGTTTTTACGAACTCAAAAACGAGAGCTTACTATTGATATTGATTCTCAAAAATACGTTATAGAAAGGCAAGGTTTAGAGTTGCAACTTAAAAACCTTGATTTGAAAATCAAAGAATCCGAACGAGAAAAACAAGAAGCAGATGCAAAAAAACAAAAAGCAGAAGCTGAAACCAAAAAAGCAGAAGCAAAGGCACAAAAAGCTATTAATGATAAGTTATTGATTGGTTTGATTGGAGGTGGAATAGTTCTTCTTCTTTCAGTAATAGCATTCATACAAAAATTTAATAGCAATAGAAAACTAAACTCTAAAAACAAAGAAATTGAATTAGAACGCCAGAAATCGGATACACTTTTACTCAATATCTTGCCAGAAGAAACAGCACAAGAACTCAAAGAAACAGGACATGCACAGCCACATTCTTACGAACTGGTAACAGTTATGTTTACAGATTTTAAGGGATTTACTCAAATTTCTGAAAAATTATCGCCAGAAGAACTCGTCAAAAAATTAGAATATTGTTTTACTGAGTTTGATAAGATATGTGATAAATATGACCTTGAAAAAATCAAAACCATAGGTGATGCTTATATGTGTGCAGGAGGAATTCCAGTTTCGAATACTTCAAATCCAAAAGACGCAGTAAAAGCAGGATTGGAGATGCAAAAGTTTATGAAAGATTGGAAAATGTATCAAGAAAAATTAGGAGAACCTACTTTTGAGCTTCGTCTTGGTATTCATACTGGGTCGGTTGTGGCTGGTGTTATTGGTAAAAATAAATTTGCTTATGATATTTGGGGAGATGCCGTAAATCTTGCTGCTAGAATGGAATCTAGTGGAGAAGTAGGGAAAGTAAATATTTCTGAAACTACGTATGAGCATGTCAAAAACGATTTTCAATGTGAGCATAGAGGGAAAATTATAGCAAAAAACAAAGGCGAAATTGATATGTACTTTGTGGAGTCAGTTGTCAGATAAACATTTACAACCGTCGTTGAGGCTTTGCCATCAACGAGATTTAAAACCATTATCCTCAACGACGGCAAAGCCTCGTTGACGGTTGAAAAGCAGAATAATTTAGAGCTAAATTTCAATTATATGTCAATAAAAAAATTACGGGTTAGCACAGGAATTTTTTGGGTAGAAATACCAGAAGCAAATGTTTTTATGCTTTGTGGTTGTCCTGCCGATGCTGTCAAACATTTGAAAAAGCGTGGGCTTATCGAAACGCTAGAAAAAAGAATAGGAAATGATAAAGATGGAAAAAATGTTATTTCCTACGAATCGGGTCCTAATTGTGTTTTGCTTTCCGAAGTATTGACACAAAACGGAAGTTTTTCTAATTTGATAGAATTTCCTGCCATGCAGATGTTGTATTTGCAAGGAATGGTAATTCCGAACCACCCAAATAATACTGGAATCCGTCCGATGATTATTGGAATTGAAGAGCAAATTGAAGCTCAAATGAATTATTTTTATCGTGGAAATTATGGCTTGATAAATAAAGAAGAATACGCAGCAACAGGAGTTACTGGCGAAACCTATGAGCAAATGATGCGTATCAAACTCAATTTTGCTTTTGGAAAAATAAATCCATCTGATGCGCTTTTAGACAAAAGAATAATTGAGGAAAATGATGATTCTGAAACAGAAACAGAACAAAAAAACAAAAAAACAGAAATCCGAAATGGCGTTTTTATTGAGCGAAAAGGGTTTAATGTTTATGAGATTAGTTATAAAAATGAAAGCGTAGAAGTTGATTTGAATTTGGGTGCAGAAGACCGTTATGAAGCTCCTTATCATCTTGGTTTTCATTATTTGAATAGAGAATATTTTGCTGTGGTTCATTCTGGGGAGGGCGATGGTTGGGACATCAATCGTCCGTGTATGGCGAGTATCATTATTTTTCAAGGAAAGATTTATTTGGTAGATGCTGGTCCTAATATTCTGACAAGTCTGAATTATTTAGGGATTAGTGTCAATGAAATTGAAGGCATTTTTCATACCCACGCTCACGACGACCATTTTGCAGGACTTACCACACTTATCCGAACCGATAGGCGTTTTAAGTATTATGCAACGCCACTTGTTCGCTCTGCCATTACCAAAAAATTGGCTGCTTTGATGTCTATTAAAGAAAGTAATTTTTCCAACTTTTTTGATGTCTGTGATTTAGAATTTGATAAATGGAATGATGTTGATGGTTTGGAAGTGATGCCTTTGTATTCGCCTCACCCTGTCGAAACGAATTTGTTTTATTTTAGGGCAAAATGGAAAGATACCTACAAAACTTACGGACATCTTGCCGATGTAGTTTCTTTTGATGTCTTCAAAAAAATGACTGAAAGAGATGATAATTTAAAGGTTTCGAAAAAATGGTATGATAAAATAACACAAAATTATTTGATTCCAGCCGACCTCAAAAAAATTGATATTGGTGGTGGAATGATTCACGGACAAGCAGAAGATTATCGAAAAGATAATTCTAAAAAAATCGTTTTGGCACATACCCACAAGCCACTTACTTTCAAAGAACGTGA
The DNA here is from genome assembly GCA_937136415.1 of uncultured Cytophagales bacterium. GTDB lineage: Bacteria > Bacteroidota > Bacteroidia > Cytophagales > Bernardetiaceae > Bernardetia. Next base: position 1,848 of record CAKZOK010000063.1, on the reverse strand, counting down.
GATTGGTTCTTCGGCAGCCTTCGGAATGATTGATACGCTTATTCCTGCTAGTCGTGATTATTTATTTGATTTTGCCAGCGATTATTTACAATTTTATTTTCCGACTGCACCAAAACACGAGGTAAATTATTTACTTAATCATTCGGTTAGGCATTTCAATGCAGGTACGATTTTATTCAAAAAAGGACAAAATAGTGAGTATGTTTATTTGCTAATTACGGGTTCGGTGGAGTTTATAGATTCGCAGCGTGGCAACCAACACGTTTTGCCAGCAGGTTCTTTGATAGGTTTTTATTCGGGTTATTTGGGTGGAAAAGCTCTTGAAACCTACCGAGCAGCCAGTAATATTACCGTTATTCAAATTCCTTTACAATCCTATCACGATTTTGTGGATAGAAATGATTTGTACAGCGAACTCAAACGAGTAGAAAAAAATATTTTGTTTTTGGAAAACACATGGCTTTTTGGAGAAGTAGTTTCGTTTCCAATCCTGACACGCATAGCAAAAGCGATGACCAAGATTGAAGATGAAAAAATAGAATTATCTCAAAAATACATTCTTTATTTAATAGAAAACGGCAGTATAACCATAAAACGAAACGGTAAAAAAGTAGAAACCCTACAAAAAGGCGATTTCTTCGGTGCAAACGACATTTTGAATGCTGAAAATTGGGAAGAAAACACCGAAAAATACAGCGTTTCGATGTCAAAAGACACTTCTCTTTTTGCCATTGCAGCCGATTTGATACAAGAAATTCCTGTTGTCTATTGGAAGGTTATTGAAACGTATGAGAAGAGGTTTAGGAGGGTTTAAAATTTAATATTTCACTTAAAAAACTAAAAAATGGTCTATTCAGATTATAAAGCAGCAGCAGAAAGACATTTAGAAACCTGTTTTGAGTTAGTACAAGCCATCATAAAGTTAGAAAAAAAGAAACACAGAGGAAGTTTATCTTCGAACGACACTAAAAGACAAAAACATATTCTTGAAAATTTATATTATCTTTCAGGATATATGCTTGAGTGTTTATATGGTTATGCAATGTGCAAACAAGATAATTATCCTCAAGCAGATCAAGTGAATAGTTTAGATAATGGAGGGTATAAACTCTGCTTTAAACATAATAAAAGGGGTAGATTAAACGTGAGTTATTCTCTGCAAAGACCACAACATAAGATGTCTTTATCAGAGTTATCTTTCTTTGATGATGTAAGTAACGGATATCAAATTGCTATAAATCAAAACATTCCTCTTATACATGGGAATAGAGTTTTATCAAATCCAAGTATACAAAAACTTTTTGAAAATTGGAGTGCTTACGAGAGATATAAAATTAATCATGATAATACTCCTAATTTGTCTTTTAATAGTAAAAATATTATTGATTTATTTTGGGAAATCGTAGATATTTGTGCTAAAATATCGAAACATATTATTCGTGAAATTACTTTATTTCGCAGAATTATTAAGAAAAGAAATCAAAATTCAATTTAAAAACAAAAAAATATGCTTTTAGCAATTAATAAAATATATCAAATAGAAAAGCATACGCTAATTCATATTCTATCTGGTGATGGTAGTATTCAAGTTGATTTTAATAATTATTATGATTGGCATGACAAAGCTATCTTTTTAGAAAAGGGACAATATATCAAATTTCTATCTGATAACTTCGTAGTAAGAAAGTATGAGTTTTTTGATGAGGATAAGTTTTATAATAATGAAGTAAGAGTATTATTTAAACACCTTAAAAAGGGAGACAATTTTTCGGACAATTTAATCTCAAAACGGATAAAACTCATCTATATCTTTCTGCAAGTCTTCCGTTTGATTTACTAAATATCCTT
>CAKZOK010000062.1 GCA_937136415.1 uncultured Cytophagales bacterium | reverse complement strand
GGTAGTTTTTAGTTGTATAATTTTGCTATTCTAAAACGCTTTAAAAAAATCATACTTTGTGTAACACCACCAAAAAATAATCTATGGAAGATTCACAATTAAAATTAAGTAATCAAATTTGCTTTCCTCTTTATTCTGTTTCTCGTCTTATCACAAAGGCATACAAGCCTTTTTTGGATAAAATGGGACTTACTTACCCTCAATATTTGGTATTGATGGTACTTTGGGAAAATGATGAAATTACAATAAATCAGATAACAGAAAAATTATTGCTCAATACAAATACACTTTCTCCTTTATTGAAAAGAATGGAAAAAATGGAAATAGTGGAGCGTAATCGTTCGAAGGAAGATGAAAGAAGTGTTATTGTAAAGCTAACAAAAAAAGGAAAAGCTCTAAAGAATCAAGCCTCTTGTATTCCAAAAGAGCTTTCTAAAACATTAATTACTGAAAATATTCAACTTCCAGAAATTATAAATTTACAAAATATTTTGAATGAATGGATTAGCATTCTATCAGAAAATAAAGAATAATTTTTTATACAACAATTCAATTAAAAATGGAATTATTAGAAAGACTCAACTGGAGATATGCTGCAAAAGCAATGAATGGTAAAAAAGTAGAACAAGAGAAAATTGATAATATTATTGAAGCAATTTCTCTTGCGCCAACTTCTAGTGGGCTGCAACCTTTCGAAGTATTTGTTATTACAAATCAAGAAATTAAAGACAAAATTAAACCTGTTGCATGGAATCAATCTGTGGTTTCAGATTGTTCGCATTTATTTGTTTTTGCAGCTTGGGACACTTACACGGCTGAGAGAATCAATACAGCATTTGATTTGGTAAATGAAGTTCGTGGTTTTAAAAATGAAGGCTGGGAAAATTATCGTCAGATGTTGTTAGGAACTTATCCACAACAAGATGCAGAAACAAACTTTCAACATGCAGCTAGGCAAGCATACATTGGTTTTACAGAAGCCTTAACTGCTTGTGCATTTGAAAAGGTAGATTGTACGCCAATGGAAGGTTTTGACCCAAATGCAGTAGATGAGATTCTAGGACTTAGAGCAAAAGGGCTTAGAAGCTGTGTGCTTTTGCCAGTTGGTTATAGAAAAACAGAAGAAGATTGGTTGGTAAACCTCAAAAAAGTTAGAAAAAGTAAAGAAGATTTGATTACTCTTATTGACTAATTTTTAAAGAAAGATTTTACAGATAAAGTAGCTCTAATTCTAGGCTGTTCAAAATTTGGTTATTTTCTCATACAGTTTTCGTGTCTTTTGAAATTTAGCTACCTCGTAGCGTAACCTTGTTGTTTGTATTCTAAATGTGTCTAATTTCAAGGTTTCGCTACGATGCAGCTAGAATAAAATTTTAATTGCTATTTTTGATTTATAAATCAATCCATCAAAGGATGAAAATGACTATAAATTAAACTATAGGAAGAGTTTTTGAAATCCTGAACAGCCTACTCTAATTCTAACAAAAGAGCTATGTTCTCAAATACTTCTGTACTCAAAAAAGTCATAACATTTCGTTATGACTTTTTTTGTTAAAAATTTTTTTCAAAATAATTTTCATATTCTTTTATTTTTTCTTCTAATCTTTTGGCTAAATATTGGTTTGCATTGCCTAATTTTTCTAAAATAACTTTAGCTTCTTTTTGGTAATTGTGTTTTTTTCCTAAATTCCAATAATAAGGAGGTTCTTTGAGGTTTACAATTCGGTCGGCTAGTTTGACGCACTGAATTTCTATTGGTTGTTTCAAAAGTTTTTCCAAACTATCCTTCATTTGTTCTTCCTTTGGCAAGGTTTCATCTTTTGTCATTGCCCAAACTCCATTTTTTACATTCTCTCCAAATTGTCTTTCAATTTCCTCCAAAGTAACAGCAGTATCTTCGACAGTATCGTGAAGAATGGCAACTAATATACCCAAATTTTGATTCAAGTGAGTGTTTTTTGTGTTTTGAAAAGCGACTAGCATTTCTGTCATGACTTCTGTAATATGCAAAAAATAAGGAAATTTTACATTTGGTATGGAAGTAAACATTTTTTGTCCTTCATGTGCCTTGCAAGCAAAATACAAAGCATTTCTATACAAATCAGAGTTTGATTTTTGATTGTTCATAGATTTTCTAATTTAGAAAGGGGTTTGCATTTATCTCTTATTTCATACTTTATAACTTCACACTCATTATCAAAATATCATCGGTTTGCTTTCTCATTTTTTTCCATCTAATTAGCTCTTTGCTAAATTCTGAATATTGTTCATCGGAGGATAGGGGACTTATTTTTTCTAAAAAATTTCTAAAGAAACGAGTATAATATTTTCTCTCTGTTTGATTTTCCATTTTATTGTCACTTCCAAATTGGTCTTGAAAGCCATCGGAGGCTAAGAATAAATTATCTCCTTTTTGGTATTTGAAAGTATTAATTGTGTATTCTTTTTCTTTTTTCTTAGAAATAAATGAACCACCAATAGCAAAAGGACTTCCTTTTATAGTCTGTATTTTATTATTTCTGACAATATACAAAGGCATTTTTGCACCTGCATAATAGATAATTTGTTTTTCTTCATCAATGGCACAAATCCCAATGTCCATTCCATCATTTCGACGGCTTTTTGTAGTATGTAATTCTTCCAAATGAAAAGTATGACGAACACGCTCATCTAGTTTTGTTAGGATTTCATCAGGTTGCCATATTCCTCCTTCTGCAATAATTTGATTTAAAAGATTTATTCCCATAATAGTCATCAATGCACCTGGTACGCCGTGTCCTGTACAATCTGAAAGCGCAATCATTTTGAGTTTTTTTGGCATATTTTGATGCAATTCATCATCAAAATCTTTTTTAAATAGTGTTTCGAACCAATAAAAATCTCCACTGACAATATCTCTAGGACGGTAAAAAACACTTGCTTCCTTAAAGTTTTGGGTCAAGATTTGAGGTCTTGGCAAAAGCCCTTCTTGTATGCGTTGTGCATATCGAATGCTTTGCATTGTCTTTGTGTTTGCATTTCGGATTTTGGAATACGAAGACGCATTATCTAGTGCAATGGCTGTATAAGATGCAAGCGTTTTCATAATCTCAAGATGCTGACTTGTATAGGCATTTTTCTCAAAACTTTGCACCAAAACAACACCCAAAATACGCTCTGCCAACAATAAAGGAATGGCTATAATTGATTTGGCAGCTTCTCCTATAATTATTTCTACCTTTGGCAAATAGTTGTGAAGTTCTGCTTGAGCATCATTTATAAACAAACTTTCTTTATTTCTGATAACATAGGCAGATAGATTATTTGGGTTATTGGCATTGATTTTTTCTTCGGGCAACAAAACTTCATTTTCTATATTATAAGCATAAACGATTTGCTCTTTTTCTGGATAATATAAATCAACACCAAAAAAAGGAGAGTCCATCAGTTCGTGTACATAACGATACAAGACACCAAAAATAGCATCATAATCCAAAGATGCTGTAATTTCTTGCCCTATCGAACTCAAAATCGAAACAGTTCGATATGAGTTTTCTAAGGCTTCAGCTTTTTCGTTGAGTTCGAAAGTACGTTTTTCTACCTTTGATTCTAATTGTTCGTTGGCTTGCATTTGAGATTCCATCATCAAACGTTGCGCCTCATTTTTTTCATTTCTGGTTTCTCTTATTCGCACTCCGATAGCAAATGAAAGCAAAATAACTTGAAGAGCTGCCCCTACCTGCACACTATATTCTGTAAATGGATTAAGAGGAATAATTGAGCTTGTCTTTAGGGCAAAAATAATATAACCCAAAATATAAATTGAAAAACCACTCATAAAAAACCACGCTGAATTATTTTTTCTCAAAATAGCACTTGTTCCTGTTATCAGCAGAACAATAGCCGTTGCAGTAGCCGAAAAATTGGATAAATAAATGGCATATTGATACGGTAAAAAAATGGTAAAAATAAAAAATGCAAGTTGTACAAATCCAAAAATACGAAGTGCTTTATCAAATTTTTCTAAAAAAGTACGAGTATTTAAAAATCTTCTGCAAAACAAAACAAGCCAAAAATCTAAAAAAGTAAGACACATAGGCAAGGCTTTTTGTTGTAAAGACGGAAAACTTCCCCACAAATATTCATAGGCATGACCATTTAGATTGGCAATTACCAAAAGCGAACACGCCATTGCAATTACATAATACAAATAGCTATTTCCTTTACCCAAATTGAAAAATAAAAATAGATTATTGATGAGAATAAAAATGATTATTCCATAAATAATTCCAAAAATAAATTGAAATTGATGATTATATTGTTCAAAGGCTAAAGGCTTCCAAACACGCATGGGAAACTGCATCAGACTTGCTTTTGATGCAATTTTGAAATAAAATACTTGTTTTTGAGTTGGTTTTAAATGAAATGGAAATAAAAAATAACGATTCTCAACAGGGCGTTGTACAAATTCGAAGGCATCTCCTGTAAGTGTGCTTTGGTATATTCCTTTTACTGGGTGAAAAAAAGTAATAGAATCTAAAAGAGGCGCAGCAATTTCTAATAAAAATTCATTTTGTTCTTTATTTAGGTTTTCTACTTCGACACGCACCCAAAAAACAGAATTAGTAAAACCAAAATTAGGATTATAACCTTGAGAAGGCTTAAAATTGGATAAAAAATTAGGGTCTGAAATTTCTTTAAATCTTTTATTATTCTTTTTATCTTCAAAAATACCTACATAATTTCCCTCTAAACGAATTGATGTTTCGGATTCTTGAAGTAAAATTGTTTTGAAAGTAGGCGTTGAAATCGTTTGTTGAGCATACAGATACACCCCTCCCAAATTTGTATTGAAAAAAATACAAAGGAGAAGAAATAAAGGGAAATATTTTTTTTTTATTTGTATGATAAATAAAATTATTAATGAAGGGAGAATCTGTTTTTTTTTATAACGAAGCAATCTAATTAAAACTGATTAGAATAGCCAAAGATAATCTTTATTAAGGGTTTTTATTCGATAAACAGTGTTTTTTTTTGAATGAAAACAAAAAGATAAGCAAACAAGAATAGATTAATCTTTGTTAGTAGCGTTTTAAAATGAAGTAATTTATTCTAATTTTTGATTTTTCAAAATTGTTTTTTTGGTAATACAAATGATATAGTTGTATATTGCCTTACTTTAAAGAAAATAAAAAGGCATATTTTGATAATATTCTAATTTTTTCTATTTTGATTCAAGTTTTTTAATTTTATTACCTAATTTTTCAATTCCTTTTATTTTTGAAGGTCGTTTTGAGAGTTGTTTTATACCAAAACTACTTTATCATACCAAAATCCGAATTTTATGAGCAGATACAACACCCGTGAAGGCAAAACTTTTATTGCAGTAGTAATCATACTTTCTTTGTTCTTGGTGGTGGGCGCAATTTGGGCAACAACTGCCTTTCAGAACTCTAGCCGAGAAACATTAGAAGCCTTATACAAAGATTTTAATAGGTTAGAGCAAGCCTATTCCAACGAAATTAGAAATATTGATAAGGAGCTTATTCCTTACAAAAATGCTGATTCGTTGCGTCAAGTATTATTATTGACCAGAAATGATATTAAAGTAGAAAAATCCCAAATTAGCGAAACTCCTGATAAGGCTTTGGCACGAATTAGCGAGTTACAAAAGAAAAAATTAGACTATTCAGAGCGACTAGGGCAGGTTTATTCTGGAAAAGATGAGTATGCTATTGGAGAAATCTCTGAACTTAAAGAAGAATTGAAGAAAAACCGTGAGCGTATCGAAACTCTTTTAAAGCAAATTCAGTCGTATAAAGGTCAGCTTGCTGGTATGACCAAAAAATACAAACTGTCTGCTGCCGAAGTAGCCAAATACAAAGCTGAAAAAGCAAAATTAGATAAGATTTTGTCAGAACAACAAACTTCTCTTTCTCAACTTGACCAAATTGGAGAAGACCGTACAAAACTTAGAGAATTACTTACTCAAAGTGAAGAGCTTATCCAACGCCAAAAAGAAGAAATCGAACGTTTGAAAGGGCTTACAAGAAAAGCATATAATTTTACAGCACAGTATGATTTTCAGAAAAGACGTGTTATTCTTGACCAAACAGGCAAACACAAAGGTAAGATTGGAAAAGAAGTTCATCTAGAATTTGAAGTAGGAGAAGGAATGTTTGAAGGAAATGCAAAAGAGCGCATCGTTTATCTTACACTTTACAGAAATGGAAAACCATATAAAGTAGTAAAAAGACCAATTCCTGTTTTGGAAAATGGACGTACACAGGCTCAAATTTTTGTGGACAAAAATCTTGAAGATGGAGATTATTATTTTGACCTTACTTATAAAGAAGAGTCTGTAATGGAAAAATATAAATTCAGAATTAGATAAGTTTTTAGTTATTAACGGTAAGTTATTAATTATTAGCAAATTTTATTTTATATACAAAAACCACTTTTACAGTACTGTGAAAGTGGTTTTTCTATGCTTTTTATGTTCAAAACTTTAATATCTCAATCCTTTTTTATCAAAATTTGATATTCCTCATTTTTTTTGATAAATGATTCTATAAACGAACAAGTAGGATAAACGACCCAGTTTTCTGTTTTGATATAATCTAAAACAGCTTTTGTAAGTTTTGAGGCAATTCCTTTTCCTCCCAGTTCTTGAGGCACTTCTGTATGCGTCAAAAAAATTTCATTTTGTGTATTCAAAATATAATCAATGAATGCAGTATGTCCTTCTATATTCCATTCAAAACGTTTTTTATCTCTATTTTGGAAAATAGCTTCTTTGTGTATTTGTTTCATTGGATTAGATGATAGTGTGCTTTATTCATTCTAAAGAATGAGCTACATTTGCACATAAAAAAATTCCTTATCTCTGCAACTAGAAATAAGGAATTTTTGTTTTATCTTAATTTAATCAATCAATGAAATAGTATTTTGCTTATTTCACTCTCAAAGTTGTTGTTGTTCCTATCCAACACCCTACACTTAGGCTTTGCCCTACTTTGTATTTAGAATCAGAAAATACATCTTCTTTAGAAGGAAACTGCCCTTTTGCAGAAGCCATTTTAGAAGCATTTCCACCTCTTGCATACATATCATAAGCAGCTAAGAAGACTGCACGTTTTTGTACAATATTATCTCCTTGCATACATTGTTTGTAGGTACTCATATACAAATCGCCAATGAAAGTATATGCTTCGGCAGCAACACTTGGACTACCCATTTCGGCAGATTTGTATGCCAAAGAGCGAGCTTTTGTATAATTTCCATCTTTATAAGCTACTTTAGAAAGAGTCAAGACAGTATTTGCAGCTTTTGCTTTTTCTTCGTCGCCAGCACCTTCCAAAGATTTTTCAATCCAAGTAAGAGCTTTATCTGTATCTCCATTTTGCATGTGAAGTTGTCCGATAGTATTTGCAATCGCATTTTTAGGAGTTAGTTTATAGAATGCTTGCATCGCTTCCAAGAACAAAGGTTCTTTTGTACAACCATTATCAGCCATCAATTTTACAACTCTGTTGATAAGAAGTGTGTCATTTGGATTTGCTTTTAGTTTTTCTCCAAACAAATCTGTAATACGGTTACAATCTTTAGGAAAATAAACGAGTTCTAATTCTCCAATTTTTTCTTGTACATACGTTTTCCATTTTTGTTTTTCTTCTTGGTCTTGCTCTTTGGCAACTCTTATATCTACATATTTTTTGAGGTCTTCATAAATAGTAGTCATTTCTTCTAATGTCATGCCTTCTTTTTCATAAACTTTTCCTGTTGCATCTGCATAATAAATTACTTGCGCACGAGGAAAGTTGTCTTTGTCCATCTCATACGTTTTTTTGTAATGAGCATAAAGCGTATCTGTTTTTGAAGTATCATCTTTCCAATAAAAATAAGCATCACGACCAAAACGACGATAAATATCATTCATATCTTCAACCAAACCATTTTTGATACGTATTTGGTACATTTCAGCAATTTTGTCTTGATTTACTATTACTTCGCTATCACGCCCATCTTCTTTTGCTTTTTTTGCAAGCCCAGAATAAAGTTTTACAGCTTTTACATATACGTCTGCGTGCAAATTTGGAGCATTTTCGATAATCCAGTTTAGAGGAGCTATGGCTTCTTCAAATTGCTCATTATTTACTGCATCTATCAAAAGAGCATATTTTTCTTTTGCAATTCCTTTATTTCTACCTTTTGGCCAATTAGGCTCATTATCTCCTGCTGTTGTTGATGTTACAGCTTCAGTTATTTCTTTGTCTTTATTTTTTTTGTTTTTCTTTTTACCTCTTTGGGCAAAAGATGAAGGAGCTAAAAAGGCACAAAGAGCCAGTAAAAGCAAAATAGTTTTTAAATTGAATTGTATCTTCTTCATAATTTTATGTTTTTGGAGTAACAATTTATTTTGTCTAAGTAATCAAAATTACTTTAGAGTTTGATAAATAATATTTTGAAATAGGGAGTATAGATTCAAATATCTATATCTTTTTATTTTATGATAAAGGGGGTATTAATATTCTATATTTAGTTTTTTGGAACAAAATTTTGGTATAACTAAGCTCTATCCAAAAGGCACTAAATTTATAAATGACAAATATCTATGTTTTTAGTTTAGTAAACAATTTATACATAATTTTAATTTGGGTTTTTGTGATAAATACTGATTTTTTTACACGAATCTTTTATTAAACCCTATTTCTTTTATAGAAATTATGAGCTTAACCAAATATTATTTCTCTGTAAATTTATTATATATAATTCCAAATGAGTGCCAAAAGTAACAAGCAAATGTTAATTTTATAAAATTCAAAATCAAAATGGATTTGAATTTGTTGAATTGTTTGTGCAATTTGCATATACAAAAAAGCACTTATCAATTACTATTTTTAAATTATTATTTTAATACTCAACAAGATATAATGGAAAAAAACATAACCTTTACTCCTCTTTATACAGCAAAAGTAATGGGAACAAGTGGCAGAGATGGGCATGTAAAATCTTCTGATGGAGTAATTGACCTTGATGTACGCTTACCAAAAGGAATGGGAGGAGATGAAACAGGAAAGCATACCAATCCAGAGCAATTATTTGCAGCAGGTTATGCAGCTTGTTTTGGAGGAGCATTGAGTGCTATTGCAAAGAATAAAAAAATCAAACTTACTTCGCCACCAGAAGTAACAGTACATGCAACTTTCGGAAAAGAAGGTGATGGTTTTGGGCTTGCTGTTGATATTTTTGTACATATTTCGGATATGGAAATTTCAGAAGTACAGAGTTTGACAGAAGCAGCACATCAAATTTGTCCTTATTCGAAGGCTACAAGAGGAAATATTCCTGTAAATATTCATGTAAATTAATTTATTCTTAATTTTTTAATAAATTTTTATTTTTTCAAACTCCGATAAATTAGCTTTATTGGAGTTTTTCTTTGCTTTTAAGAGTTTCTAAGGTCATACAATTATCCCAAATTATGTTATTTTATGTACTAAATTATTTGTATTTTTATTTGAAGGCTGGCAATCAGCATGCGATTCATTCTCCTTTTGTTTATAAATTATATACGCTGGTTGTTCAATCCAAAAAAGAATATTATGCCTTTTCAGAATTAGAAAAACTTCGTCAAAGCCTTATTGCTGACCCTAGAGAATTGGAAGTTACAGATTTTGGGGCAGGTTCGAAATATGCAAATAATACAAATTCAAACAAAAAAAGTATTTCACAGATTGCTCGTCGGTCTGCCATTCCGACCAAAAAAGCCCGTTTATTGTTCAATTTAGTAGAATATTTTAAACCTAAAGTAATTTTAGAACTTGGTACTTCTTTAGGGATTTCGACACTTTTTATGGCTTTAGCCACAGATAAATCGAATACTCAAATCATTACTTTTGAAGGTTGTCAGCAAATTGCTAAAAAAGCAAAACAAAATTTTGAACAATTAGACCAAAAAAATATTGAAATTATAATAGGAAATATTGATACAACACTACCCAAAAATATCTCTTCACTTCCTTCGCTAGATTTTGTTTTTTTAGATGCAAATCATCGTTATGAGCCTACTATCAAGTATTTTAATTGTATTTTGGAAAAATGCCATGACAATACACTTATTATTTTAGATGACATTCATTGGTCAAAAGGAATGAAAAAGGCGTGGCAAGAAATTATTAAAAATGAAAAAATAACTGTTTCTATAGATTTGTTTCATTTTGGTTTAGTTTTTTTGAGAAAAGAACAACCCAAACAGCATTTTGATTTGAGATTTTGATAAAAAAAATAAAAAAATACTCAACACAAAGACAAATCATTACGTTCTATCTTTATAAAGTCCAAAAAAATATCTTATCTAAAAAATAAGGAATAGAAATTAAATAAACGGCTCATTTTGAAGTAGTAATTTGTTGTTTTTATATTGTAATCATAGAAGATGTTTAAGAATAGACAAGCTGTGTTCTGTGTGTAACAGAACACGAATAAAAATAGCCATTCTGTAAACAACTTCATAATTTTTAATTCGTAATCGTTCTTTAAGCTGTAAAGTTTTCTATGCCTGCTCAAACCCATTCACGCAATTCACGAAGAAGAAAAATAAAATCTGACTCTTGGCACAGACGAAATGCAAGACGCACCTTTCGTTTTGTCAATAGTATTGTTTTGGTTGTTTCTATAATTTCTTATTTATCTGTTCTTGTTTCTCCCGAATATCTTTGGCTTTCGGGGTTTGTGGCAATGTTGATTCCTTTTTGTTTGATAATCAATGTATTTTTTGTGCTTCTTTGGTGGTGGCGCAAACGTTGGTACGCACTTTATTCTTTATTCATTTTGATTATTGGTTTTCCTTTTTTACAAGCGAGTGTGAGTTTTGGAGGAATTTGGAAAGAAAATATCCCAAAAAATAAAAAATATTTGTCTGTTTTGTCTTATAATGTAAGGGAGTTTGATGTTTATCAAAGAACAAAAGACAACCATACCGTAACAAAAAATACAATTACGTGGATAAAAAATGATACTTCAGATATAAAATGTATTCAAGATTTTTATAATTCGGAAAGAACAAACTTTTTTAATACTAGAGAGCAATTATCAGCACAAGGCTCAAAAAATCCCTATTATTTTCATGCTCGTTATACATCTGCAAATCACGATAAAGGACAATTTGGGATTGCTATTTTTTCAAAATACCCATTTATCAATAAAGGAGAAGTTGCCTTTAAAGTTCGAACAGATAATGGAGCTATTTTCGCAGACATAGCCAAAGGAAAAGATACTATCAGAATTTATAATATTCATTTGGAATCGATGAGCATCAATCAGAATGAACTAAAACCGATTGACCAGCCCGAAGAAACATTTTGGTATGCAGGCAGACGCTTAAAACGAGGTTTTTCTATGAGAGCCCAGCAAGTTCAGACCATAACAAATCATATCAAAACAAGCCCATATCCAGTTATTTTGTGTGGTGATTTGAATGATTTGCCGTATAGTTATACTTATTTCAAATTGCGCCGAAATCTCAAAAATGCCTTTGAAAGTAAAGGATTAGGAACAGAATTTACATTTAATGGCAAATTATTTTTTCTTAGAATTGATAATCAATTTTATGATAATGATAAATTAGATTGTCTTTATTTTGAGACACATAGAGAGGTGGATTTTTCAGACCATTACCCTTTATCAGCAGTTTATGAAATAGATTAATTTTTGGTTATTTCGTATTCTATCCTTTATTTTTGTCTAAAAAAAGCGTTATTTGTACTATGAAAAAAGAAGAAAAAACAATAGAAGTAAAAGCAAAACTCAATTTTGAGGAATATCTTAGGCTAAATTTTTCGCTATTATTACGTAGCAAAATGGTTTGGTTGAGCCTTTTTTTGGCTACAATGCTTATCGTAATGCTTTTGGAAAACCGTATCATAAATGGAGAATGGGCAGATTCAGGAGTCAAACTTGGTTTGCTTTTGAGTTTGACAGTCTTTTTATTTTTGGTTTTGCCTTTATTGACCTACCTAAGGACAAAAAACTATTTTGAAAAAAATCCTCTTCTTTCCGAACTAACAACTTTTTATTTTGAATCCGAACGCATCGAAATTGTTACCTCAGAAAGCCATGCAAAACTCACTTGGAAAAGAATCTATAAAATAAGAGAGTTCAAACATTATTTACTCATTTATCAAAATAGACATATTGCTTATGTAGTTCCAAAAAAATCTTTTGATTCTTTGGTTGATATGGAAATAATAAAGGACATGATTCGAACCAAAACCAAACTGGGGCATAGATTAAAAAGCTAAACTATTATTTTCAAAATTGTTAAATAATGTAATCGTAATTTTCTAAATCTTTAAGTGATTTTAATGTATGCTTTGTTCTGTTTCTACTTTTGGACTTGTTTTACTTTTTTTGATTATCGGAGCTTTTTTTGCTCTGATTGCATTGAGTATTGGCAAATTTTTTCGCCCTAATAATCCTACAAAAGAAAAATTATCTACCTATGAATGTGGTGAAGAAACTGTAATTGGAAATTGGGGCAAGTTCAATATTCGATTTTATTTGATAGCATTGGTTTTTGTGCTTTTCGAAGTAGAGATTATATTTTTGTTTCCTTGGGCAAAAGTTTTGATGGATTCAAAACTAGAAACCATAGAAAATAATTGGAAAATATATGCCTTTACAGAAGGGTTGTTGTTTATTTTTGTATTAATGGCAGGATTGGCTTATCTATGGAGAAATAATTTATTAGATTGGCAATTTGATTTTTTATCAAAAGATGAAAAAATAAATAAGAAAGAAGATAACGAAGTAATTCCTGATGCTCTCTATCAAAAAATAAATACACGTTATTCGTAAAAAATTATTGTCTAATTAATTATTATGACTTGGATTAAATTATTTCTTAGCTTAGGTACTGCTTTTGCAATTTGTTTGCTGTTGATTCCCGAAATCATCAAAATTGCAAATGCCCAAAATATTCATGACCAGCCAAACGAACGCAAAATTCATACAGGAAAAATATGTTCTTTTGGTGGAATAGGTATTTTCTTTGGGTTTATTATCTCTACTCTAATATGGTCTTTTGTGGATATTACATTAAGCATGGAGTTTTTGTTGGGAGCTGTTTTGGTAATTGTGGTGGTAGGAATGAGAGATGATTTTTTGCCTTTGAGTGCTTTTTGGAAATTAATGGGACAGTTTGTAGCTATAAGTATTCTTTTGATTGGAGATATTCGTATTTTTTCTTTGTATGGTTTTTTGGGAGTATATGAATTACATTTTGTTTTTAGCTATCTGATTACTGCTTTTATTGTCATTGTAATCACAAATGCTTTTAATTTGATTGATGGAATTGATGGGTTAGCTGGTTCGGTTGCTTTGGTTGTTTTTAGTTTTTTTGGGCTTTGGTTTGCTTTGGAGGGTAGTTTTGCACTTTCGGCTATGTGCTTGGCTATTTTGGGAAGTGTAGCAGGATTTTTATATTATAATTATAGCCCAGCAAGAATTTTTATGGGAGATACAGGCTCTTTGATGCTTGGTTTTTTGGCAACAGGGCTTTTGATTGTTTTTCTCAACAAAAATGCAGCTTTGCCAACTTCTAGCCAGTTACATATTTTTGCACCTTTGTCGTTACTATCTGCATTGATGGTATATCCACTTTTTGACACTATTCGTGTTTTTATATTGAGAGCCTTAGCAGGGCGTTCGCCTCTTTCGCCTGACCGTAATCATATCCATCATTTGCTCTTAGAGATGGGCTGTACCCATTATTGTATCGTAGGAACGCTTATTTTTCTGAATATTATATTTATATTTATTTTTGTTTTTATTGGACAAATGGGTTATTTGTCTGACAACTGGCTTGTGCCTATTATTGTCTTGATGGCAAGTGCTTTGGCAATTTTTCTTCATATAAAGGTAAAACAACAAAGAAAGAGAGTAAATGTATAAGGAATTAGAGTACTGGACATGAGTTAAAAAGTTGTTGGTGTTGCTACGCTAAAACACCAACGAACGATGTTTTTCCCTGTTCTGTGACTCACAGAACAGCAAATACATCTAGTGTCCAGTACTCTAAAAAAACACTGCTTGTATCTTTACAAATAATATTATAGTAATAAAAATGATTTATCAATTTATAGAAAAAATAAAGGAAAGTTTGGAAAATGATAATTTTATCAAAATTACATTATCAAATTTTATTTTTAATCAAGAAGATACAACACTCAAAAAAATCTTGATTCGTAAGACAATTATCAAACGAGAAGAAAATCTAACCTTTGTGTATAGACACAAAACAAAGGATATTACCAAAAATTATTTGATAGTAGAAGGAATAAAAGAAATTATAACATTTATTACAAAAGAAAATGCTACCCAAAATCAAAAAGGATTTTTTAATCAAGCAATTCTATTCACAACAGATTTTGATGTGCATATCAAAAATATAAATAAAAAACCATCAATTCATTCGCAAAAACCAACACAAAAACAAGCCCTTTCGACTTCACACGACAAACAAAAAAAACGAGCTATTCAAACAAAAGACCAAAAAGGAAATTCAAAAAAATATTTGCAAGCTCTCAAAATAACAGATAATACAGGAAAAGTATATGCTAATGCGCAAGATAAATACAAACAAATTAATCAATACATAGAAATATTGAGTGTTTTGTTGAAACAATTACCTTCTCAAAAATCATTGCAAATTACAGATATGGGAGCTGGAAAGGGATACCTTACCTTTGCATTATATGATTATTTGAAAAATAATTTGAAACTCAAAGTAAGTACTGTTGGTGTGGAATTTAGAAAAGATTTGGTAAATCTTTGTAATCAAATAGCAGAAAAGTCCAGTTTTGAAAACCTAAGTTTTGTAGAAGGAACAATAGAGGAATATCAAATTAAACAAACTCAAGAGGAAGAAAAAACACATGTTTTGATTGCCTTACATGCTTGTGATACGGCTACCGATGATGCTATTTTTAAAGGAATTGAAGCAGATGCAGAATTGATAGTTGTTGCACCTTGTTGTCATAAACAAATCCGAAGAGAAATAGAAAAAAAAGAAAATAACAAAATACAAAACCAACTTTCTCCTCTGACCTCTTATGGTATATTTTTGGAACGACAAGCCGAGATGCTAACTGATACAATGCGTTGTTTGTTGCTAAATTATTGTGGCTATCACACTAAAGCTGTCGAATTTATTTCTGATGCTCATACACCAAAAAATGTATTGTTAATTGCAACCAAAAAAGAAAGCTTTTTGGAGGAGAATATAAAAATTAAAAAGCTAGAAGAATTTGAAAATTTAAAATCTTTTTTTGGAATAGAAACACATTATTTAGAAAAATTAATTTTGAAATAAGATTCAGTAATTTTATGTAGTTTTGTATTCTAATTTTATAAAAAAAACTTTGAACCAAGAACCAGTAAATATTTTGATTCCTATAAAAAATACTCTTGTTAGTGATAATGTAGCTTTTACACAGTTTGTCTGTAATCTGAACAAATGCAAGGGGGCATGTTGTGTGGAGGGCGAAATGGGTGCGCCTTTAGAGGATAAGGAACGACATATTTTGGAAGACATTTATGAAGAAGTAAAGCCTTTTTTAACACAAGAAGGAATTGAAGCAATAGAGAAAAATGGAAAATATGTTTTAGACGAAGACAACGAATTTTCTACAACATTGATTGAAAAAGACACAGCGTGTGCTTATGTTACCTACGATGAAAAAGGAATCACAAAATGTGGAATAGAGAAGGCATTCGAAGCGGGCAAAATTGATTATCAAAAACCAATTTCTTGTCATTTATATCCAATTCGAATTACAAAATATGCTAGTTTTGATGCTGTAAATTACGATGAGTGGGATATTTGTAGTCCTGCATGTAGTTTAGGAAAAGAACTAAAAGTACCTGTTTATAAATTTTTGAAAACGCCTTTAATTAGAAAATATGGAACAGAATGGTATGACGAATTAGCAACTTTTATTGAGAAAGAACTTCTGTAAGGATTATAAATTTTTGCCTTCTTATTCTTCAAAAAAATAAAAATTAATTTCTATTCTCTAATTACTAGCCAGTTCTAAAAGCGTTTCATAATAATTTTTTCTTTCCATTTTTGATTTTAACCATGCATAAAATGCCATTTCTTGCAAATCTTCTTGTTTTGTAGTTTCGGCAAAAGTAATTACTTTCTCAACTTTTTCTAAAAAAATAGTTTGTGTAACTCGCTGTGGATAGCGCATATATTCCTCCAAAAGATTCAAAAAAGGTTTGCTATTTTGGTAATTAGATTGCCCTAGAAGAGAAGCATATTTTTGTTTTATTTTTGAGATAATTTTTCGTGCAATATCATCATTTTTGAGTTCGAATTGCAAAACAGATTCGATGAGCCATTTTCTGACAACCCATTCTTTACCCATTTTTTTTTCTACCCACGCATCAGAATGCCCAAAATCTAACAAAACTTTATGTGCTTTCTTAAAATCATTTTTTTGAAAATGATAAAAAACTAAATTGAGATGCGTATTCAAAACATCGTTTGTAGAAAGAATAAATTTGTTTTTTTTGAGTAAGTTTTCTAATAATTGAATTGCCTTTTCTCTTTCGCCTGTAAAGGCAAGGTTTGCAGCCGTAAGAAGAACAAACTTTGAATAAAAAGAAGTTTTATAAGATTTTGAATTTTTGCTAGATGATTCTAAAATATCTTTAAATTCATCAAGATATTTTAATGATTCATCAAATTTTTTGTTTCGATACAAAACGTGAGCCAACATATATAAAAGAGAAAGTCTATAATATTGATTTTTTTCCAAAATCATTGTATCTTTTAAAAGTTCAATGTAATTAGCACGTAAGAAAAATTCAAAATTGTAATAATCTTTTTTGGCTACTACAGCATTTCTAGCAATAGAAAGTAAATTAAAACGAATACGAGGACGCTCACTGATAACTTTAGTCAAATTCCATTCTTCCAAAATTTGTGTCATTATTTTATCAAAATCCAATGTTTTTCCTTCTCTTTTGGCTTCTGAAAGTTTGTTTTTTAAGATACAATTTGCAATATGCGCTCGCTCTTCTTGTTCTGCAAAAATTTTATTTTGATTACGTAATTCTAAAAGACGTTTGAAAGAAGGCGAAAATTCATTATTTGTGTTGGCTAAAGCAAGATTATAAATGGAGTTGAGAAGATGATATTGTTCATTTTCTTGTGCTTGATTTTCTGCTTTTTTGAGGTATTTCCACGCAATTTTTTCCAAATTTACTTCAAAAAGATAATGAGAAAGTGATATAATTCCCATTATATCTGTTCCTTCAATAGTTTGGTCGGTGCTTCTTGAAAGTGTAATAAAATCAATAAAATGTTGCATTAATCTTCTGCGTAGCGCATGATAAGCAATCTTATTTTTTGTTTTGGGATAAAGCTTAACTACCAATTCTTTTCCATTATAAACAGTTTCCTCTTGTAATAATTCTAAAAGTTGAAGGTCTTTTCTATTTTTACGAATTTTCTGACGCTGTACAAAAGCATGAAGAGCTTTTTTTTCCTCTTCCGAAAAAGTGTCTAAAATAGAACGAAGGTTATCCATAGAAATAAATAAAGTAAGAATTAAGAAGTGTGATTTGTTATTTTATTGCTCATTTCAAATGTATGCAAATATTATCATAATACAAATTTGCTTTTTTGACTTTTAAAGATATTGAAGCTATTTAAACTTTTGCGCCTTGTAGGGCTAATTTTGATACTACTTAGTTATGATAAAAAAATGCAAAACATGAAAGTTTAAACAACGTCATTTTTATTTCAAAAAAACAATCAAAATACTTTTCTCAAAAGAGAGTTGAATTATTATATTTTAGTATATATTTATTACTTTTGTAGATAGCCAAAATTGCTCAAAAAAATAGATAATCAATATACAGACATCATCAGATTCAAATATTTAGAATGAAAAAAGCACTCATTACAGGAATTACAGGACAAGATGGCGCATACATGGCGCAACTTTTACTTAATAAAGGATATGAAGTTCACGGTATCAAACGTAGAAGTTCACTTTTTAATACTGATAGAATAGACCACCTTTATCAAGACCCACACGTAGATAATTATCGTTTCAAGTTGCATTATGGCGACCTTACTGATTCTACTAATTTGATTCGTATTATTCAAGAAGTTCAGCCAGATGAGATTTATAATTTAGGTGCAATGTCGCACGTAAAAGTAAGTTTTGATATGCCTGAATATGTTGCAAATGTTGATGCTATGGGTACGCTTCGTATTTTGGAAGCTGTTCGTATTTTAAATTTGACCGAAAAAACTCGTATTTATCAAGCCTCAACTTCTGAATTATATGGCTTAGTTCAGGAAGTTCCACAATCTGAAAAAACACCTTTTTACCCTCGTTCACCTTATGCAGTAGCCAAAATGTACGGCTATTGGATAACGGTAAATTATAGAGAAGCCTACGGAATGTATGCTTGTAATGGGATTTTATTTAATCACGAAAGCCCAATTAGAGGAGAAACTTTTGTAACTCGCAAAATCACTCGTGCAACGGCAAGAATTGCGCTTGGTTTACAAGACAAAGTTTATTTAGGAAACCTAAATGCAAAAAGAGATTGGGGACACGCAAAAGATTATGTAGAAGCAATGCACCTAATTCTACAACAAGAAAAAGCAGAGGATTTTGTTATTGCAACAGGAATTACCACTACGGTAAGAGATTTTTGTAGAATTGCTTTTCAAGAATTAGGAATAGAGTTAGAGTTTGTAGGAGAAAATGAAGAGGAAAAAGGAATTGTAAAATCTTGCTCAAATCCAGAATATCAAATAGAAATTGGAACAGAAGTAATTGCAGTAGATTCTCGTTATTTCCGTCCGACAGAAGTAGAATTACTTATTGGAGATGCTACAAAAGCACAAGAAAAACTAGGCTGGAAACCAAAATATAATCTACAACAGCTTGTTACAGATATGATTTTGGCTGATGTAGAATTATTCAAAAAAGATAAATATCTACAAGAAGGTGGACATAGAACTATGAATTATTATGAATAGTCTTTTCAGTTATCAGTTAATACAAAGTCGTATTTTAAAAATCATAATTCAAAATATATTAGTTGTATTTACTTTCAGTTCTTTTGGAACTTTATGTAATTCAATTCGTAATTTTTAATTCATAATTCGTAATTGATTTCAAAATGAAAATATATATTGCAGGACATCGTGGAATGGTCGGTTCGGCTATCAAAAAAGAGCTAGAAAAACAAGGATATTCAAATTTTGTAGAACGCACTTCAAAAGAGCTTGACCTTCGCAATCAACAAGCTGTAAATGATTTCTTTGAGCAAGAAAAACCTGATTGGGTATTTTTGGCAGCAGCTAAAGTAGGTGGTATTTTGGCAAACAATACCTATCGTGGCGAATTTATTTATGATAATTTGATGATGGAAGTCAATGTTATTGAAGCTGCAAGAAAATCAAATGTCAAGAAATTGATGTTTTTGGGTTCATCTTGTATTTATCCAAAACTTGCGCCTCAACCTCTCAAAGAAGAATATTTATTGACAGGACTTTTGGAGCAAACAAACGAGCCGTATGCTATTGCTAAGATTGCAGGAATAAAGCTTTGTGAAGCGTACAGAAGTCAGTATGATTGCAATTTTATTTCGGTTATGCCTACCAATCTCTACGGAGAAGGCGATAATTATGATTTGATGAACTCTCATGTTTTGCCTGCGCTTATCCGAAAATTCCATTTGGGTAAATGTTTGGAACAAAATAACTGGGACGGAATTAGAAATAATTTGCGCCATTTTTTGGTAGAAGGCAAAGATATGAGTGAACTTTCTGAAACTCAAATTTTGGAAATTTTGGATAAATACGGTATTCGTAAATCTAAAGATGGAAATAATATTGAAGTAGAAATTTGGGGAACAGGTTCGCCAAAAAGAGAGTTTTTGCACGCCAATGATTTGGCAGAAGCCTGTGTTTATTTGATGCACAATTACGATGAGCCAAGCCTTGTAAATATCGGAACTGGCGAAGATTTGAGCATAAAAGAGTTGGCTTTACTTGTAAAAAAGACTATAAAATTTGAAGGAGAGTTGGTCTTTGATACTTCCAAACCAGACGGAACACCACGAAAATTGATGAGTGTAGATAAATTGACTAGCTTAGGCTGGAAATACAAAATTTCTTTAGAAGAAGGAATTAATACAGTCTATCAAAATGTACTTGCAGATATAAAAGTATAAAACAAAAATTGTTTGAGTATAATATTTTCTGATAAAGGTAGAATTTGAAAGTTCGGCTTTATCAGAAAATAAGATGCTTTTCGAAAAATGTTAAATAAAAATGCAAGAAGAAAAACAAGTCATAAAATTACTTCTTACCGACGACCATCAAATGCTTTTAGATGGCATTCGTTCGTTATTAAGAAAAGAAAAAGATATTAAAATAATTGCTGAAGCCACAAATGGAAAAACAGCTTTAGAGATTTTGCAAAAACAGGCTGAAAGCAATATGCCGATTGATATTTTGCTAACAGATATTAGTATGCCTCAAATGGACGGTGTAGAACTAACACGACTTGCCAAACTTCGCTTTCCAGATTTGAAAGTGTTAGTTCTGACTATGCACGACGAAAAAGCATTGATTGAGCAGGTGTTGGCTGTGGAAGCAGAAGGATATATCTTAAAAAATATTGGTAGAAAAGAATTAATAAAAGCCATAAAACAGGTTGCAGAAGGCAATTCGCATTATAGTCCAGAGGTTTTGGAAATAATAATGCAAAAGAAAAAAAGACAAGATAAAAACAAACAAGCAAATTCTTTGACCAAACGAGAAACAGAAATCGTACAACTTATCTGTAAAGAATATTCAAGTGCAGAAATAGCAGAGGCTCTTTTTATAAGTACCAGAACAGTAGAAACTCATCGTAAAAATATTCTTCATAAAATAAATGTGAAAAATGTAGTTGGATTGATAAAATTTGCTTTTAAGAATCAGTTGGTTTAATTTTTTTGATTGTCAAAATCTGAATCAATAATCAAAATTTCTTCGTCTGTTAGTTGGTAGAGTTTATAAACCAAAATATCAATTTGATTTTCCAAATCGCTTGTATCAGCATTTGGATTCTTACTTTTTGATTTTAAAATTTGGGTTACTAAATCTGTTACTTGATTTTCTTGCTTTTTTGTAGGATAAGGCAAAGGAACTTGTTCTAAAAACGCTTTTTTATATCTAATTTTTCCTACCAATTCGCCTCCCATATAAAAAGATTTAAAGAAAAATGTAACAGCTTTTGAGTTTAATAAGCCTGTAAGATATTCTAATTTTTCTCCTGAAATAAAAAAAGTTGTGGCTTCTGGATAATAGCCTTTTTCATCATAATAAAATTGAGGCTCACTTACTATTTCAGAAAAAATTATTTTGGGAGTATCAAATTTATCAAGATATGCACAATTTCGTAAGTTTGTCCAATGCACGCCTTTATCAAATCTTTTGGCTGCATTTTTTTCATGTGTTTTTAAGTAATCATAAACGCTAGGGAAATCATTAATTACATCAACTCTTTCTATATTTTTGTATCCGTTGTGGGTATTGAGCAAATACAAATTGGCATAATTACAAAAATATTTTCTAGTATCTCTTCCTCTAAGAATTGGTTTTATGATAGTTTCATTTTGGGCATCTTTATTTATCAATTCATTCTTGGTTTCCGAATCAATGATAAAAGCTTCATTATAACCTGTCAAAATTCCTCGATAAAAGATAATTTTCCAATCCATCAGCTTTTTAGCCGATTTTTCAATTTTGCTTTTTAGCTCTTTTAGGTTTGGAGAAATAATATTCCATATTGCAGAATCTATTTCCAAATTTTGAATTTTATTTTGTTGGACATAACTTTTTATATCTACTTTTTCAGCATCAAAGAAACCATCAGGAAACCTAACAGCAGATAAATTATTATTATTTTCTTGTTTTTGAGTGGTAATAATATTTGTATGAACAATAGCACTTTCAAATAATAAATTTTGCCCAAAATCTATAAGTTCGACAGGATTTGTTTTATCAACTAAATATTTTCGAAGATTTTCGCCATAATTAGCTCTCAACCATTTGTTCGAAATAATAAATGAACTAATCCCCGAAGGTTTCAATATTTTTTGTGAAAGCTCAACAAAAAGTGCATAAATATCGCCAGCCGAATTGTAGGTGTCATATAGATTGGCTACTTTTTTCAAAGTAGAATCATTGCTTATCGAAAAGTAAGGAGGATTTCCAATTATAACATCAAAACCAATAAATTTGCCTTCGTCGTCTAATACTTCTGGAAAAGCAAAACGCCATTCAAAAGCCTTTCTATATATTTCCATTTTCTTGTCATAGGCTGCTTCTAATTTCTTAATTTCCTTTGCCATTTTATCTAAAATATTTTGTTTGGCAAGGCTACTCATTCCATAATCTGTAAATTTATTTTTCAATTTTTGAAGGCTTACATACTCCTTATCTTTTGGGCTTCTCAAATTATCAAACCACAAACGATGCTCATTCAAACTTTTATTGATTACCCATCTAGTTTCCTTATCTCTTACCGATTTATACAATTCTGTTTGGATTTTATAATCAGGAATATTCCTTTTTACGGCAACACTTAAACTATTACCAAAAAAATTCATTTTATCATCAATATGAAATTTACTTATCAATGAGTTTCCTGTTTTGATATTAATATCAATATTTGGTAGTGTTTGAAGGTCTTTATTTTTTTTGTAATTTATATAATAAGCATTTTTCAAAAGCTCAATCCACAAACGCAACCTACATATTTTGACAGAATTAGGATTAATATCAACACCAAAAAGACAACTTTCTATGAGTGTTTGTTTTTCGTGAAATAAGGTTTCTTGTATGATTGTATTTGAGAAACTTTTAGGGCGATAAATAAAAATTTCATCATCTTGGTTTTTAATAACAAGTTCATCACTGTCAATTTGAACATGAACCTGTAAAGGATTATTACTTTTATCTACTAAAATATTTAGCTCACTTTTTATGACAATTAGCTCATTTAGGCAGCTTACCAAAAAGTGTCCAGAACCAACAGCAGGGTCGCATATTTTGATAGAGTTGATGATTTGATTTGCTTCTTTTCTAATTACTTCTCTGTTTCCTTTTCGGATATGATTGAAGAAATCTTCTCGCAAATAATCAAAATTTTCATATTCCCAACCGTAATGAGCATTGAATTTTTGCAAGACTGTTTTGCGTAGTGTTTCTCTTGCCATATACATTGTGATATAGGCAGGCGTGTAAAATGAGCCTTCTTTATAGCCATTTATTTTTTCAAAAATAAGCCCTAACACAGAAGCCGAAATTAGTGTTTTGCCTTGATTGGTTTCATCTACTTTATTTTGGTCTTTTCCACTAAAATCGTAGGCATCTAAAAAACGAAAAATATAAGAAAGAAGAGGGATTTTTCCTGTTAGAGGTTTTAGATTGTGTTTTAAATCATTTTTTAGTACAGTTTTGTCATAAATTTCTAATTCTACTCCGTTTATATTCGAAATTTGGAGGGTTGTATCTTCCAATTCGTTTGGCTCAAAAAGCGAACTATTCAAATATGGAATATTTTTGTATTTTTCCTTTATTCGTTCTTCGTTTCTCTCTTCTGGTTTTTTTGCTAAGGCAGAAAAAAACAAATCTTCCAAATCATTAAATCGCTGTATAAAATCAGTATTCAGAAATTCATATTCTTTACTTTTATTATAAACAACCAGTTGAGCTTCCAATAATTTGAGAAACAAAATACGATTTATCCACGTCAGACAAAGCTCTAAAGCAACATTGAATAATTGCTCTTCTCTGTCTTCTCCATAATTTTGAAGATTCTTGACTTTTTTGATATAATTTCTATCCTCTAAAATAAAAATAGTTGTTTCTAATAATGAACCAATATTTCTATTTTTTTTCTTTTTTCTTTCAATTAGTTTTACGCCTTTTTTCTGTACTTCTTCTAATCCGATGATGTGCAAAAGTTCGAAATAAAATTCGTGATTCAATTCATTGCTATCGTTTCCATACGATTGCGCCAACAAATGAATAGGCGAAAATACTTTGTATAAAGATACTAATTGGTCGTCTTTTGTATTTGAGAGAGGTAAAAGTTTTTCGTAATTTTCTTTAATATTGATATATAAAAATGGCAATTCATTTTTTACTTCTTCAATATATTTTTTAGCAATTTCATTATAAAATAATTCGTTTTTAGAAGAATCTTTTTGATTTTTTACAAACTCATTATATTCTTTAATTAATTTTTTGTTTTTATAGAAAAAGTCATAAAAATCATTTCCTTTAAAAAAATACCATTCATAGCCATTTGTAGCAATTAAATATTTGATTTGGTTGTTTTGTAAATCTATTCTTTCCCTCAAATAATAAAGTAAAAGTTCTTGTAATGCCTTTTTATTTATATTATCATTTTTCAAAAACTCATTTGTATTGCTAGGTCGTTTGGTTTCTATCAAAACACTTATATTACTTTTTGCATTTTTTCCTGCATAAATAGCCAAATCAACACGGTCTTTTGTATTGATAAGATAATTTTGATAAAATGTTTTTTGTAGAAAATCGCCTATATATTTTTTAATATTTTCTTCGTGTTCGTTTTTCTCATCGCTTATTTTTATATGTTCCAAACACTCCAACAAAGAACTTTTGAAGCGATTTATTTCATTTCTAATAATATTAACTTTGCGATAAGTAGGATTCAAAACTCTACTTGGTGTTGTGATTATGTTCATAGAGTTGTATTGCAAAAGACTTTTTTGTGATAAGACAAATTTAATTTGGTTCTCTGACAATTTTTTTACCTTCTTTTCTTAACGTGAACTCGGTATTATTTTTCTTTGTAGCATATGCTTTAGCTTGCGAAAATGTACCCTAATTTTTAGGTTAGGAGATATAAAACAGCGATTTTCCGAAAGCTAAAACATTCGGTACTTACTCACACGCTAAAGCGTATGCTACTCTATTATATAAAAATAACAAGTATCTTTAAAATATTGATTAAAATTATAAAAAAAAGGCGTTTTTTCCAATAAAAAAAGCCTATTCAATCATAAAAATTGAATAGGCTTTTAATAAAGGTTATCAAAGTTAATTTTTTATGTTTATTCAGTTTTAAGGAACAGAACAAACTTTGTCATTGTTGGTATCCCCATCAACGACATAAAACCAAACTTATTCTTTTTCCAAAACAGCACTAATTGCTTTATCAGCTTGAATAAAGTTACCTGCTTTTTCGCCAGCTTCTAACTTTTTTCCCGTTGATTTTAGTATTTCATAAGCTGTTTTTGTGTCTAATTCTGGATTTAATGCTTTCATTACTCCCAAAAGACCAGCTACATATGGTGTTGCCATCGAAGTACCGTTCAAAAATTTGTATCTTCCCTTTGGATATGTAGAAAAAATCTTAACCCCTGGAGCTGCAATTCCCATTTCCATATCCTGTACATGATTAGAAAAAGGAGCGATACTCAAATCTGGCGAAATAGCCGAAACAGTAATTACGCCTTGTGCATTTGCTGGAGAAAAATTCTTTGCATTTTTGTTAGAGTTTCCTGCTGCGACCACTACGATTGCGCCTGCTTTATTTGCATATTTTACAGCTTCTGAGTAGGCTTTTTGGTGCGCATCATTCGAAGGTCCTCCCAAAGAAAGTGAAATTACATCTGCTCCTGCATCGGCTGCTTTAATAATTCCTGCCAAAACGGTTTCTTGTGAACCAAAACCACTATCATTCAAAACTTTGATGCTAGAAACACTTACAAATTCAGAGTTTGGAGAAAAAGAAGCAATTCCTTTTCCATTATTGGTAACTGCAGCAGCAATTCCTGCACAGTGTGTTCCGTGTCCTAATTTGTCATAATTACTTTTCTTTTCAAGAGAAAGGTAGTTTGAGCTAATATCTTCGTGGTCAGCTTCTACACCTGTATCCAAAATAACAATTTTGGCTTTTTTGGTAGGTTTTTGTTCTTTCAAAGTAGCATACATTTGAGCAACTCCCATTTTTTCAAATCCCCAAAGGTCTTTTAGATTTGGGTCATTAATTCCAAAAGAAGGTTTGTTTGCCTCTACATCAAACGAAGTAGTAGGGTTTTGAGGAAGTTCTAAGATTTCATTGTTTTCTAGGTAATCTATTGCGCCTGAGTTTTTGAGTTCGCCAACAATTACATCAATATTTTTTAATTGAAAAGTAGGAATATTCAATACATAATATTCTTCTAATTCAGAATACTCATCGTGTTGTAAGTTTGGAAATGCTCTGCGCATTTTGATATTATATTTTTCTAAAACAGGAACAATAGCATCTTTATTTTTTAGATTCAAATCTAAAAGAAGTTCGCCATTTGCATCAAGATTAGAAGGCAAAGTAGCTGTTTCTTTATCTCCAACAATGTTTTGTGCTTCATTTGATTCTGTCGAACAAGTAAAATCATTTTCAACATAATTTACAATAGCTTCTTTGCTTGTATCGAAAAGGAATAATTTTAGTCCTACAATGATTGCAAGGACAGTAAAATAAAGAATTTTTGAACCAGATGCGAGGCGATTAAAAATTAATGTTACGATAGTAAAGATTGCTAAATCAGGAGCAAGAATTCCCAAAATATCAAATGGAAGTCCATGTTTATTGAAAAACAATGATACAATATATAAAAATGAAGAAGCAAAAAAGCCAGTTTTTGCAAACCCTGCTGCATGTTTGTGTTCTTTTAAAAAGAAATAAACGGCAGCCGAGAGCAGAAGCCCACCATAAGCCAAAGGATACAAGAAATTTTCCATAGAGAATTAATTTATTTTGAGAATGAAAATAGATTACAAATTGATTGTCTTATAATTAAAAATACAATTTTTTTTAGTAATCACAAAACGATTTGCTAATTTAACGGATTTTGTGGGTGCAAAGTTTAGCTAATTTATTTTATTTAAGTTGCTCTTTGGTATAAAATATGAATTTGTACTTCTTGATAATACTTTGTAGCTTCGTTACCCAAACATTTTAAAATAATATGAAATTTAAAGTAAAAATAATTTTCTTATTTCTTTCTCTAGTTGTTGTTTCATCTTCTTGTACATCACTTTTTGGAAAGAAAAAAGACTCTTTTGAAAATACAGGCAAAACAGGAAAGCATTCTGAAACAGGAATTGCATCTTATTATGCAGATAAATATGAAGGAAGACCAACAGCGAGTGGCGAAAAATTCAGGCAAAAACTCTTGACTGCAGCACACCGAACACTTCCTTTTGGTACGATGGTAACGGTTACAAATCTGAAAAATCAAAAGAAAATCAGAGTACGAATAAATGATAGAGGACCTTTCAAGGCAGGAAGAGTCATAGATGTAACACGAAAAGGTGCAGAAATGCTAGGTTTTGTTCGTGATGGGCTTACCGAAGTAAAAATAGAATATGACTAGAAATAAGATGATTAATGAACTTTATTACATAAAAAAACGCTTTACATTTTTAATGTAAAGCGTTTTTTATTTTGAGAAAAGAAGAGTTTATATTCCTGCTTTTTCTAAAGCCTCTGTAAGTTTTGGAACGACATCAAAAGCATCTCCAACAATACCATAATCTGCTGATTTGAAGAAAGGAGCTTCCGAATCTTTATTGATTACAACAATAGTTTTAGAAGAGTTTACGCCTGCTAAATGCTGAATTGCACCTGAAATACCGATAGCAATATATAAAGAAGGAGCAACTTTAATTCCTGTCTGACCTACATGTTCGTGGTGAGGTCTCCAGTCCATATCTGAAACAGGCTTCGAACAAGCTGTTGCAGCTCCCAATTTATTAGCCAAATTTTCAATCATTTCCCAATTTTCAGGGCCTTTCATTCCACGTCCTGCTGAAACTACCAAATCAGCTTCTGGTAATAAAATATCGCCTTCTTGTTTTTTTACATCTGTTACTTTGATTGCAAAATCTTTAGCTCCAAACTCTGGAACAAATGCCTCTACAGTAGCAGAACCACTTAAAGAATCATCTACTGCAAGAGCATTTTTAGCTATTGTAAGTATTTTGTTTTCGCCTTCTAATTTTGTATCTGCGAATGCTTTTCCTGTAAAAACACCTCTACGAACTACAAAACCATTTTCATTTTGAGGAAGAGCGACTACATTTGAAGCTACTGTTGCTTTCATTTTTACGCCTACTCGTGGAGCTGCAGCATCAACGGTAGAAGAACGTGACATTACGACTGCATTTGCGCCTACTTTTTGTGCAGCTCCTGCAATAGCACTTGCAATAGCACTTACAGGACGAGTCGAAAGTTTTTCATCATTTACTTGCAAAACAGTTTTGACACCATATTTTCCAAGTTCTTCTAAGTTTTCTGCTTTATCTGTAACCAAAGCAGTTACATCACCTGCATTCATTTTGGCTGCATAAGTTAAGGCTTCTAACGAAGATTTTTTTACTGCATTATTATCTGCTTCTATATATACTAAAACTGACATCGTTTTATTTGTTTATTTTTTAAATTCTATTTTTATGCGTATATCACTCGTGAAAAGACGAGCAATGGTAGAGAATAAACTCAATTAGAAATTATGAAAAATTATTTGTTCTTGTATAATAATAAGATTTAATTTTCCGTAATCCGTAATTGATTTAAAGTACTTTTGCTTCTTCTTTTAATAGGCGAACAAGTTCGTCCATATTATCAGCATCAATCATTTTTACATTTCCACGTTCGGCAGGAAGCTGATAAGCCATTACTTCTGTTGGAGCTGATTGTGAGGTTGGTTCTATTACTTCTAGGGGTTTTTTACGAGCCATCATAATTCCACGCATATTTGGAATTTTCCATTCTGCGATAGGCTCTTGACACCCTGCAACAAATGGCATTTCACATTCTACATATTCTTTTCCACCTTCAATTTCACGCCCCATTTTGGCAGTATTTCCTTCTACCTCTAGTGTCATACAAGGTACAATACAAGGCATATCTAACATTTCGGCAACCATTCCGTGAACTTGTCCACCATTATAATCACTGGCTTCACGTCCCATCAAAATCATATCAAAATTTTTGTCTTTTGCATAGGCTGCGATTTGTTCGGCTACAAAATAAGCATCTTTTGGGTGTGCATTGATACGAACAGCATTATCTGCTCCAATTGCCAAGGCTTTACGGATAGTAGGTTCTGTATCAGCTTCTCCTACATTCAAGACGGTAAGTTTTCCTTTGCTTGCCTCTTTGAGTTCGACGGCACGAGCAAGAGCGTAATCATCATAAGGACCAATAATAAACTGTACACCATTTTTGTCTAATTCTGTACCTGTAAATTTGATTTTGGTTGTTGTGTCAGGTACATGACAAATGCAAACTAATATATTCATATAAAGAGATTGATAATAACGAATAAAAAAAATGTATAATTCCTTTTCTAAAAATTAATTATACTAAGGAATAATTTAAGAAAATTGTTTGGAGTGTGTGAAAATCTAACTGCGAATATACATTATCTTCTTTAAAAGCGCAATTTTATATTAAACGTTATTAGGGTTATTTTATAATGAAAAATAAAAATAAGAGAAGAATTTTTAAAGCTAGTCAGAATCATTGGTAGGCAGAAGTTAATAATAATATCAAAATACTTCTTTTAAGAGTATTAATTCAAAGCCAAAGAAGGAGGTTTTGTAATTGATTATATGGTAATTCCCATTACACAAATATCATCTACTTGTTCATATTCTGTACCCATCCAGTTCATTAGATTTCTTTTGAGAGCAACACGCTGACGATGCATTGATGTATTATGTGTATTGTATAAAAGTTCTCTAAATTTATTAGACATGAACTTTCGTCCTCTTTCTCCTCCAAATTGGTCTTGGTAGCCATCGGAATAAATATATATTGCTTCTATATTTTTGATGTCTATACTGTGATTAGTATATTTAGCATTCATATTTCGTTCGCTTCTTCCTCCAATAGGGTGTATATCTCCCTTTATTATTTTTAAATCTGTATCTATTCCACCACTGTTTTTTTGTTTTTTATTTATATAAATAAGAGGGTTTTTTGCTCCTGCAAATTCCATCATTCCAACAGAGGTATCAACAATAACAACTGCCATATCCATTCCATCACGATTTCCAGTAGTATCTTGTTTTAATATTTTTCTAATTTCAGTTTGTATAAAATCTAATATTTTGCTAGGTGTAGTTACTTGTCTTTGTAAAATTACTTCATTTAAGAGAGTTGTCCCAAGTAAAGACATGAATGCACCTGGTACTCCGTGTCCTGTACAATCTCCAACGATTGCAATTTTTCGTGTTCCTATTTCATTGTACCAATAAAAATCTCCAGAAACGATATCTTTTGGTTCGAAGAATACAAAAGCATCTTTAAATATTTTTTTTAGGTCTTGTGTTCCTCCTAACATAGCCGACTGAATACGTTGTGCATAATTGATACTTGCCAACAAGTTTGTATTCTGTGTTTCTAACTTATCAGATGTTTTTTCAAGTTTTTGTCTTGCCAACTCTGCATTTGTGATGTCTTGAATAGTACCTTTCATTTTGGTGAAATTTTCAGTGTCATCAAAAATAGGGTATCCTCTTTCTCTTACATAAACTAACTTTTGATTTGGTGTTTTGATTCTATAAATAGCATTAAATTCTTTTTTTTGTGCAACTGCTTCTGCCCAAGATTCATTGAGTCTGTGTAAGTCGATATCTTCTATCCATTCTTGAAATGTTTGTGTATCTTGTGGTATTTGATAATTTTCTACTTCAAATACTTTATCAAAACTATCCGACCACTCTATTTTTTTTGTGTGAATATCCATATCATAGCTTACTATTTGAGCTATGCGTTGTGATTCTTCTAGATTATCTTTGTTATCTTTTACATAACTTAGAAGTTCTTGTTGCATTTGTTGTTGTGCGACTTCTTCGCTAATATCTTGTGCTGTTCCTATGAGTGTTATGGGCTCACCTTGCTCGTTATAGTTTATGATAGAGTAGGTACGATAGTTTCTCCAATAATTTTTTGATAAATGAGGAGGTTTGGCTCTATAAGTCGTAAAAACTTCTCTTTCTCCATTCATTATAGCTTCTGCAATCTTTCTTTGATGAGTTTCTCTTTCTTCTGGGTGAATAATAGCATCAAAAATAATTTGATTTATTATTGTATCTTTTTCTAAGCCATAAATAGTAGGAAGATTTTCTGAATGTTTGATTTCTCTAGTTTGAAGATTCCAAATATAACTTCCTATTTTGGCCATTTTTTCAGCGTCAGACAGCATTTGCTGTTGTTCTTCTAATTCTTTTTGAGATTCTAAAAGTTTTTTTGTTTGTGCATCAATGACTTTTTCTGTGTGCTTTCTCTGTGTAATATCCATCAATACACCATCAAGATAGTTTATATTATTTATTTTATCCTCCATTACTTGCCCAGTTTCTTCTACCCAAATAATCGAACCGTTTTGATGGATAAGACGATACTCTATTTTATAAGGCTGTTTTGTTTCAATAGCTTGATTTATTTCAACATCAATAAAATTATCTTCAGGGTGAATAATACTAGCAAAAGAACGTACTTTATTATCTAAGAAATCAGAAACAGCATATCCTGTAATCCGTTCTACACCTCTAGAGATAAACTTCATTGTCCAGTTTTTATCTATTAAAGCACGATACATGATTCCTTGTAAATTATTACTAAGAGATTCTAACTGTTTTTGAGATTGCTTTAAAGAAATCTTTTGTAAAGTAATTAGAGTAACATCTTGTACAACACCTAGTATTCTTTCTGGGTTTTGTGCCGAATCTCTGATTAAAGTTGCTTCTATTTTTATTACTTTTTCTTTGGTCTGATTAGGAGGAGTAAAATGCCCTGTAAGAGAAAAACTATTTTCTTCTCCTCTTAATAGTTTAGCAAAACTTTGTTGTATTTTTTCTCCTTCTTCTCTTCTATAATATCTTTGATGTGCTTTTATATCTGTTATTTCTTCTTCAGGCAGTTCATAAATATTAGACAGATTTTCAGAATGGCTGAACATTAGGTTCTGAGTGCCAATTTCAAAGCTACCAATTTGAGAGAGTTGTTCTGCACGAGATAAAAGACGTGTTTTTTCTTCTACTTCTCTTTGTGCAACAAAAAGATTATCATTTGTTTTTTGTAATTGCTCTGAATTTTGGCGTAATTCTTCAGCAGAGGCTTGTAATTCTTGATTTTGAAAATTTACTTCTTCAAGTAATTTAGCTATTTCTTGTTCTTGTTTTACTGTGTCTGTAATGTCTTGTAGGCTATTAATAATATACCAAACTTCACCTTTTCTATTTAGAACACATTGAGTTGTTCCTTCAAACCATTGCCAATCATTATAGCCTTCTGTTTTTAATCTAAAACGATAAAAAGTACTTTCTTTTTCTTTTATGCTTTTTTGTTGGCTTTCCATGACTATTTTATAATCCTCAATGTGGATATAATTTTCTAATAAAGCCACTGTAATTTCTTTATCACTATTAATCTTTAAAAGCTCATTAAGCAAGTCAGTATGAACAATTTCATTTTCCTTCAAATGCACTTCATAAACGGCGAGTTTTGCCATTTTTTTTGCTTCTGTAACTCTTCGGATATAAGTGGCAAGCTCTTGTTGGGTTCGGCTCAGGTATTCATTTGTGCTTTTTAGACGTGTAGTATTTTTTCTGAGTTCTTCTTCAGAGACTTGTAGTTCTTTATTGTTTTTTTCTAAGAGATTGCTTGCTACTTCTACATTCAAAAATGCTGTTTTTACTCTATCTATCATAGAACTAAACCCAAGAATAGCAGATAGTATAAAAAATAAAGATAAAATAATAACAATAATAAGTTGAATGATTTTTATTCTTCCAATTTTTTTATTTGCTTCTTTTTCATATTGTTTTACAATCTGATTCATTATAGGAAAAAAAGCTTGTTCATTGCGCTTTATTTTTTGAATGGCATCATCTAGGCTTACCTTTCTTTCTTCAATATTGGTAATTTGATTAGCTTCCAAAAGCTCTTCCACACCAGCCAAAATCCCATTATAATATGGGTTTAATGAATCATATAAGGAAATAATTTGTGTAGAGTTAAATCTCAATGTATTTTCTTTACTAATTAGGTTTCTTTGTGCTGTTTCAAATTCTTTTATTTTTTTATTTAAAGTATTTACATAACCTATTCGTTCTTTATTTTTTGTAATGCTTAGATACAAGGCGTTTTTACTTATCTTTTGACTTAACATACGTTGTTTGCCAGAGGTATTAATGATTGCAGCATTACTTTGTTGTTCAGAAAGAAAATTATGTATTACCCAATAACTACATAAAAGAAGAAAGCTGACAATAATAGGAGTAAGGATATTTCCAATACGCAGTTTTTTGAGAATAGCCTTGTTTTCTGTAGAGTATTGTTTTGAATCTTTTGAATCTATAATTTTTTTATTTTGATTTTGTTTGATTTTATCAATATAAAATCCCACGGCAGCAAAAGTACCAGCTACAATAAAAGGAGCAGAATCAATTACAAAATGAATTGGGTTAAGAGTATGTAATTGAATTATTGTATCCCAATTAAAAGCAAGTTCTCTAACAAAAAGAGCATCAATTAACCAAGACAAAACAGGGAAAAATAAACCAAATAATAAACCTCCAAAAGTATATTTTAAGGTATTTGAATTAAGCATGTAAAAAAATTATAAGAGAGATTCTTTTTTATGGGGAAAAGGTAAAAAAGAAATTAGAAATGATTTAATATTTGATAGATAGAAAATTATTAAAATACAAAGCCAATATACTAAATAATTTTGAGTAGGTAAAATAAGTTTTCATTTTAGAGATATAATAAGCAATAATATTTTTATTGCTTCATAGGTTACTATTCGAATTGTACTTTATTCTGAAATTCTTTGAAATCAGAATAGGTAAAAAGTTTTTTTTGACCCAAAAAAATTTCTTTTTGGTACTCAAACAACTCTTGTTTGTTTAATGGAACTTCTATTTTATAATCAATTACTTTTTCTAGCTCTTCTTTAGAAAAAAACACACGTCTTAGAATAAGACGAACACACTTAAAGTTTTCTTCAATATCTGAAATCCAAATCAGAATTTGAATAGCAAAAAAGATAAAAAAAGCATTCAATAAATGAGGTAAAATATAGATGTAAAGATGGCTATATTCGGCAAGAACATTTTCTAATAAATCAATATCAAGGCTTTTAAGACGGCTGTAATTGTCATATTTCCACCATTTTTCAAAAAAATACATCTGAATATGTTGGGTCAATAAATAACAAGCACTTACTATCCAAAAAAGAGTGCTTCTATTATTTTTCTCCAAATTATAAAGCATAAAACGCTTTTTTAAAAAAATAATCACTAACATAGTTGTTGGCAAACTCAAGAGCAACGAAATATGATAAGGCAAACCATAATCTAATTTTCCGTTCTGAAAAAATGAAAGGATATATTGATTTTTTAGAAAAAACAACTTTAATATTCCCTCTGAAAAAAGTCCACAGCTAACAGGAATAGCAAATAAAAACAAGAAAAACCAAAAAAAATAAGTAAAATTGAGAACTTTTTTTTTCATATATAATTTTGTCTAAAAAAACCACTTTGTAAAATTAACCTTCAAAAATGGGTTTTGTTCTAAGCAGAATAATAAAATTATTTATTTAATTCTTCCAAATATTCCATTGCCTTTCTAAGATGTGGAATAACAATCGTTCCTCCTACAAGGTTAGCGATTGCCATTGCTTCAATGATTTGTTCGTCCGAAATGCCAGTTTCTTTTGCTTTGCCTAAATGATATTTTATGCAATCATCACAGCGCAAAACCATCGAACAAGTAAGCCCAATAAGTTCCTTTGTTTTTGTATCTAATGTTCCTTCTGCAAAGGCATTCGTATCCAAATTAAAAATACGTTTTAATACTTTATTATCAGCAGCCAAAATTTTTTGATTCATTTTGTTGCGATAGATATTAAATTCTTCTACTTGATTCATTTTTGTCTAGTGTTTTTTTAGTAAAATAATTTTTTGAGAATAGGTTTGATTTTGGTGTTTTTTTAGCAAAAAAGTAATATCATTTTTTTATTAAAATAAGTTTAGCAACCTTTTTTTAATGAAAAAATGAATAGTTTAGAACAACGTCAATAATTATTAATTGTTTTTTATTTTGTGTTTTTTATTTGTTTTTGTTGCTCCTAAAATTATTTTTTCGTGGTTTTCTTGTTCGTGGTCTTCTTTTACGCAAATTTTCTGTAACTATATTTTCATTTTCACTTTCGCTCTTTCGCCTTACATTTCGTTCAAATTCTTCAGCATCAATAATATGATTATCTTGCAAAGTAGTATCTAATGATTCGCCCTCTGCAAGCCATTCAGATGGTTTTAATGAAGGAGGAAATTCTTTTTTTTGATTGAGTTTTAAAATCAAATTTACTTCTTCAATAGACAAAGCATGCCAAACATTTTCAGAATTATAACTAAACCACATCAGTTTTTTGAAAATATCAGTCTTTTGCAACTGCGCTTCTCCTTCTTTAGTTCGTAAATATTTTATTTCTGGAATATCTTTTAGAGCATCTAAATAAGTATCTAATTCATAATTAAGACAACATTTTAGTTTGCCACATTGCCCAGAGAGTTTGGAGGTATTCAAAGAAAGATTTTGATAACGTGCTGCTGTTGTACTGACAGGCTTGAAATCTGAAAGCCACGTCGAACAGCACAGCTCACGACCACAAACACCAATACCACCTACTCGGCTGGCTTCTTGGCGAAGGCTGATTTGTCGCATTTCGATACGAATCCTAAACTCTCCTGCCAGCATTCGAATCAACTCCCTAAAATCAACCCTTGAATCAGCCGAGTAATAAAAGGTCGCCTTTGTAGAATCTGCTTGATACTCAACATCGGAGAGTTTCATTGCCAACTGTTGTTGGTTGATGATTTCTCTTGTGCGATACATTGTTGGAAGCTCTCTATTTCTAGCTTCGATAAGTTTGTCCAAATCGTTTTGAGTAGCTTTTCTATCAATTTTACAAATACTCTCATCGTTTATTTTGATACGTTTTTTTCGCATTTGAAGGCGTACTAACTCCCCTTGCAAGGACACATGCCCTACATGAAAACCACGTTCGACTTCCAATGTTACAGCATCACCAGTAACCAGATGGAAGTTATTTGTATTTCTACAAAAGGCTTTTCTTCCTCCCTTAAATTTGACTTCTATAATTTCAAAAGGCTTTGTATCAGGGAGTTCCATTTGGGAAAGCCAATCAAAAGAATTTAGACGATTACAATCCGAAGTGCCACAGTTGCCATTGCTTTGGCAGCCTTTAGGTTCTTCATCTGGATTGTTTTCGCCCTGTGTATTTTGTGCCGTAGTTGCACAGGAATTACAACTCATTTTTATATATTTTTTGACGCAAAAAAGAATAAATATTTTTGCGTGGAAATTCTAAGTAAATTTTTACAATAACCACCAAAATTACACATTTTTCCCTAATAATTTCTTAAAAATAATATTCTACTGGATTTGTATTGGTTTGGCAAGACTGAATTTTTACATTTTCAAATTCTTTTTTTAGAAAATCCACTAACAAATCTTTGGTAAACACCTCACTTTCATAATGTCCAATATCACATATTACAATTTTATCTTCGGCATCAAAAAATTCATGATATTTGTAATCTGCTGTAATAAAAAAGTCAGCTTCTTGTTTTATAGCTTCTTTTAATAAAAAACTACCAGCACCACCACAAACAGCAATTTTTTTTATTTTTTTATCTTCAAAATTCTTCAAACTGGTATGTTTTATCAATGGCAAATTCATTTTTGATTTAAGGTTTGCCAAAAAAGCAGTTGCAGAAATGACTTCTGAAAGTGTTCCGATTATGCCAGCTCCTATGCGTTGTGTTTCTTCAAAATTATGAATACTTCTAGTAAAATAATTTTCTTTCTTTTTTAAGATTTCAATATTTTTTATTCCTATTTTTTCAGCTATTTTTCCATTTACACCTTCTTTTATATTGTCCAAATTGGTATGAATAGCATAAATTCCGATACCCTCTTGAATAGCTTTAATGATAGTTCTTTCGATATAATTTTTTCCTGTAATACTTTTTAACCCTCTAAAAATAATGGGGTGATGGGCTACAATCAAATTGCAGTTTTTGGCTTTTGCTTCTTCAATAATAGACTCAATCGTATCTAAAGAAACCAAAATTCCTGTAACTTCGGTATTTGGATTTCCTACCAAAAGCCCAGAATTATCATAAGATTCTTGAAAATTTAGAGGAACAATAGATTCTAAATAATGCGTAATTTGAGAAATAGTAGGATTCATTTTTTTATAAGATTTAAAATAAGACTTAAGTGACTACACTTAAATCAGTTGTTTGATTGAAGTTGTTTATAGAATAGACAAGCCGTGTTTTGTGTGCCACAGAGTACGGATAAGATTGCTTAAAATACAAACATAAAAAATAATTCTACCATTTTAATAATAAAAATGCTAACTTTAAAAATTCAAATAGCAAAATCCTTTTCCTTTATTTACTTAGCTAAAAAATAATATTGTGATAGACCGAATTAATAAAGTAGAATCGCTCAAAAAATCGCCTCTTTTTACCTCGCTTTCCAAAGAAGCCCTAGAAAAAATAGCTGCAAAAGCCAAAATGCGTCAGTTTTTTCCTGATGAAACTGTTGTTTGGCAAGGAAAGGCAAGTGATAGTCTGTATTTGATTATTAATGGAATTGTGGCAGTAAAAAAAATTATTGCAAGTGGACAAGAACAGATTTTTGCTTATCTGATGGCAGGAAATACATTTGGAGAAGTTGGAATATTAGAAAATCAACCTCGCTCGGCGACAGTTTCTGCACTTAGTGATGTTGATGTTTTGGTTATCCAACGTGATGATTTTATTCAGATGATGCACGATTACCCTCAAATTGGAATTGGGCTTTGCAAAATGCTAGGAAAATATTTAGTTGAGTCAAATAGAAGACAAACAAGAGCCTCCAAAAAAGCTCGTCTGATTTTGGTATTCAGCCTAACACCTCATTCGGGAGGTACAAATATTGGCAATTCGTTGGCTCGTGTTCTGCACGGACAAACCAAACAAAGCACTGTTTATACTGAATATCCAACTCCTCAAAATCTAATTTCAGACCTTAATATTCGTAAAAAAAATAAAGTATATAAACACAATTCGGGATATGATATTTTGCTTTCTCAAGACGAAAATACAGACTTACCTCTTTCGGCTCGTTTGACTTTATTTTTGGATTCGATGATGTCAGATTATGAAAATATTATCATTACACTAAAAAACCAAACTTATATTGATGAAAACTTGGCAATGCTTTTAGAGTTTGTCAATCAAATTATTATTGTTGCACCTCCTTTAGAGGAGGCAATGCACATTGTTCCAAAACTTCAAAAACAAATTCGTGACCATGTTAGAAGTGATGAAGCAACTATTTTTACTATCATAAATCGTTGTGAACCAGAGCATGAAAAAATAAAAATAGAGGATTATTCTGATTTTGATGTTCCTTATTTGCCCGATTTGCCATCACTGGTAGATTCTGAAGAGGCAAGCTATACAATTCCTCGCCCCATAGAAGAAATGTTAGGAGCTATTATTGACCGTTTGGAACGTACACATCAAATTGGGGTTTTTATTCCTTCTACTATTTCGGTCGACAAACCGATTGATGCCACCAAATATGTCGAACAAACACTCAAGTTTTTGGCAGAACGTTTTGGGGGAGCAACTAGCAAGGAAGCAAAAGGAGTTTGGAACAGCAAAGAAGCTGGCTTGGTAGATGAAAAAGTTTACGTGGTACATACTTATGTTACACAAAAAGATATGAACAAATATCTTGATGAAGTAGTAGATTATATCAAAACACTCAAAATTGAATTAGAGCAAGAAGCAATGGCATTAGAAATTGATAAAAAAATGACAATTATTTGATTTGTAGTTTTTGTGCATATTTGCATTACAAACAAATGTAAAAATTTATTAGAAGCATTATTTTCTACTTTAATTGTGTCAAGGTTCAGTTTTGAAGAACTAAACACACATGAGAAATCAACCGTGATAATCTTTATTATTGAGGCTCTTTAAAGGAAATAAAAATAACCCATCAAAAAACTTAAAATTTAAAAAAGTATTTGGTAGATTGCACAAAAAATCAAAAACTCTTTTTATATTAATTGAAATGTTAAAAAAAAACTACCAAAAAACACTACTTTTATTTTCTTTTTTCTTTCTAACTCTTAGTTCATCATTTGCCCAAAATCAAAATAATCAAAATGAAATTGATTTTGGAACACTTACAGGAAGCGTACAAACTGATTTTAGATATTATGTAGAAGATTCGGTTATTGGTGCAGCCGTTCCATTAGAAAAAATTGGTTTTAATAATTACTTTACACTCAATTATGAACGTGGAAATTTTCGTGCTGGTGTTCGTTATGAAACCTATTTGCCAGCACTTTTGGGGTATCCTTCAAGTATGAGAGGAACTGGAATTGCGAGGCGTTATATGGGCTATACACTGAAAGGGTTGGATGTAACAGTTGGTAATTTGTATGAGCAATTTGGTAGTGGAATGATTCTTAGGGCGCAAGAAGACCGTTTTATTGGTATTGATAATTCGATTGATGGTTTGCGTGTCAAGTATGATTTTAATGGAAAAGCAAGAGCAACAGGAATCATTGGAAGGCAGCGAAATGGCTTTGCCATAGATGAAACAAATACATTTGGAAAGCAAAATAGAATGAGTACAGGTGTAGTAAGAGGCTTAGATTTAGAACTTTATTTGCACGAAATTTTTAAACCAAAACTTACTGAAGAAGAAAAAGAAAATCAAATTCCTGTTTTGAATCCTTTGTCGGTTACTCTTGCTGGTAGTTTTGTAAGTAAATATGAAGATTATCTCGGAACGATTGATTATATAAATAGAAATGTAGATGCCTATTCTGCTAGGCTATTTCTTAATAAAGGAGGCTTTTCTACAAATGTAGAGTATGTTCATAAGGCTTCTGACCCTTCAAAAGTAAATGGTTTTATTGATAAAACAGGAACAGGATTTTTGATGAATATGCAGTATTCTCGTCCACGATTAGGGATTTCTCTTTCTGCCAAACGCATAGATAATTTAGATTTTCGTTCGGAAAGAACAGCCATTGATAATGTTTATTACATCAATTTTGTACCTGCAAATACCAAACAACATACCTATCGATTATTGACTCTTTATCCCTACGCTGTGCAAATGTTGGGAGAATGGGGTTTTCAAGCCGAGCTTATTTATTCTTTAAAAAGAGGTTCGAAATTGGGAGGGAAATACGGAACAAGCATTGCTCTGAATTTTGCAACAGCTAGAAATTTGGATAAAAAACAAGTCACAACAGATGAAGGTTATACAGCCGAGTTTTTTGCTATTGGCGATAAAACTTATTATCAAGATTTTAATGTAGAAATCAATAAAAAAATATCCAAAAAATGGAAAACTATTTTTACTTATGTTTATTTGGAGTACGACAAAGACCAAATTGAAGGAAGAACAGGATTTGGGCTTGTAAAATCACATACTGTTGTGGCTGATGTTCAGTACAAACATAGTTCAAAATTAGCTTTTCGTTCAGAAATTCAACATTTAGCTACCGAACAAGACCAAGGAAATTGGTTATATGGACTTTTGGAAACTACCATCAAATCAAAATTTTCATTTTATTTATCCAATGAAATGAATTATGTAGGAACAGGAGCAAACAAACCAAAAGCAAAACATTATTACGATTTTGGAGCAAGTTATGTAAAAGGAGCTTCTCGTTTTGGGCTTAGTTATGGAAGACAACGAGCAGGGCTTTTGTGTGTAGGAGGAATTTGTAGAATTGTTCCTGCTTCAAGTGGACTTAGTTTTTCTTTGACAAGTACATTTTAGATAAAAAATAAATTTTAATATTCCTCAAAAATTAAAAATTATCACAGTCTAACACGGTCTAAGTAACTGAATAGAATTAAGCATAGGTATCTTATATTTTGCCATTCTACCCTACTTTTTTAAAAAAATAGTAGGGTAAAATAGTATTTTACTCAAGGCTCTACCAAATATTTAATTTTAAATCTTTACTTAAATTGATAAATTTTGAGGAATTTTTTTATAAAAAATAAAAATAAATGAGAGTTGTTGGTTTTAGTTTTATTAAAAATGCAGTTGCATTGGATTATCCGATTGTAGAGGCAATCAAATCTATTTTACCTGTTTGTGATGAATTTGTTATTATGGTCGGAAATTCTGACGATGATACTCTTTCATTGATTCAAAATTTGGCTAAAAAAACAGATAAAGTCAAAATTTATCATAGCATTTGGGACGATTCGCTACGAAAAGGAGGAAAAGTTTTGGCAGCCGAAACAGATAAAGCGTTTGAGCAAATAGCCAAAAATGA
The DNA here is from genome assembly GCA_937136415.1 of uncultured Cytophagales bacterium. Classification (GTDB taxonomy): domain Bacteria; phylum Bacteroidota; class Bacteroidia; order Cytophagales; family Bernardetiaceae; genus Bernardetia. Next base: position 9,762 of record CAKZOK010000062.1, on the reverse strand, counting down.
TAAACAAAATAATACAAAAACAGATTGGGCGTTTTATATTCAAGGAGATGAAGTTGTACATGAAAAAGACCTTGATGCTATTAAAAATGCAATGGAAAAATATAAAGATAATCCAAAAGTAGAAGGATTATTATTAAATTATTTGCATTTTTATGGTTCGTATGACTATGTAGGGGATTCAAGAAAATGGTATCGTAGAGAAATTAGAGTAGTAAAAGCACAAGAAAAAATTGTATCATTTAGAGATGCACAAGGTTTTAGAAAAAAACCAAATACTATTTTGAAAGTAAAACATATAGATGCTTTTGTGTATCATTATGGCTGGGTACGACCTCCTCAAAAACAGCTTGCCAAACAAAAAGCATTCAATGTATTATGGAAAAGTGAAGAATGGGTAGAGAATAAATTTGGTGCAATGCAAACATTTGATTATTCTGGAATAGATTCACTCAAAAAATTTGAAGGAACACACCCAAAAGTAGTACAGGAAAGAATAAAAAAAATGAATTGGACTTTCGAACACGATATTTCAAAGAAAAATTATACACCTCGTGTACGATTCTTGACATGGGTAGAAAAATGGACAGGCTGGAGAATTGGAGAATACAAAAATTATAAACGGATTTAGTTTAAAGAATACTAAGTCTTTATTTGTTGATATTAAAATAATAGGCTAGAAATAAGAGTGTTTTTTTAAAAATTATCAATTCTCAAATCCATTTTGTATTTTTGCTTTGTAGTTAAAATTAAATTATTCCATACAACATTATAAAGCAATTTTTATATGCAAAATGCCATTTTTTCTATTCCTTTTCCAAAAAACGAACCTGTTTTAGAATATCGTGCTGGCTCGCCAGAGCGTGAAGCACTCAAAAAAGCAATTAAAGAATTGCGTAGTCAAGAATTAGATATTCCAATGACGATTGGTGGACAAAAAGTACGCACAGAAGAAAAAATGCGTCTTTCGCCTCCTCACGACCACAAACACACACTAGGACATTTTCATTATGGCGATAAAGGTCATGTAGAACAAGCCATTCGTGCAGCACTAGCAGCAAAAGAAGCGTGGGAAGATTTGCCGTGGGCAAACCGTGCAACTATTTTCTTAAAAGCTGCCGACCTTATTGCAGGAGAATACCGTGCTAAAATCAATGCAGCAACTGTTTTGGGACAGTCTAAAAATGCCTTTCAAGCCGAAATAGATGCAGCTTGTGAGTTTATTGATTTCTTGCGTTTCAATGCTTATTTTATGCAAGAAATTTATGAAAAACAGCCAGTTTCTGCCGATGGTATTTGGAATAAATTGGAATATCGTCCTTTAGAAGGATTTGTTTTTGCGCTTACTCCTTTCAATTTTACTGCCATTGCAGGAAATCTTCCAGCATCGGCTGCACTTATGGGAAATGTTATAGTTTGGAAACCAGCATTTACTCAAATTTATTCGGCGCATGTAATTATGGAGGTTTTCGAAAAGGCAGGAATGCCAGACGGAGTTATCAACCTTATTTTTACAGACGGACCCGAAACAGGCGATGTAATCTTCAATCATAAAGATTTTGCAGGAATCCATTTTACAGGGAGTACAGGCGTATTCCAAACTATTTGGAAAGAAATAGGTCAAAATATCAATAAATATAGAAGTTATCCAAGAATTGTAGGCGAAACGGGTGGAAAAGATTTTGTAGTGGCTCACCATACTGCAAATGCGCCACAGGTAGCCACTGCGCTTGTTCGTGGTGCTTTTGAGTTCCAAGGACAAAAATGTTCGGCAGCTTCGAGAGCTTATATTCCTCAAAATATTTGGAAGGAAGTAAAAGAAAAAATGACAAGTATGCTTTCTGAAATCAAGACAGGTTCGCCAGAAGTATATGGAAATTTTGTAAATGCTGTTATTGATGAAAAATCGTTTGATAAAATTGCTAACTACATTGATAAAGCAAAAAAAGACAAAAATGTCAAGATTGTTGCAGGTGGAAAATACGACAAATCAAAAGGTTATTTTATCGAACCTACTGTTTTGAAAGTAGAAGACCCTAAATATGTTACGATGTGTGAAGAAATTTTTGGACCTGTCTTGACGATTTATGTTTATCCAGAAAATGATTTTGAGGATATTCTTACGCTTACAGACCAAACTTCTCCGTATGCACTTACGGGTTCTATCTTTGCTCACGACCGTACAGCAGTAGAATTGGCTACCAAAAAACTCAAAAATGCAGCAGGAAATTTCTACATTAATGATAAGCCAACAGGTGCAGTAGTAGGGCAGCAGCCATTTGGTGGAGCTAGAGCGTCAGGAACAAACGACAAAGCAGGTTCGTATCTGAATCTTTTGCGTTGGGTAAGTCCTCGCACTATCAAAGAAACTTTTAATGCTCCAACAAGTTATGAATATCCGTTTTTGGAGTTAGAGCCAAAAAAAGCAACCAACGGACAAGCTAAAAAAAGCAAGAAAAAAGCTAAAAAGTAAAATCTAAACCCTAAGGATTTGCGAAGATTCTTAGGGTTTTAATACAAAAATTATGAGTAAAAAATTAATCCGTTTTGATTGGGCAATGAAAAAACTACTTCGCCATAAAGCAAATTTTGGCATTTTAGAAGGGTTTTTGTCCGAATTATTATTATTCGATGTAACGATTGAAAATATTTTAGAAAGTGAAGGAAACAAAGAAGACCAATACGATAAATATAATCGTGTAGATATTTTGGTAAAATCTACCGAAGGCGAATTGATGCTTGTTGAGGTGCAGAATGATTCTGAAATAGATTATTTTCATCGAATGCTATATGGTGTTTCTAAGTTGGTTACCGAATATATAAAAGAAGGGCAGCCGTATGGAACTATCCGAAAAGTATATGCTATCAATGTGGTTTATTTCGGTTTAGGGCAAGGTAAAGATTATTTATATACCTCTAAAAATGAGTTTGTAGGTACACATCAAGGAGATATTTTGAAGCCAACTATTATTCAAAAATCAGATTATTTGGTAGAAAAAGTTTCTGATATTTTTCCAAAATATTACATCTTGAAAGTCAATAATTTTGATGATGTAGCCAAAAATACACTTGATGAATGGATTTATTTCCTAAAAAATAGTGAAGTAAAAGAAGGATTTAAAGCAAAAGGACTAGATGAAGCAAAAGAAAAACTACGTTATGAGTCGCTTTCTGAAGTAGAAAAAAAGAGATATGTGCGCTTTCAAGAAGACCTTAGAATAGAAAAAAGTGTGAAATATACGGCCATTGCAGAAGCAAAAATGGAAGGAAGATTGGAGGGGAAGAAAGAAGGACGATTAGAAGGAAAACTAGAACGAGATATTGAAGTTGCTAGAAATGCAATAAAAGAAGGTTTGGATAATCAAATCATTGCTAAATTAACAGAACTAACTTTAGAAGAAATAGAAAAATTACAGAAAGATGAATAGCAAAAAAATAAGGTAAAATAAATTATAGACACGTTTTGAAAAAGTAATTGTAATTATAATTAAATCAATAAATGAATTTAGCAATCTTTCAAAAAAAAATAATTAAAAATTTATTATTTTTTATATCAGTATTTTTCCTGTTCAATGGCATTACTTCATGTCAGTTTTATAAAAATACAGCCTCTCGTTATAATGCCTATTTTTTGGCAAAGGAGCGTTTTGATGAGGTGTACAAAAATACATACATTCAACAAAAAAGTGATTTTAATAATATTTTGGCAGTTTTGCCTACAATAGACAGTGTTGCAATGGCAGGATTTAAGGGCGAACTGGATTATGTAGTAGAAAAGGCATCACTTCCTATCCAACGCCATCCAGAAAGTGACTGGACAGATAATAGCTATTTGCTTATCGGAAAGGCACGTTTGCACCAAACTGATTATAGAAATGCTATCAATTCTTTCAAATATTTGAATGGAAATAGTAATGAATTAGATGTACGTCATGCGTCATTGATTTGGTTGATGCGTTCGTTTATTGAAAGCGAAAAATTAGACCAAGCCTCATTTACAATGGATTACATATCTAAGGAAGGCGACAAGTTTTCAGAAGAAAATATTAGAGATTTTTATTTGGTTTCAGCCCATTATTATCGAACCATAAATGATTTTGACAAAACAGCAGCTTATTTAGAATTGGCTTTACCATACACAAAAAACAAAACTCAAAAGGCTCGTTATCATTTTATTTTAGGGCAAATTTATCAAAACAAAGCAAAACAAGGAGCAGAAGACAAAACAATTAATATCAAGAAATTTGATAGAAAAGCATATCAAAATTATCAGGCAAGTATAAAAGCGCACCCAGAATATGAGATGGTTTTTAATGCTCAATTAAATGCCTCGCAAGTAGCAGGAACAAGTACAGAAGATATAAAACAGACACAAAAATATTTTGCAAAACTATTAAATGACCAAAAAAATGAAGAATATAAAGACCGTATTTATTATGAAATGGCAGGGTTTGCACAAAAAAGAGGAAAAACAGAGGAGGCTATTAATCTTTTGCAAGAATCTTTAAATCAAAAATCTAATAATTCGGCGCAAAGAGCTTATACTTATGTCAGAATGGGAGAATTATACTATGTAGAAAGTGAGTATGCAAAGGCAAATTCGTATTATGATTCTGCGCTTTCCATCAGTACTGAAGAGATGCGTAATTATGATGAAATTTCTGCAAGAGGAGAAATTTTGAATCAATTTTTTGCACAGTATGATGTTTTAGAGAAAGCTGATACAAAAATTAATCTTTCCAAAATGTCACAGGAAGAATTAATCAAGTATTTTGAAAAACAGATTGCAGAAGAAAAAGCACAAATTGATAAAGAAATAGCAGCAGCAGAAAAGGCAGCCAAAAATGGAAATTTGGTTACAAAGGGAGCTACAAATCCATTTCAAAATAATACAAATATTGCTCAAACATGGTATTTTTATAATGAAAAAGCAGTCCGACAAGGAAAAAATACATTTGTTAGAGTTTGGAAAAACCGCCCTTTAGAAGATAATTGGAGAAGAAGCAATAAAGTAAATAGTAGCATTGATAATAATGTAATTTCCACAACAACAGACAGCAAAACTGACCAACAAAACATTTATGCAGGTGTGGCAGGTGTTGAAGAAAGAATAAAAGACATACCAAAAACAATGGAGGAAATTACAATTTTAGAACAAAAAATTGAGGTTGCTTTATTCGAATTAGGAAAAGTATATCATTATCAGCTTAAAGAAAATGAAAATGCTAGAGCAACCTTTGAGCGTTTTATAAAAGATTTTCCAAAAAATAAAAATATTCCTGAAGCTTTATTTTTACTTCGTAAAATCTGCTTAGAAAACAAGTCTTTAGAAAAATGTGATGTAGCTAGTTATGAAAAGATATTACAAGACAATTACTCTGAATCTATTTTTGCCAAGCTCATCTCTGACCCTAATTATTTGGAAGAGGCAGTTGTAAATGATACCATCGTAACTACCTTGTATAAAGAGAGTTATGAATTGTATTCAAATAAAAAATATCAAAAAGCAGTTGAGAAATTAGAGTATATTCAAAAAAATTATCCACAAAATAGCTTTAATGCAAAAATAGAATTGCTCCGAATTATGAGTGCTTCTTATATAGAACCTTTGCCTATTTATGTAGAAAAACTAACTACTTTTGTCAGAAAATATGAGGGGAGTAAAGAGCAAGATTACGCCAAAAAACTCTTACAGGTAGCCGATAAAAAACTAAAAGAAAATCCAATAGAAGAAAATCCAAATATGGAAAATGAAACAAATTCAAATACAGGAGGATAAATAATAAAAAAGAAAATTTATTTCCAGTACTATGAAGAATTTTATATAAATTTTTACTTTTATATAAAATTTTAGTATTTTTGGAAACATTTAACCTCTTTAGAAAATCAGAAAGAAGCAGAATATCAAAACAAACAAAATATTTATTACCTTATAATAAATAAGGATTTTATAAAAAAAAGAGTTGTATCAGCTTAATTTTAGTTTATATAGTAATTTTAATCAATTTTAGTTTACTTTTAATAGTAATAGTATTTATATCGAACAAATAATAATGAAAACACCTAAGTATCCAAATCGTTCAAGAAATCAAGAAGAAGATTCAAATCAATCATCATACTCCAACTCTCGCACCTCTAACAATTCTAACGGAGATTATCAAGGCTCAAATAATTCTAATTACAACAACAATAGAGGGCATAATAATTATTCTCGCTACAACAAAAGAGAGTTTATGAACTATAACAAGTTCAGTTTTGACCGTATCAAAAGACGTTTTAACCTCAATGAAGTACAAAAAAATTTATTTGAAGCAGTTGCGCCTATTGAGCCAAGCGATTGGTTAAAACAAACAATGGAAATTACATCAGATTTACCAATCAAAACAGAAAAAGCACGTACAGAATTTATTTTGATGCCGATTCTTTTGGAGCTTCGCAAGCGTACAGAGCGTATGTTTACGATTTATTCGGGAGAATATTTTAATGTAGAGCCTCGTGAAGGTTTGGCAGGTCCTTCTGATATTATTTTATCAATGGGAGCAGAATCATATTCTATTTCTTCGCCTGTGATGTCTATTGTGCAGGCATACAAAAATAATATTGACTTAGGGTTGGGCAAATGTGTCGCTCAAATGATTGCAGCAGATATTTTTAATGAGCGTGAAGATAATAATATTACAACAATTTATGGTTGTGTAACTACTGGAGAGCAGTGGTTGTTCTTGCGTTTGGAAGGAGATACTATCCAAATTCATCCACACCGTTTTTTCTTAAACGAACTTACTGACATTATCGGAATGTTCCAATCAATGCTAGACAATTCTAAAGAAGATGTCATGACACCAAAAGTAGAAACAGAAGCAACAGCAGAATAAATTATTTTTATATTTATTCAAAAAATTCTTTCAATATTCTTTAATGTTGAAAGAATTTTTTTTTGTCTATTTTCTACTAAACATATCAAACATTTTAAAGTTTATATAAAAAAATAACGATAAAATACTTTTTATAAAAAATGAAATCAAACTTTTTAATCTACGGAGCTTACGGATATACAGGTGAGCTGATTGCAGAATTAGCCATCAAAAAAGGACTAAACCCCATTTTGGCTGGAAGAAATGCTCAAAAAACAAAACAATTAGCAGACAGGCTAGGCTTACAATGGATTGCTTTCGAAGCAACAGACAAAACAGCCATCAAAATAGCTCTTCAAAGAGAAGAAATAGATATTTTTCTAAATTGCGCAGGTCCTTTTACACAAACAGTCAAAAAAATTATTCCTATTTGTATTGCTACAAAAACGCATTATTTGGATATTACAGGTGAAATTGAAGTATTCGAATATGCTAAAACACAAGATAAAGCAGCCAAAGAAGCAGGAATTATGATTATGTCTGGTGTCGGTTTTGATGTTGTGCCTTCGGATTGTTTAGCTAAATTTTTGAAGGATAAATTACCAACAGCTACCCATTTAGAACTTGCTTTTATGGGCTTGGGAGGTGTTTCACAAGGAACAGCAATTACGATGATTGAAAATGCAGGGGGAGGAGGAATGATTCGTGAAAATGGAGTAATCAAAACAGTAAAAACAGCTTATCAAACCAAAATAATTGATTATGGAATAAAAAAAATGAACTCAGTTACAATTCCTTGGGGAGATGTTTCGACGGCGTATCATTCTACTCAAATTCCAAATATTAAAGTTTTTATGGCGCAGCCTCCAAAGGCAATAAAGGCAATGAAGATGAGCAATTATTTTTCTTTAGTACTCAAAAATGAATTTGTCAAAAATACCATAAAAAAGAAAATTAAGGCAGGTAAAAAAGGACCAAATGAACAAAAAAGAAATAATAATAAAAGTTATTTGTGGGGAAAGGTAACCGATGGAAAAACAACTCTTGAAGCAAGGTTAGTGACAGTAGAAGGCTACAAACTAACTTCAATTACAGCACTTTTGATTACTCAAAAAATATTGAATCAAAATTTTGAAGCAGGCTTCCAAACGCCTTCTAGTGCATATAGTAAGGATTTGATTTTGGAAGTAGAAGAAACAGAGATGTCCCTTATTTAATGGAGCAAGGGGGGTAAGAATTGAAGTTGGAATTTAATTTACTCGTTCCTCGCCCCTAATTCCTCGCTACGATTTGTCGCAATCCTTGTTTTAATGGAATATGGTTTTTAATAAAACCTCGTTACATAGTCAAAATTGACCAAAAAGAGTCGCAATCCTTGTTTTAATGGAATATGGTTTTTAATGCTAGTCTGGCTGGGTCAACCGTAACAGGTTGGTTGTCGCAATCCTTGTTTTAATGGAATATGGTTTTTAATTGTAATAAATTAGTTTGAAATAAAATTAAAATCAGTCGCAATCCTTGTTTTAATGGAATATGGTTTTTAATATGAAATTTGTTTTGGAAGTTTTCAGTTTCACAGTCGCAATCCTTGTTTTAATGGAATATGGTTTTTAATTCGAATACGCCGAAAGTTTTGGAGACATTCCAGTCAGTCGCAATCCTTGTTTTAATGGAATATGGTTTTTAATCTCGGCTTGCCGTCTGTAATTACAACAAAATTCTTGTCGCAATCCTTGTTTTAATGGAATATGGTTTTTAATAGAATTGAAATGACAAAAGAGTTTTTCGCTCAAAAGTCGCAATCCTTGTTTTAATGGAATATGGTTTTTAATCAAGAAGAATATGAAGTTATTCTATTATAAACCTAAGTCGCAATCCTTGTTTTAATGGAATATGGTTTTTAATACTAATCAATGACTTCTATGCTCAACAAGAAATAAGTCGCAATCCTTGTTTTAATGGAATATGGTTTTTAATTTAGTTAAGTAACTATTCCCAACCAAAACAAGAAAGTCGCAATCCTTGTTTTAATGGAATATGGTTTTTAATAATTTCTATGTTAAAACTCAAAAAAGAACTACCTATTAGTCGCAATCCTTGTTTTAATGGAATATGGTTTTTAATAAGGTTGGGATATTTCAAACGAAAAAAAAATTAGGTCGCAATCCTTGTTTTAATGGAATATGGTTTTTAATATTATGTCAGATTTAAATCTTCCAGTCCAAGCAAAAAGTCGCAATCCTTGTTTTAATGGAATATGGTTTTTAATCAGTAGACAAAAATGTTTCAGCTTTTTCGGGTGCTAGGTCGCAATCCTTGTTTTAATGGAATATGGTTTTTAATACGGACGTGTTATCGTTCCTTGTATGGTAGTCAGTCGCAATCCTTGTTTTAATGGAATATGGTTTTTAATTCAAATGCAGTAATTGACCAAAACATTAAACAAGTCGCAATCCTTGTTTTAATGGAATATGGTTTTTAATAATTCAGCTAGAACAGAATACTGAACGGCTTTTTGCGGTCGCAATCCTTGTTTTAATGGAATATGGTTTTTAATTTAATCTTTTTATACTACAATAGATTTTAATTTATCTAGTCGCAATCCTTGTTTTAATGGAATATGGTTTTTAATGCTCAATAGTTGTAGCAGCAGCAGTAGTTGCTTGTCGCAATCCTTGTTTTAATGGAATATGGTTTTTAATCATCATCTAATAATGCTGTTATTAATGGTTTTACTGTGTCGCAATCCTTGTTTTAATGGAATATGGTTTTTAATTATTTTTATTTTTATCTAATCAAATATTATGAAGTCGCAATCCTTGTTTTAATGGAATATGGTTTTTACTATACTAAGGGGAATCGAACCCTCAACGAACCGATAAGTAGCAATCTTTGTTTTAATGGACTCTGG